>NZ_JBHTCS010000011.1:0-257898 GCF_042665615.1 Rhodococcus daqingensis | reverse complement strand
GCGGCAGCACCGACACCAGCCATACGGGCGCCGCGCTTACGGATCTCGCTCATTGAATCCCCTCACAGGTCTTGCGCTCACTCCTCGCCGAAGGAGGCGGTGAGCGCGGTTGCCCCGCAAAGCTAAATGGTTGAACAACGTACGAATAGACCCGAAACCTCACTTTTACACACCATTAACTGTGCCGGTGACCCAGGTAACAGCAAAAAGCCGGGAACGACGGAAATGTCCGTTTCGTCCCCGGCTTCTGCCGGTCGATCACACGCTCGTGATTCGTCCTCTGCCCGTTCGTGATTGGGCCTTGACCATGTTGTGATTCGCGTCACTCGACGCTGGGGGGTCGAGAATCAGCCGAGGCTGAAGGGCTGTCCCCACAGGGTGATGGTGCTGCTCACGTTCTTGGTGTTGGCGGTGACCTTCACGTACGAGCGAGCCTGCGCGTAGCCGGCGCAGCCCTCGACACCGATGG
The DNA here is from genome assembly GCF_042665615.1 of Rhodococcus daqingensis. NCBI lineage: Bacteria > Bacillati > Actinomycetota > Actinomycetes > Mycobacteriales > Nocardiaceae > Rhodococcus > Rhodococcus daqingensis. The sequence goes on along the minus strand of NZ_JBHTCS010000011.1, from coordinate 257,429 downwards.
TCGAGTCGGCCCAGGTGACGCTGCCGCTCTTGCCCTTGAAGCTGTTGGCGCCGGTGTGCGACTCGCCGCCGAAGTCATCGGCCTTCTCCAGGTCGAGCAGCTTGACGTTCTTCGCCTGGCCCGGCGCGATGGACAGGTTGCCCGCGCTCTTGGCGGTCTGCTTGACGCCCTCGCCCTCCCAGTTGGAGGACATTCCGGTGTCGGCGCCACCCTTGCCGCCGAGGGTGAGCTGGCAGGCCACCACGTAGCCGGGCTCGATCTTGCCGCCGTCGGCGTTGGCGCCGGAGATCTCGACCTTGGTCGAGCCGGAGACCCACACGTTGCGGTGCAGCGGGGTCGAGCCCATCGACGGCGAGATGTTCGCCGACTCACCGGTCCGGGTGACCTTGACGACGGTGCCGTCGACGAGGGTCTCGGTGATCGAACCGTCGGGCAGCGGGACGAAGGTGTCGGCGTTCGCCGCACCGGCGGAGAAGAAACCGATGGCGATGGCGGCGGTGGCACCGACGGCGGCGGTCTGCAGCCCGCGGCGCAGGCCGTTCTTGCTGGCGTTCATTGTTCCCCTCTGAGGGTCTGGGTTCGCGAATGCGAGAAAGTGTGTGGGCGAAGAAGATCAGGTCAGCCGATGCTGAACGGCTGGCCGTACAGGGTGGTCTTCGAGTAGTTGTCGCCGACGATCTCGACCACCGTGTACGAGCGGGCCTGGGCGAAGCCGCCGCAGTTCTGGATCTCGAGCTGGGTGTCCTGGTACTGCACCGAGTACTTGCCGTTCTTCTTGATGTCCTTGCCCGCGACGTTCACGAACTTGACCTGGCCGGCCGAGACCGGAACGGTCAGCGAGCCGGAGATCGAGGGGCCCGAGAGGTCTAGGCCGGCACCGATGGAGCCGCCCAGACCGGTGATGTCGACCTGGCAGCCCACGATGTAACCGGTGCTGATCCGCGAGACCCCGTGCGTGGACGAGTTGTTGGTGCCCTTGTCGTTGGTGGCACCGTTGAACGGTCCCACCTCGCCTTCCTTGGTGATGCCCTTGACGTCGGCGGTGACGGTGCCCGACACCCACGCGGTGCGGCCGGCGCCATTGGCGGCCAGCGACGGGGAGATCAGGGCGCTCTCACCGGTGCGGGAGACGACCGCTCCCGGCCCGGCCTTCTGCCCGTCGGGCAGCGGCACGAAGGTGTCGGCATGCGCCGCACCGGTCGACATCAGGCCGATCGCCACCGCCGCAGCGGCACCGGCGCCGGCGATACGGGCGCCACGGCGCAGGCCGGACTTGCGGTTCTCGCTCATTCGTTCCCCTCATAAGGTTCTGCTACTTCTCAACCTCGACCGCCGAGGCTGATGAGTGGTCCATACGGCCCGGCGAAGTATTACCAACAATGGTGACCGCGAGGTGAACTCGAGGTGATCAATGCGGGCTGAGATTCGCCGGAGATATTTCCCCCGAACTCGGGGAAAATCTCCCGGCAGACGCGCATTTCTGAGCTCCGCCGACCCTGTTCCTGTACTGACTCGCGGAGGAGAGTAACCACGCCTGACCAGCATGACAATGTATGGAGCACTGGGGAATTGGGTGAGCCGCATCACTTCGTCAAGGTTGCGTTTCGCAATTCGCCGTGACACGCGACGGGGCGTCGATAATTTCCGCGGGGGCAGGTGTTCACCCGACGTTTCACCACCGTCAATGTCTCGGCTTCCCAGGCCGAATTTCACAATCGGACAAACGGGATCAGCCGTGGTGCGGGGGAACCTGTCGCAGCAGCCATTCGTCGGCCGACGAGGCCTCGCCGGCCGACCCGTCCGGACGCTCGTCCCGGGTGGTCTCGGGCAGGACATCGCCGAAAACGCGCGCCAGCCGGGCCCGATCGATCGGGTCCCGGCTGGGGGTGTTCTCGGCGCGGTCGGTGATGACTAGTCCTCTATCCCGGAGAGCTCCCCGATCACGTGACCGGCGAGCGGGGTGAGCGTGGCCATGCCGTCGCGGATGGCCGCGCGGGACGATGCCAGGTTCACCACCAGGGTACTGCCGGAGACCCCGACCAGGCCCCGGGACAACCCTGCGTCGAGCGCCCCGGCCGCCAGCCCGGACGAGCGAAGCGCCTCGCTGATCCCCGGGATCTCGCGGTCGAGCACCGCGGCGGTGGCGTCCGGGGTGACGTCGCGGGGCGAGACCCCCGTTCCGCCGACGGAGATGACCAGGTCCACTCCGCCGATCACGGCGGTGTTGAGGGCGTTGCGGATCTCCACCTCGTCCGCGGACACCGCGACGGTCGCATCGACGAAGAATCCCGCCTCTCCGAGCAGCTCCGTGACGAGGGGACCGACCGCGTCGACCTCGGCACCGTGGGCGGCGCGGTCGTCGACGATCACGACGAGGGCTCGGCCGGCAAGTGTGGCTTCGATGTCCATGACTCCTACGGTAGTGCCCGGCCCCACGCCCGAACCCGACCGCCCGTGAATCCGACGGATCGCGGCGGACGAACGGCCGCGCCGGTCGGCGCGGTCGTTCGTCGGGTACATCAGCGACCGCCCTGCGTCGGCGCGGTGCCGAGGGTGACCTCGACGGTCTTTTCGCCGAGCCCCTTGGCGTCGGTGTAGGTGATCTTCACCTTGTCCCCCGGCGCGTGCGAGCGGATCGCGGCGATCAGCGCGTCACCGCTGTCGATGACCCGATCGTCGACCCGGGTGATGACCGCGCCGCCGGGGATCCCGGCCTGCGCTGCGGGCCCACCCGGCGAAACGTCCTTGACGCCCGCCCCGTGCGAATCGTCATTGGAAGGCACCGTGACCCCGATGATCGCCTGCGAGGCCTTGCCGGTCTTGCTCAGCTCGTCGGCGATGCGCCGGGCCTGATCGACCGGGATCGCGAATCCGAGACCGATCGAGCCGCCCTGCTGGCCGCCCGCCTGCGCGCCGCCGAGCGTGGCGATCGCCGTGTTGATGCCGATCAGCCTGCCCTCCATGTCGACCAGCGCACCACCCGAGTTGCCGGGGTTGATCGCGGCGTCGGTCTGGATGGCGTCGATGACCGTGCTCTGGTTGGCCGCTTCACCGCTGGTGGACACCGGCCGGTTCAGCGAGGAGATGATGCCGCTCGTCACGGTCCCGGCCAGGCCGAGCGGCGACCCGATCGCCACGACGCCCTGACCGACCTGGAGATCGGCGGAGCTGCCCAGCTCGATCGGGGTCAGGTCGTTCTTGCCCTCGACCTTGATCACCGCGAGGTCCGACATCGGATCCGTGCCGACCAGCTTGGCGGCTGCGGTGGATCCGTCGGAGAACGCGACCATGATCTTGCCGTCCGGGCCCGCGCCGGCCGCGACGTGGTTGTTGGTCAGGATCAGCCCGTCCGAGGACAGGATGACGCCGGAACCCTCACCCTCGGCTCGGCTGCCCGCGACCTGGATCTGCACCACGCTCGGGAGCACCTTCTGCGCCACCGCCTGCACCGAGCCGGCGGGCGCGTTCGCGGCCTGCTTGGCGTTGGCCTTCGGAGCGTTCAGCGAGTTCGTCACGGGACCGGCGCCCTCGCCCGAGGCCCAGGCGCCGGCGATCCCACCGATGCCGCCGCTGACCAGGGCCAGGGCGATCGCGCCCGTGGCGAGAGCGACACGCGAGGACTTGGGCTTGGTGGCCGTGGGTGCGCCCGCACCGGCGACCGTGTCCGCGGCGGGGACGGCGCCGGGTGCGGGGGCGGGGCCACTCACGGTCGGGTACTGCTCGGCCGGCCGGTACGCGCCGTAGGGCGCCTGTGCGTACCCCTGCTGCTGGTACGACTGCTGGTACTGCGGGTACGCCGCTGTCGCGTCCGCCGCCTGCTCGTGGCCGGACTGCGGCATTCCGACGGTCGGGGCAGCCGACTGGTGAGTGGGCTGTGCCTGGGTCGGGTCCTGGCTCGGTTGCGGCTGGTTCGGCCGGTTGCTGTGGTCGTCAGTCATCGCTGGCTGGTATCCGTTCTCCCCTGCGCGCACTCGGCGCGCTGCATTCGATCTTGTTGCTCACGACTGTGCCCGAGCGGTCTGAGAGGGTGCTGAGATCAGGCTGTCAGTTTGCCGAGACCCTCCCGTCGGGCCGTCCTTCCGGCACGAACTCGGCCTCGCCGGGCAGCACGATCGTGATCAGGGCTCCGCCGCGCTCGGACCGGCCGGCCTCGACCGTCCCGCCGTGCTTGACCACGACCTGCCGGACGATGGCCAGGCCCAGCCCGGATCCCGGCATCGAGCGGGCGGCGGTGGACCGATGGAACCGCTCGAACACCAGCTGCCTGTCCTCCTCGGGGATGCCCGGGCCCGCGTCGGAGACGGTCAACGCGAGGTGGCCGCCGTCGAGCTGTTGCATCCGGACCCGCACCGCCTGCCCGGGCGGGCTCCACTTGGCCGCGTTGTCGAGCACGTTCAGCACCGCCCGCGCGAGGCCGGCGCCGTCGCCATAGACGAACCACGGGACCGTCTGGGCCTCGAAGTCCACCTCGTTGCGGCGCCGACGGACCCGTTCGAGGGAGCGTTCCACCGTCTCGCTGAGGTCGATCCTCTCGTGCACGGTCTCGGGGGCGTCCTCGCGCGCGAGGTCGACGAGATCTCCGACCAGGGTCGAGAGCTCCTCGATCTGCGCGATCACGTCGGACCGCAGTTCCGCCATGTCCTCGTCCGGAATGTGCGGCGCCCCAGGGCGGCCCGAGGCGATGAGCAGCTCCATGTTGGTGCGGAGCGAGGTCAGCGGGGTGCGGAGCTCGTGGCCCGCGTCCGCGACGAGCCGGCTCTGCCGGTCCCGCGACTCGGCGAGCGCCCGCAGCATCGTGTTGAAGGACACAGTCAGCCGGGCCAGCTCATCGTTTCCGGTGACGGGGATCGGGGTGAGATCGTCGGTTCTCGCGACCCGCTCGGTGGCCGCGGTGAGCCGCGCGATCGGCCGTAACCCGGTGCGCCCCACCGCCATGCCGGCCAGGGCGGCCAGTCCGACGCCACATCCGCCGACGATGAACAGGACCCAGGCGAGCCGGTCGAGCACCTCCCCGGTCGTCGCGAGACGCTGTGCGATCACCAGCGTGCTGCCGAGATTGGTCTTCTGGGTGAGCACGCGCTGGCCGTCGATGGTGCGCAGGGCGGAGTCGTGTTCGCCCCTGGCCACCGACATCTCGGCGTCGCCGATCGGCGCGTTCGATCCCGGGGGCATGTACACGTTCTGGTCCGGGAAGATCAGCGCGACGCTGATGTCGTTGGAGTAGAAGGTGGCCAGCGAGATGTACCGGAAGTCCATCGCGTCGAGGTTGTTGTCGATCAGGGTGGCCGAGCGGGTCCGCAGCTGCGAGTCGACCTCGGCGTAGAGCGCGCGCGAGACCACCGCATATGCGGCAATCGCCATGACCGCCACCGCGATTGCCACGACGGAGGCCGCGAGCAGGGTGACGCGCCAGCGCAGCGACACCGACCTGGTCAGCGGCATCGGCGGCCGCATCTCGGGCATCGGCGCCTGCTCCCCGGCTGCGCCGCCGCCCGCCGCCGCGCCGTTCCTACCGAAGCCGGCAACCATCACGGAGGCGTCTCCCGGAGCACGTAGCCGACACCGCGAACGGTATGGATCAGGCGGGATTCGCCCTCCGCCTCGGTCTTTCGCCGCAGATAGCCCACATACACCTCCAGTGCGTTGCCCGAGGTCGGGAAGTCGTAGCCCCAGACCTCCTCGAGGATGCGGCTGCGGGTGAGCACCCGGCGCGGATTGGCCATCAACATCTCGAGCAATGAGAACTCGGTGCGGGTGAGGCTGATCGAGCGGCCTGCCCTGGTGACCTCGCGGGTGACCGGGTCGAGGGTGAGGTCCTCGAACGTCATCGCCTCCGATTCGGCGCCCAGGTCGGGCGCGGCGCGGCGCAGCAGCGCGCGCAGGCGGGCGAGCAGTTCCTCGAGGGCGAACGGCTTGGGCAGGTAGTCATCGGCCCCGGCATCGAGACCCGCGACGCGCTCGGACACCGAGTCCCGCGCGGTCAGCACGAGGATCGGCAGGTCGTCGCCCGTGCTGCGCAGCCGGCGGCACACCTCCAGCCCGTCGAGCCGCGGCATCATCACGTCCAGCACCAACGCGTCGGGACGCGCCGCCGCGACCTTCTCGAGCGCATCGACACCGTCGACGGCGAGGTCGACGGTGTAGCTGTTGAAGGTGAGGGAGCGGCGGAGGGATTCCCGCACGGCACGGTCGTCGTCGACCACCAGAATGCGCATGGTCACAGTTTGACCCCATGAACTGAGATCTCGCTGAGAGGGGTCTGAGCGGCGGCGGTCAATCCCGACCTCTCAGCTCTCGGATATCCGGGGGCCAGGCAGGTTCCAGTGCCGCCACAGGGCGAGCAGCCGGATCGTCGAGGCCGACACCGTGCCCACCACCAGCCCGACGTTCGACGCGAGACCGAACCCCGAGCACGCCACCACGACTGTGGACCCGATGAGGGCCGGCACCGCGTACAGGTCGCGGTGTAGGAGCAGCGGCAGCTCGTTGACCAGCACGTCGCGCAGGACGCCGCCGCCGATCGCGGTGGTCGCGCCGATCAGGCAGGCTGCCTGGCCGCTGGCCCCTGCCGTGAGGGCGATGGCCGCCCCGCTGCTCGCGAACAGGCCCATCCCGACGGCGTCGAGGACCAGGATCTCGCGGCGCAACCGGGACACCGCGGAGTGCAGGAAGAAAACCACCAGCGAGGTGACCAGCGCGGTGGTGAAGTTGGGCCAGGTGTTCAGGGAGGTCGGCGGGTGGATGTCGAGGAGCACGTCGCGGATCACACCGCCGCCGATGGCGGTGAACACCCCGAGCAGGCAGACCCCGAAGATGTCGAGCCGCTTGCTGACCCCGACGAGCGCGCCGGAGGCGGCGAACGCCACGACGCCGACCAACTCCAGCACCTCGATCAGCACCGGTCCAGGGTGCCACGACGGCGGGCCGTCAGGATGCAACGGGCGGCGGGCCGTCAGCCGTCAGCCAGCCAGGGACCGGCCGACGGCCATCGGGTCAGCGCGCGCCGGGTTCGTACAGCCCGAGCCGCACCGCGCGGACCAGTCGCCGCGGCACCCGGTGGGTCAGCCCGCCGACGGTCACCTCGACCAGGTCCGGTGCGGTGGCCTTCCACTGGGCTCGGCGGCTGCGGGTGTTCGAGCGCGACATGCGTCGTTTCGGTACTGCCATTTCCTGTTCGCTCCTTCTCTTGTGTGGGGTGTGGTTGTCAGGCCCGGCGCTTGCCGTACCGGCGCTCGAACTTCTCCACGCGGCCCGCGGTGTCCATGAGCCGCGCCGCGCCAGTCCAGAACGGGTGCGACTCGTTCGTCACGTCGACCACCACCAGCGGATAGCGGTTGCCGTCCTCCCAGTCGATGCTGCGGTCGCTGACGATGGTCGACCTGGTCAGGAACTTCGTCCCGGTTCCCGCGTCCTGGAATACCACCGGGTGGTAGTCGGGGTGGATGCCGTTCTTCATGCGCGATCCTCTCTGTTGGTCTCGCCGGGTAGCGAGTCGATTGCCTGCTGTCCGGGCCCGCCCTCGGTGCCCGCGTCCTCGCAGGGGTCGTGGTGCCACTGCCCGAACGGGTCCGGCCAGCCCGCCCAGTCGGGCTCGCGCCCCAGCTCCTCGTCGGTGACCAGGGCCCACCGCAGGGCCCGGTCGATGCCCTCCGGATCCGCGGCGTGCACGAGCACCACCAGCGAGGTGTCGCGGTCGCCGAACCGCTCGTCCCAGCGCAGCGCGGCCAGGGCGCGGCGCGCGGTCGGCACCGTCTCCTGCTCCTGCGGGGTCATCGCCACGAGCCAGCGACCGGCGGACGCGACCCGCAGCCCGCCGCCGGCGGATTCGAGCCAGCACACGTGCTCGGGCTGGGTGGCCAGCCACAGCCGGCCGCGCGCGGTGACGACGCCGTCGAGCAGCACGTCGACGGCCTCGTGCAGGCGCTCCGGGTGGAAGGGACGATTCGCGGTGAACTCGATGATCGCGACACCACAGTCCTCGGTGAGCGGCGGCTGCCCGCGCAGCAGGGCCGAGTGCGCGTCGCCGATCTCACCTCGCCTGGCACCCGCGGGAATCCGCGCCAACAGCCGCTCGGCCTCGACCACGCCGCCCTCGGCCACCCAGTCGATCGGTGCCGACGGCGCGAGCCGGGCCAGTACGGCGTGCAGCTTCGCCTGCGCCCAGCCGTCCGCCGCGCGGCCGGAGACGACGAGGGCGTCCGCGTAGTCCACCTGCCCGACGACCAGCTGCGCGACGGTGCGCTCGTCGTCGCCGCCCGCGGTCAATCCCCGATCCTCCAGCCCGTCGTCGCCGGTCGCGTCGTCGAGCCAGGTGGCAGCGTCGACGCAGGTGACGACGGCCTCGACCCGCACGTCGCGCGAGGCCGGGCCGTCAATCTGCCCGACCACGCCCGCAACCGCGACGTGCTCGATCGCCCAGCACAGCGCCTCGGGTTCGAGCGCCAGGTCCAGGTGCAGCACGATCCGCCGGACCGAGCTGCGGGCGTGCAGGCGGCGCAGCAGCGGCAGCAGGTCCTCGCGGAGCGTGCAGGAGACGCAGCCGTGTGCGAGTTCGAGGATGTGGGTCCGGGCGATGCCGTCGGTCCCGGTGACCGTGCGGCGGAGCACACCCTCCCGCAGGTGCCCGAGGTCGTGGTGCACCAGCACGGTCCCGTCGCCCAGCAGGGCACGCGTGGTGGCGTCGACGGCGTCCGACCACCCCGACACCAGAACGAGCGGCGTCCGCCGATCACTCACCTCAACACCTCTTTCGATAACGATTGTCATTAGCCAGCAGCAACGCTACAGTGAACTCACGCTGTTGTCGAAAATGATTGTCATCTCTATGTGAGAGGGCTCAGGAGGAACACCATGTCGGCGCACTGCCAGGTGACCGGACGCAAACCGGGTTTCGGTAAGTCCGTGTCCCACTCCCACACGCGGACCAACCGCCGGTGGGACCCGAACATCCAGAAGAAGACCTACTACCTGGCGGGCGAGGGGCGCCGCATCACGCTGACCGTCTCCGCGAAGGGCATCAAGACCATCGACCGGGACGGCATCGAGGCCGTCGTGGCCCGGATCCGCGCCCGGGGAGGAAAGGTCTGATGGCACGCAACGAGATCCGTCCGATCGTGAAGCTCAAGTCCACCGCGGGCACCGGGCACACCTACGTGACCCGCAAGAACCGCCGCAACGACCCGGACCGGATGGTGCTCCGCAAGTACGACCCGGTGGTCCGCAAGCACGTCGATTTCAGGGAAGAGCGCTAGGCATGGCCAAGAAGTCCAAGATCGCCAAGGACCAGCAACGCAAGCTCGTAGTCGCCCGGTTCGCCGAGCGCCGGGCGGACCTGAAGGAGATCATCCGGCGAGCGTCGAGCACCGACGAGGAGCGCGCGATCGCCCGCGCCGCCCTGCAGCGTCTGCCGCGCGATGCGAGTCCGGTACGATTGCGAAATCGTGACGCTGCGGACGGACGTCCGCGAGGTCACCTACGGAAGTTCGGCCTGTCTCGTGTGCGTGTGCGCGAGATGGCTCATCGTGGGGAACTGCCAGGCGTCCGCAAGTCCAGCTGGTAATTCGAGCCGTAAGGGAAGCAATGGCAGTCAAGAGAGCCCCGTCCAAGAAGCCGCGCGGCGCCGACGCGGGCCGCAAGCCCAAGAAGAACCCGCTCTTCGCGGCGAAGATCACGCACGTCGACTACAAGGACGTGAACCTGCTCCGCACGTTCATCTCCGACCGCGGCAAGATCCGCAGCCGTCGCGTCACGGGCCTGACCCCGCAGCAGCAGCGTCAGGTGGCCGTCGCGGTGAAGAACGCCCGCGAGATGGCCCTGCTGCCGTTCACCAGCACCAGCCGGTAGTCAGCGCAGAAGTTCGAGGCCGCGCAGTCCGCAAGGACTGCGCGGCCTTCTGCGTTCCCGGGCGCCGGTCAGCTGCGGACCACCTCGAGCAGCTCCGGCGCGATGACATCGGCCAGCCGGTCCCACGGCACCGTGATCACCACGAGTCCGATCGCGTGCGGGCCCACCTGGTAGTCCGAGAAATGGATCTCCATGCCGGCGGGCGTCGGCAGCCAGTTCGCGAAGTTGAGCTCGGTCGGCTCGATCCCCTCGCGCTCGAATTCCGGTCCGGCCGCGGTGGCGGGCAGCAACCGCGCGGACTCCTCGGAGAGCCGGTTCAGCCCGGCCCGCAGGTCGGGGAACAGCGCCGACAGTGTGATCGGCTGGGCATCATCGGTGCCCACGACCACCGTGGCGACCAGCGGGGTGGGATGCGCCCCGGGCGGGTCGGCATTCCACGACGTCACCAGCAGACCGCTGACCACCCGTCCCCCGACCCGGGCGAACGCCTCCCTGCCCTCCAGGGTGAACCGCTGGTCGCCGGGGAAGTGGACCTGGTCCTGAAGCGCCGCCTCGACAGATTCGTTGAACTCGGCGGCGACAGCCGGATTCCCGCCCTCGATCCGCGGGACCGTGACGTCGTAGCGGGCGCGCCCGGTGTCGCCGGTCAGCCGCCCGGACGTCACGGTGTACGGCGCGGCAGGAAGCGGGCCCGGCTCCTGGACGGACGGCGTCACCTCCGACGTCGCGGCCGGGGGCGGCTGGGCGGCCGACGGCTCGGGCACCGCGGTGCCGCCGCCTTTGTCCGAGGAGCAGGCCGCCAGGCCGGCCAGGATCACGACCGCCACGGCTCCGCGACGCACGGCACGGGAAACTCGCATGGTTGCACTCCTCTCGACGGGTGGATCCATGATGCGCGCTCGGGCCGGTCCCGCGAGGCGCACCGGAGTCCTTTGCCTCGCTAGCGACTAGACTCTCCGGGGTTCTACGAGGAGGTCCGCGGGGTGTCAGGTGTGTTCGCGGGCTTCACGGTCATCTTCGTCGTCATCGCCATCGGCTACATCCTGGGCCGGACGCGCGTGCTCGGCGAGCACGGCGAGTTCGTGCTCGGCCGGTTGGTGTTCTTCGTCGCCACTCCCGCGCTGCTCTTCGACACCCTCGCCACCGCCGACCTGGCGACGGTCTTCTCCCCCACCCTGGCGGTGGCCGCGGCGACCGCCTTCGCGGTCGGCGGTGTGTACCTGGCGATCGCCCTCGGCTGGCTGCGCAGGCCCCTGCCCGAATCCACGATCGGGGCGCTGGCCGCCTCCTACGTGAACTCGGCGAACCTGGGCATCCCGATCTCGGTGTTCGTGCTCGGCGACGCGTCCTTCGTGGCGCCGCTGCTGTTGTTCCAGATCGTCGTCTACTCCCCGATCGCGCTGACCGCCCTCGACCTGGCGACCACCCGCAAGGACACCTCGATCCGGGACACCCTCGTCACGCCGTTCCTCAACCCCATCGTGGTCGCCGGGATCGCCGGGCTCGTGGTCGCCATCGCCGGCTGGACGCTGCCGGAGTCGCTGATCCAGCCGTTCCGGATCATCGGCGGCGCCTCGGTCCCGGGGGCGCTGCTGGCCTTCGGCTTGTCGCTGTACGGGGTCCGGGTGCTGCAGCGCGGCGTCAGCCCGCGCCGCGAGATCGCGCTCGCCTCGGTGCTCAAGATCCTGGTCCAGCCGGTGCTGGCGTACCTGATGGCCCGCTTCCTGCTCGGTCTCGACGGCCACGCCCTGTTCGCCGTCGTCGTGGTCTCGGCGCTGCCGACCGCACAGAACGTGTTCGTGTACGCGAGCCGCTACCAGCGCGGCACGGTGCTCGCCCGGGACACCGCCCTGGTCACCACCCTGGCCTCGATCCCCGCCATCGCGCTCGTCGCCTGGGCGCTGGCCTGACGCCCACCTGGCCGATGTGGGGCTACGGTGAGCCCATGCGCACCCTCGTCGCCGCGACGCTGTTGAGCCTTACCCTGGCCGGTTGTTCCGACGGCGACTCGCCGGACCCGGTCACCGTCGCGAGCACGCCCGCCGTCACCACGCAGGCGCCGATCGTCGCGGTGCCCAGCCCGGCGCCGCCGCCGGTGAACGACCCGGACGCCGACCCGGGCACGCTGTTCACTGCGGACCCGACCATCGTGGACGCGCACCCCACCCCGTTCGAGTCCTACACCGTGGTCGGCGAGGCGGGCGACCGTGTGGCCGTGCACTTCACCACCGGCACCCCCGAGTGTTTCGGCGCCGACGCCTCCGTCACCGAGTCCGCCTCCGCGGTCACCATCGCGCTGCGCACCGGCACCAGGGCGGAAGCCGTCGGCAAGGCCTGCATCATGATCGCGGTGCAGGGCACCCTCGAGGTGCAGCTCGCGGCACCCCTCGGCGACCGCCGGGTGATCAGCGGCTAGCGGGCCGAGCGGCGCCGCATGTAGTCGCTGACCACGGCCGCACCGAGCCCGTCCAGGTCCGGCGCCACGACCCGGCCACCGACCCGCTGCGCCATCCGGTCGACCACCCTGGCCAGTCCCGGATCGTTCCCCAGCCGGAAGATGGTCACCGTGGCACCGAGCCGTGCGAGGTTGTCGAGCTCACGGACGGTGAGCCCCAACGTCTTCGGATGCGGCGGATAGTCGAAGAAGGCGTGCCCGTCCGGTTCCAGGTGTGCCGTCGGTTCCCCGTCGGTGACGATGAGCACCACCGGTTGTGCGCTCGGGTTGCGGCGCAGGTGCCTGCCCGCGAGCAACAACGCGTGATGGAGGTTGGTGCCCTGGTCCCAGGCGCCGTCGAGCCCCGCCAGCTCGGCCGGGCTGAGCTGCTGTGCCACTCGGCCGAACGCGATGAGCTGGAGGTCGTCGCCGCGAAATCGTGTGGTGATCAAGTGGTTCAACGCCAGCGCCGTGCGCTTCATCGGCACCCACCTGCCGTCCATCACCATCGAGAACGACGTGTCGACGAGCAGGGCGACCGCGGCGTGCACGCGCTGCTCGGTCTCGACGACCTCGACGTCCGAGACCCGCAGCTGAATCCGATCCGAGCTCCGCAGATTCCCTTCGGTGTCGTGGTCGCTCCGCAGGCTCCGCTCCTGCGCCGCCCGGAGCACTGCGTTCGTCACGGTGCGGGTCACATCCCACGGCTCGGTGTCGCCGAACTCCCAACCCCTGCTGGCCCCCGTCGGCTCCCCCGTCGCGCCGGCCCGCTGGGTGTCACGCTCGCCGCTCCGACCCGAGAGTCGCTGCGCCACATCCCGGAACGCCGATTGCCCGAGCTGCCGCATGGCCTTCGGGGAGAGCCGCCACTGGCCGTCCGCCCCGCGCGCGAGGAAGCCCTGCCGCTGCAGCGCTCGCTCCAGGTCGGCCAGCGTGCGGGCGTCGGCCGCCGCCCCGTCACCGAGCTGCCTGGCCAGCGCCTCGGGGTCGATGTCGTCGAGCTGCGCCCCCGCGTACTGCTGCGAGAGCTGCTCGGCGAGCTGCTCCAGCTCGGCGATGTCCGCCAGGGCCCCCGTCCCCTCCCCGAGGCCCATACCATCGTCGCCACGGAACCGCTGGGTGCCGTCCCAGTCCTCGCCGGGACGCGCCGCCCGCAGGTTCGCATCCAGCCGGTCCAGCTGATCGATCAGGCTGGGACTACCGAACGCCTGCTGAGCCAACGCATCCAGCTCGGCGCGCTGATCCGGGGTGAGCGAGTTCCGCAGGCGCTGCGCCGCCGCGGCCCGCCGCGCCAGCGAATCGAGCAACTCCTCGGTGTTGCGCGGGTTCTCCGGGAAATAGTCGCCGTGCGCCGCCATGAACTCGTCGAAGTCGGATTGGGTTTCCTCCCCGCGGGAGTGCTTGTCCAGCAGGTCGTTCAGGTCGCGGAGCATCGCGTCGATGCGGTCGCGGTCCTCGTCGGTCGCACCGGCGAGGGCCTCCTTCATCCCGGCGAACCGCTGATCGAGCAGCTCCCGCCCGAGCAGCTCGCGGATCTTCTCGTAGTCCGCGCGGGCGGACGCATCGCGCCAGCGGTACTCCGACAGGTCCCGCACGGCCTGGGCCGTCGACGTGGGCAGCTCGTCGAGCTGCAGCTCGGAGAACCGGGCGTCGTCGTCCAACGCGCGCGCCAGCTCCTTGCGCTCGGCGAGCAGCGCCCGCTCCAGCAGCTCGCGGACCTCGTCGAGGGTGCCACCGAGGTGATTGCGCTCCAGCAGCTCCCGCCTGCGCCGATTCGCCCGCGCGGCGAGATCGTCGAGGCCTCGCGTGTCCGCGGTGCCGCGGCGCAAGAGCTCCCGCAGCGCCCGCCGGGGCGACGCGCCCTCGAGCACGTCGTTGCCGATCGCCTCCAGTGCCTCCCGCAGGTCCACCGGCGGGAGCAGCGGGTCCGGGCCGCCCTGGTACGGCCCGTACCGCGACCGGTGCGGATCGCGCCGGCCCCTCGATCCGGGACGCCCTGGAGTCATCCGGTGTACACCAGCTGTCCGTCGTCGTCGGGGAACTTCGCGATCCGCCTGGCCAGGTACAGCCCCTCCAACGCCAGCTCCACCGCGGACGCCCGGGCCCCGGTGCTCTCGGCGCCGAACCGCGCGGCCACCTCGTCGAGCACCTCGATCTCGGGCAGCTCGCCGAGCAGGTCCTTCGCGGTAACCCGGTCGCCGGTCACCACCGGCCCGCCCGCCTCCACCGCCGCCACCAGGGGTGCCAGGTCCACGCCGCCGAGCCGCTCGCGCACCGTGTCCGCCGTCGCGCGGCGAAGCAGGTGTTCGAGCACCTCCAGTTCGCGCCCCTCCTCGCCGGATTCGAACTCCACCTTGCCGCGCAGCACCTCGATCACCGTGCCCAGGTCGACCGGCCGCGCCACCGGGTCGGCCTCGCCGAGCACCGCGCCGCGATGCACGGCGGCCGCGCTGACGGTCTCGGCCCCGGCGACCGCGAACCGGGCGGACACCCCCGACCGCTGGTCCACCGAGGCGGACTCGCGCAGCAGCCGGGTGAAGCGGGCCAGGATCTCCAGCAGGTGGTCGGGCACCTCGGCGCGCAGGTGCGCCTCCTGCTCGATGACCGCGATCTCGTCCTCCAGCACGGCCGGGTAGTGGGTGCGGATCTCGGCGCCGAAACGGTCCTTGAGCGGGGTGATGATGCGGCCGCGGTTCGTGTAGTCCTCGGGGTTCGCGCTGGCCACCAGGACCACGTCGAGCGGCAGCCGGAGCGTGTACCCGCGCACCTGGATGTCGCGTTCCTCCATCACGTTCAGCAGCGAGACCTGGATTCGTTCGGCCAGGTCGGGGAGTTCGTTGATGCCGACGATGCCGCGGTGCGCGCGCGGGACCAGTCCGAAGTGGATGGTCTCCGGATCGCCGAGGCTGCGGCCCTCGGCGACCTTGACCGGATCCACATCGCCGACCAGGTCCGCCACCGAGGTGTCCGGGGTCGCGAGCTTCTCCGAGTAGCGCTCGTCGCGGTGCCGCCAGGTGACCGGGAGCTCGTCGCCGAGGGCGGCGGCCCGTCGGATCGAGGCGGGCGTGATCGGCTCGTACGGGTGCTCGCCCAGCTCCGAGCCCTCGATCACCGGGGTCCACTCGTCGAGCAGCAGCGGCAGGGTCCGCAGCAGCCGGGTCTTGCCCTGGCCGCGCTCGCCGAGCAGCACGATGTCGTGACCCGCGATCAGGGCCCGTTCGAGCTGCGGGAGCACCGTCTCGCCGAAGCCGACGATCCCCGGCCACGGGTCGCGGCCGTCGCGCAGGGCCGCGAGCAGGTTCTCTCGCATCTCGTCCCGGACCGGTCGCTGCACGTGTCCGGACGCGCGCAGCTCGCCGACCGTGCGCGGATAACCATCGGGTGCCATGGCAGTCACCACTTCACGCTACGAGCGTTCGGCGATTTCGGCACGCGTGTGGCCGAATCTGCACCCGCGACCGCATTCCCCGCGTGGCCGATTCGAGACCTCGGATCGCCGACACCGCGGCGCACCGACGGGTAGTTTTCCGCGGGTGCGGGTTGCACTCGGCAGTCCGCCGCGTCGAGATGCGGAGAACCCGTCATGACTGCGGAGCCGGATCACAACACCACCCCACCTGCGAACAAACCCCTCCTGGCCCTCGCCGCGCTCCTGCTGCTGCTGCCGATCGTCGCCATCCTGTGGGTCTCGACCTACGCTCGGACGGGCCCCGAACTGGGGGGCGTGCCCTTCTTCTTCTGGTACCAGTTCCTCTGGGTGTTCCTCTGCGCCGGCGCCACCTGGTCGGCCTACAAGATCGTGCTCAAGGCCCGCCCGCACCGGCCCATGACCGGCGGGGCGCCCGACGGCCCCGATGACGGGTCCGACCGGTGAACGCCGCGACGACGCTCGCCGCGAGCGACACCCACACCGGTGTCAACGGGGTGGCCCTGGCCGTCCTGATCGCCCTGTTCACCCTCGTCACGGTGATGGGTTTCCTGGCGTCCCGCTGGCGCCGGGCGTCGAACCTGCAAACCCTCGACGAGTGGGGGCTCGGTGGCCGCAGCTTCGGCACCTGGGTGACGTGGTTCCTGATCGGCGGCGACATCTACACCGCCTACACCTTCATCGCGGTGCCCGCCGCGATGTTCGCGCTCGGCTCGGTCAGCGGCTTCTTCGCGATCCCGTACGCGATCGTCGTCTACCCGATCATCTTCGTCTTCATGTCGCGGCTGTGGTCGGTGAGCCACCGGCACGGATACGTCACCACCGCGGACTTCGTCGGCGGCCGGTACGGCTCCCGGTGGCTCTCGCTCGCGATGGCACTGACCGGCATCCTCGCGACCATGCCGTACATCGCGCTGCAACTGGTGGGCATCCAGGCGGTGCTCGAGGTCATCGGCATCGGCGGCGCCGACAACGTGATCGCCAGGGACCTGCCGCTGCTCATCGCGTTCGCGGTGCTGGCGGCCTACACCTACTCGTCGGGCCTGCGGGCGCCCGCGATCATCGCCTTCGTCAAGGACACGCTGATCTACCTGGTCATCATCGTCGCGGTGATCTACCTGCCGTCCCGCTACGGCGGCTGGGGCCACATCTTCGACGCGGCCGAGGCGAAGATGACCACCCCGAATCCCGCCACCGGCAAGCCGACCGGGACGTTCATCCCGAACAGCCAGCAGTACTGGGCCTACGCCACCCTCGCGCTCGGCTCCGCGCTGGCGCTGTTCATGTACCCGCACTCGATCACCGCCACCCTGTCGTCGAAGTCCCGCAACACCATTCGGCGCAACGCCGCGATCCTGCCCGCGTACACGTTCCTGCTCGGCCTGCTCGCCCTGCTCGGCTGGGTGGCGATCGCCGCGGGCACCAAGCCGATCGGCCTGGACGGCAAACCCAACGCTCAGCTGGTGGTCCCGCAGCTGTTCGAGGACGCCTTCCCACCCTGGTTCGCCGGGGTCGCGTTCTCGGCGATCGCGATCGGCGCGCTGGTGCCCGCCGCCATCATGTCCATCGCGGCGGCAAACCTGTTCACCCGCAACGTGTACCGCGAATGGTTCAAACCCCAGGCGACGCCGGCGCAGGAGGCGAAGGTCAGCAAGCTGACCTCGCTGTTCGTCAAGTTCGTCGCGCTGATCTTCGTGCTGACCCTCGACAAGCAGAACGCGATCAACTTCCAGCTGCTCGGCGGCATCTGGATCCTGCAGACGTTCCCCGCCATCGTGTTCGGGCTCTACACCCGCTGGTTCCATCGGTGGGCGCTGCTCGCGGGCTGGGCCGTGGGCATGGTGTACGGCACGATCTCCGCGTACAACGTCTCGTCCGCGACGGTCCCGCATTTCGCCGGCTCGCTCGCCTCGATCCCGGGCATCGCGCAGATGGGATACATCGCGTTGACGGCGTTCGTCATCAACATCGTCGTCGCCGCGGTGCTCACGCTGGTGATGCGGGCGGTCAAGGCACCCGACGGGGTGGACGCGACCATCAAGGGCGACTACTTCGCGGACACGGGCGACCCCCGGGTCGCGCCGCTGCCACCGACCCCGGCGGAGGCCACCCCCAGCCCGTGACGGACACGACCCGGAAACCGGCGGGCACGCCACCGGCGACTCCTAGACTCTGCCCATGGAGACCTGGCTGCTGCCCGCCCTGCTCGGACTCGGCCTGGCCGCCGCCACCGGGCTGCGCACCTTCCTGCCGCTGCTGATGCTCAGCGCGGCCGCGCACTTCGAACTGTTCGGCATCTCCCTCGGCGAGAGCTTCGCGTGGGTCGGTTCGACGGGCGCGCTGGTCGCCCTGGCGATCGCCACCGCAGCCGAGTTGCTCGCCGACCTGATCCCGTTGGTGGACAACGCACTCGGGATGTTCGGGACCGTCTCCCGGCCGATCGCGGCGGCCATCGCGGCGGGGGCGGTCTTCACCCACCTCGACCCGTCGACGGCGGTGATCGCGGGCATCATCGTCGGCGCGCCGACCGCGCTCGCCTTCAGCGCGGCGCAGACCGGCACCCGCGCCGTGAGCACCGCGACCACCGGCGGTCTCGCGAACCCCGCGCTGTCGGTGATCGAGGACGGCGTCTCGTTCGGCATGGTGCTGGTGGCCTTCCTGCTGCCGCTGCTCGTCCCGCTGGTGCTGGGCCTGATGCTGTGGTTCGCCTGGAAGGGCGCGCGCCGGGTGCGGCACCGGTTCAGCCCGGGATCTGGCCGGCCAACCCGTTCCGTTTGAAGTCGGAGAACTGGCGGGTGTCCGAGCAGAAGCCACAGTTCGGACCGAAGAACTCGGCGCGGGCGTTCGCGTCGTCCAGCAGCCAGTACCGGAGCCAGGCCGTCGACGGGGCGCGCATGTCGCCGCCCGAGATGCCGGTGCCGAAATGGGTGGCGCCGCGCAGCTCCGCGTACTCGGCCGGGACGTGGTCGGCGTCGTTGTACATGCCCTTCACCAGGAACGGCCACACGATGGCGTCGAACTGCCCGGCGAGGAACAGCACCGGCTCGTCGATCAGGTCCACGTCGTTGAGCGGTCCCGGCTGGATCGCGACGACGGTGTCCACCCGGGGGTCGACGGCCGCGTTGATCGCACCGGATCCACCCTGGGAGTGACCGGCGGACCCGACCCGGTCCAGGTCCACCTTGCCGTGGAAAACGCTCCCGGGGTCGGCGTTGAGATTCTCGATGAGGTCGATGCCGCTGCGCATGGTGATCGCGAAGTTGCTCGCGGGCGTGTTGGCGGCGACCACGATGAAGCCGTGGCTGGCGTAGTGCCGCAGCAGCAGGGTGTACGCGCCGGGGAGCACCCCGGTGCCGTTGCCCCAGATGACCACGGGGTGCTTCTCCCCCCGCGCCCCCATGTTCTGGGGGTAGTACAGCGTGTGCACCGCACCGACGCTGACCTCCGGCGCATAGGGTCCCGGCGCGGCCCAGTTCCGCCCGACGCTCGGGATGCCCTCGGCCTGGGCGGGGGCCGCCACGGCCGTCAGTGTCACCGCGGTGACCGCGGCCGTGACGGCGGCGGCCAGCCAGGCCCGGAGAATGGAAGTGCGAGTGCGCATGCGCGGACACCTTCCCTTTCGATAGTCGCCCGAGGGCGGGTTGCGCACCGGCACAGCATGACTCCGGGCCGGCGACGAGGACGTGCTGGCGTGAAAGCTATGCCGCGCTACCTCCGCCTGCAGGCGAAATCCGATCTCCGTGCGGGCCTTGTGCCCAAGCACAATCGGGCGGCCCCGAGAATGGCTCGTCCGCCCAGATCGGGGCTACCGGCGGGCCGCCTCGACCGCCAGGGCCAGCTCGATCATCGCGCGGGGGTCGGTGATGGATCGGGCGGTGAGGTCCTCGATCCGCCGCAGCCGGTTCAGGACCGTGTTGCGGTGGCAGAACAACGCGGTCGCCGCGCCCGCCGCCGAGCCGCCCGCGTCCAGCCAGGCGGTCACGGTGGCGAGCAGCAGGTCGCGTTCGACCGGCGGCAACCCCAGCACCGGACCCAGCACCACCGTTCGGAGGCGCTCCGCGAGGTCCGGCTGGGCGGCGACCAGCGCGACGGGCAGTCGCCGGTCGAGCACCACTACCTCGTCGGCACCGGGCGCGCAGGTCTGCAACGCGACCTCGGCCAGCCACCGGGCCCTGGCCAGCTCGGCCAGCGATCCCACCACCGGGCTGATCCCGGCGGACACGCCCTGCTCCTCCAGCAGCCTTGCCGGCTCGGCGACGTCGTCGGAACCGAGCGAGATCAGGCCCACCTCGTGGTCCGCGCGGATCCGCCACAGGATGTGGAAGCCGCCGGTCGCCGCGTGTCCCCGATCGCGGGGCAGGCCCGCGCCGCGCCCGACCGACCGCACCACGGCCACCGCGTAGCGACCACGCTCGGGCAGGCCGAGAAACGCCGACGCCTCCGCGACGAGGCCTGCTCCCCCACCGACGGGGAAGTCGGCCCCCGGCCCGCCGAGCAGGACGTCGAGCACCGCGTTCCGCCGCTCCCCGTCCCGCGCGAGGCGCTCGGATTCCGCCTCCTGATAGGCGTCCGCGACGGCGCCGACGAGGAGGTCGACGATGTCCCACAGGTCCCCCACGCACGGCAACAACTCGGGCAGCGACGCAGGGTACTCCTCCGCCACCGTCTCGATCATGGCCTGCCACAGCATGCGGCAGCCGCGCCGGTAGGCGTCCTGCAGCGAGGACAGCGGCAGGCCCTGCTCGGCCCGGGTCCGGCCGGTCCAGGCGGCGTCGGAGAGATCGACGGGCCGGTCCTCGGAGCGGTCCAGCATCGAGGTCATCGCCTGGCCCAGGTTGTGCAGGATCGTGTCCCGCAGCTCCGCCGGGGCGACCAGAGCCGCGTAGGCGCCGTCCTCGGCGAGGATCTGCTCGGCCAGGCCCGCGGCGATCGCGGGCAGGCGCCCCGCGAGCGGCCGCGCCACCGCGGTCAGGATGTGTGAGGCGTTGTCCCTGTAGAGCACCCGGCCGCCGCCCTTCTCCACCAGACGATCCCGCGGCCGCTCGACCGGCGCGCGATGAGCGCGATGGTAGCCCGCGGTGCGGCCCCGCCGGGCTCGTTCCCGGGTCCCACGCTCTGGTAGACAGTGGGCCATGGCCGACACCGAGATCACCTTTGCCAGCGGCGACGTCACCCTGCACGGCAGCCTGCGGGTCCCCGACGGCGCAGCGGGTCCGGTGCCCGCGGCTCTGCTGCTCGCCGGCAGCGGACCCACCGATCGCAACGGGGACAGCGCCCTGATGCCCGGGTCCATCGGCACCCTCCGCTTCCTGGCCGACACGCTGGCCGGGGCCGGCTTCGCGAGCCTGCGCTACGACAAGCTGGGCAGCGGCGAGACCGGGCTCGGACCGTACGAGGTCGAGGACGTCGCGGGACTCGGCTTCTCCACTTTTGTCGACGCGGCCGCGGTCGGGCTGGATTACCTTGCCGCGCAACCGGGTATCGACGCGAGCCGCCTTCTGGTGATCGGGCACAGCGAGGGTGCGCTGGTCGGCCTCGCGCTCGCGGTCGCGGGCGACGGACCCGCCATCGCCGGCCTCGGCCTCCTCGAACCGCTCGCGGTCCGCTTGCTGGACCTGCTGACCCGGCAGATCAACACCCAGGTGGATGCCGCGGTCGGCGCCGGGACCCTCCCCCTCGAACTGGCCGACGAGTTGCGCACCGCGCTGACCGAGGCGGTCGAGTCGTTGCGCACCGACGGCACCCTCCCCGACGACCTGCCCGAGCCGCTGCGGATGGCCGGGTTCGTGCCGGTCAACGCCAAGGCGCTCGCCGAGGAGGATTCCCTCGACCCGCGCGTGCTGGCCGGCGCGCTGCCCGCGGGACTGCCGGTGCTGACCAGCTGCTCGGCGCGGGACACCCAGGTCGCGGGCGCGGACGTGGACGCGCTGGACGCGGCGCTGTCCTCCGTCGCCGTGACGTCGCTGCGGATGACCACGGCCAACCACGTGCTCAAGGAGATCGGCGAACGGACCTCGACCGGCGCCGACTACGTCGAGGACCTGCCCTATTCCGCCGAGTTCGGCAACGGGTTCCGGGACTGGCTCGCGGGGCTGTAGTCCACGTGGGCTGGCAGTGTTCCTAGAGGGCGGGCTCGACGCGGGTGGGAGCCGCCCCCTGCTTGGCGGGCAGGCGTTTGTCGAGCCAGGCGGCGGCTGCAGCGAGGGCGACGAACAGCAGCCCGATCACGAGACCGTTGATGAACACTCGCAGGTAGCCGAGCTCGTGCACGTCCGCAAACGGGTACGGGTACCAGTCCGAGGACAGCGGGCCACGGATCGCGGTGAAAAGCATGTAGGCGAGGGGAAACAGGACCGCCAGCTTGACGACTCGCGGTGAGGTGAGCCCACGCGGCCCGAACGCCAACCACCCCACGACCGCCATGATCGGGACCACGACGTGCAGCAGCTTGTCGGCAGTCAGCGCCCAGGTGTCAAACACGAGCAGGCCATCCAGCGCGACGTAGGTGACGATGCCGGTGACCGTGATCGCGACCAGACCGGTCAGCCTGAACACCGAAAACACGGTCGAGGCCCGGTTCGGGTTGACGGCAAGGAGCAGGCTCGTCGCACCCACGATCAGGTTCGACTGGATCGTGAAGAACGCGAAGACATTCAGGGCCCGTCCGAGTGGGCCACCGCCGAACTTCTGGAACAACTCGCCGGTCTCGGCGACCAGGGGCATGTTGTTCTGCCAATCCAGCACGACCTGAATGATCACACCCACAACTACGCACGCTGCCGTGGCACCGAACCAGACACGCGCCCATTTCACATCCATGGCCGCACCTTATCCAGTCCGCGCCTTTCCCTGCGCGATCCATGGACGACACGCTTCACGGTGCACTCGTCTGCCGCTCACCGCGCTGATCGACGAGAGGCGGCACGAAAACGGAGATGCGCTCGCCGTCGGTGTGCTGTAGCGTTCTCGCCTAACCAACGACGCCTAGACCGAAGGGACGGCCACCATGACGCACTACGCGCACCTCAGCGCCGTACCCGCGTGGCATTGCCACATGTCGGCCAAGCGCGTACCCCGAGAACGATCCTGACGTAGCGGATCCGTTCTCGGCACCCAGGGCACTCGCCCGGGTGCCTTTTCTTTTACCCGAACAACCCCGAGCGGAAACCTTCCGCACACACAACTCAGTCAGACTCGAGTAGTACAGAACGAGGAGTCCCCATGAAGCTTCGTATCAGCCAACTGTCCACGGCGCCGCCACTGACGTCGCTGCCCGCCGACCTCACCGGTCACGCGGTCACCCTCGACCTCTCGCACACCGACGCCGCTCAGCGTGCGGCCGCGACCGACCTGGCCCGGGAACTGCTCGAGCGCGGGGCGGCCCGGATCGTGATCTCCGGCTCGGCCGCCTGAACGCACGAGAGGTGCACACCCTCCGAGGGTGTGCACCTCTCGTGCATCGTGTCCGTCAGTGCGCGAAGTGGCGCGCCCCGGTCAGGTACATCGTGACCCCCGCCTCGCGGGCGGCCTCGATCACCTCGTTGTCACGAACCGAACCGCCCGGCTGCACGACCGCCTTGACGCCCGCGTTCGCGAGCACCTGGAAGCCGTCCGGGAACGGGAAGAAGGCGTCCGAGGCGCCGACCGACCCGGCGACCCGGTCCCCCGCCCGCTGCACGGCCAGGTGCGCCGAGTCGACGCGGTTGACCTGACCCATGCCGACGCCGACCGAGGCGCCGTCGTGGGCGAGCAGGATCGCATTCGACTTCACGGCACGGCATGCGCGCCAAGCGAACTCGAGATCCTTGAGGGTCGCGGCGTCGGCCGCGTCGCCGGTGACGAGGGTCCAGTTGGCCGAGTCGTCGCCCTCCGCGTCGAGCACGTCCCGCTCCTGCAGCAGCGCGCCGCCGGAGATCGGGCGCAGCTCCACGCCGGTCGCGTTCGGGACCGCGGCCTCGAGTACGCGCACGTTCTTCTTGCGGGCCAGCACCTCGACGGCACCGGGAGCGTAGGACGGCGCGATCACGACCTCGGTGAAGATCTCGGCGACCTGCTCGGCCATCTCGACCGTCACCTCGCGGTTCGCGGCGATGACGCCACCGAACGCGCTGACCGGATCGCAGGCGTGCGCCTTGCGGTGCGCCTCGGCGATGTCGGCGCCGACCGCGATGCCGCAGGGGTTGGCGTGCTTGATGATCGCGACCGCCGGCTCGGCGTGGTCGAAGGCGGCGCGCCAGGCGGCGTCACCGTCGGTGTAGTTGTTGTACGACATCTCCTTGCCGTGCAACTGCTTTGCCTGCGCGAGTCCCGCGGGGCCAGCCGGGTTCTCGTACAGCGCGGCGGCCTGGTGCGGGTTCTCGCCGTAACGCAGCACCGCGGCGCGGTCCCAGCTCGCGCCGACCCACTCCGGGAACTGCGAGTCGCCCTCCACCATCACGGACGTCATCCAGCTCGCCACCGCGACGTCGTAGGACGCGGTGTGCTGGAATGCCTGCGCGGCAAGGGAAGTGCGCTCGGCGAGGGTGAATCCGCCCGCCGCGACGGCGCCGAGCACATCCTCGTACTTGCCCGGGTCGACGACGACCGCGACCGAGGGATGGTTCTTGGCGGCCGCGCGCACCATCGACGGGCCGCCGATGTCGATCTGCTCGACGCACTCGTCCGGGGTCGCGCCGGAGGCGACCGTCGCGGTGAACGGGTACAGGTTGACGACCACGAGCTGGAACGCCTCGACCCCCAGCTCGACGAGCTGATCGAGGTGCTCGTCCTTGCGGGTGTCGGCGAGGATGCCGGCGTGCACGCGCGGGTGCAGCGTCTTGACGCGACCGTCGAGGGTCTCCGGGAACCCGGTCAGGTCCTCGACCTTGGTGACGGGAATGCCGGCGTCGGCGATCTTCGAGGCCGTGGAGCCGGTCGAGATCAGTTCGACCCCGGCCTGGTGCAGCCCGGTGGCCAGTTCCACGAGGCCGGTCTTGTCGTAGACGCTCACCAATGCGCGGCGCACAGCCTTACGTTCGGTCACTTCGGGATCACGGCCTTTCGTCCATCGGAAATAACACCTCGGGTGGCGACCGCGGCGAGAACCTCCGCCAACAGTCGCCGTTCCACCGTCTTGATGCGCTCGTGCAGGCTCGCCTCGTCGTCCGACTCGAGCACGGGCACCGGCTCCTGGGCCAGGACCGGTCCGGTGTCGACCCCCGAATCGACCAGGTGCACGGTCGAACCGGTGATCTTCACGCCGTAGGCCAGGGCATCGGCCACCGCGTGCGCGCCGGGGAACGAGGGCAGCAGCGCGGGATGGGTATTGATGATGCGGCCGCCGAAGCGATCCAGGAACTCGGGTCCGAGGATCTTCATGAACCCAGCGGAGACGATGAGGTCCGGCTGGTGGGCGTCCGTGGCCTTGGTCAGCGCCCGGTCCCAGGCTGCCCGGTCGGGGTGATCGCGCAGGCCGACCCGGTAGGCGGGGATGCCCGCGTCCTCTGCGTGCCCCGCGGCGGCGCAGTCGCGGTCCACGCCGACCGCGACGATGCGGGCGGGATAGTCGTCGACGGCGGCCGCGATCAGCGACTGCAGCAGGCTCCCGGTACCGGAAGCGAGGACCACGACTCGAACCGGCTCGGTTGAGCCGGGGCGGAAGTACTCACGCGAGGCAGTCAGCGCCATTACTCCTGTGTGCGGGCCAGCGACCGGAGTGCGCCCCGGCCGGGAAGAAGCCTAGTCGCTGCTGGTCCGGGTGCCGTCGGGCAGGTCCGCTTCGGCGGGATCGGGCGTGACGTCGGCCACCTCCGCGTCCACCACCGCATCGTCGATCTCGGCATCCACCGCGTCGGCCGTCTCGGCCGGGTCGCCCCCGGGATCGACCACCTCGCCCTCGACCACCTCGCCCTCGATGTACGAGGGACCCGGCAGCGCCTTCACCGGTTCCGGCTCCGGGCGGTCGAGCATTCGGGCGGCCAGCGTGTAGGTCCGCGGCGGATCGGCAGGCTCCGGCGGTTCCTGCTCCCGGCCGCCGCCGCCACGCCGGACCACGACGAGTGCGGTCAGCGACCCGAACACCGCCAGCCAGGCGAAGGACAGCCCGGTGAACGTCGCCAGGTCCACCCCGACCGTCCCGAACGAACCGAGCTCGCCACCCGCGGCGAAGCCGAGCAGGCCCAACGCGAGGGCGGCCGCGGCGGCCGCGAGCAGAACCTTGCGTATCGCCACCGACAGTCCACCCGCGCGGTGGGCGCAGTCCCGTCCGAGCTGGACCCCCAGGACCGCGGGGATCACGAGCAGCGCGGGCCAGCCGCCTCCGCTCGGTCCGGCGGGGACCGCCCCGAGCAGGGGAAGCCCCGGCACCGGCCCCGCCACCACGTTGAACACGCTCAGCGACGCCTCACCGAGATGCGCGGTCGACCCGACCAGCATCGCCGCGCTCCCGACAGCGAGGTTCGGCAGATACAGGATCGAGAGCAGGGTGAGGCCGAGCGCACCTCCGAAACCGTCTCCGGCCTCGAGCAGTTCGCCGACCGCGGCCCACGACGAGATCAGCGCCACCGCGGTCAGCGCCGCACCGGACGCCAGCAGGGCAAGCCCTGCCCGCAGGGCGGGCCGGGCGGACGCGACCACCCATGCCGGGACGCCGAGGCGGGCACAGATCGGGCGCCACAGCTTGCTGCCCATGCCGATACCCGCGCCGATCAGGTGCACCGCCAGCACCCAGGCGAAGGCGGCGAGAGCATTGGGCGGGGCCAGCGCGATCACCGACGACGCGTCCTTGATGACGGCCAACGCCAGGGCGGTGACGAGGAGCGGACCCGCGACCGCCGCCCCGAGCACCCACAGTTGCTCGTGCCGCGGGGTCCGCTCGGTGACGGCGTTCGCGCAGCCTCGCGCGACGAACCAGATCATGAGGATGGTCGGGAACAGCGGCAACACACCGAGCGAGGCGCCGCCGATGGTGAGCTGCACCTGGTGCACGGCCAGCCAGCTCGCGGCGACCGCGCCGCTGGTGCCGGTGAGGTCGCTGTTCGCGGCGACCAATGTCACGAGGACGCAGGCCGCGATCAGCGCGAGCGCGACCAGGGCGGGCCGCAGCGC
Source organism: Rhodococcus daqingensis (assembly GCF_042665615.1). NCBI lineage: Bacteria > Bacillati > Actinomycetota > Actinomycetes > Mycobacteriales > Nocardiaceae > Rhodococcus > Rhodococcus daqingensis. The sequence goes on along the minus strand of NZ_JBHTCS010000011.1, from coordinate 230,640 downwards.
CACCGCCAGCAGGGTGCGGATCTGCTCGGCATTCGGCGTCGGCCTGGATGCCGCCGGTACCCGCCGCCGGCTCGGTCGGCGGAGGGTGTCGCTGCTGGGCAAGGAACTCATCTCCTCGAGGGTGACATCTGGTGTGGGGGCGGGCTGCCAGGCGCGCCGACAGGTCCGCAAGACGACGACGCCCCCCGGCTCACCGAGGGGCGTCGTGCGCGGGTGTTCGTTACTCCGTGTCCCGCTTCGGGGCCGACCCGAAGGCCTGGGTCGGGGCGGCGCCGCCGTCGTCCGCGGGGGGCGGCGTGGTCTCGGGCTGCGGCGCGGCTCCGGACTCGGTGTCCTGCGGGCCGGGCTGCTGCGGCTGACCGTACCCCTGCGGCGCCTGGCCGTAGCCCTGCTGCGGCGCGGGTGGGGCGTACGGGTTGGCGGGCGGGGCATAGCCCTGCGGCTGGCCGTAACCCCCGGGATAGGGCTGCTGGCCGTACCCGGGCTGGGGCTGGGGCTGACCGTAGCCCGGCGCCTGCGGCTGCCCATAGCCCTGCGGGACCTGGCCATACGGCTGGCCCGGTGCTTGCGGCTGGCCGTACCCCTGCGGAGGCTGGCCGTACGGCTGCGGCGCCTGCGCGTAGCCCTGGGGGGCGTATCCGGCCGGCTTCGGGGCGGGCGGCTTGAGCAGTCCCAGCGAGAACAGCAACACGGCGACCGCGAGAACGGCCTGGACGAACGCGAGGATCAGCCCGGTGACTCCGCCGACGGCCAGCGAGACGCCCTCGGACAGGCTGAACATGAAGAACAACGCGATCAGGAACCCCACCACCGACGCGGCGGCCGCCGCGCCCTTGTACGGCTGCTCGGGCAGCAGCGACAGACCCGCCAGGAGCCCGCCGAAGAGCAGGAAGGCGAGCGCGAGGATCGGATACCCGGCCTCGAAGGAACTCTGCGTCAGGCTCTCGTCGCCGAAGGTGGTCACCTTCGCGAACGGGGCGAACCCGAGCAGGAAGTTGATGATGGCGAGCGCCAGGACGCCGAGGGTGAGCAGGTAGGGCAAGCCCTTCGACCCGAGCCCCGCGGACGGCGGCTCGCTCGGACCGTAACCGGACCCTGCAGGCGTGAAAGTCATGACATCTCCTAGGGAGGGTCTGCATTGAGCGACTGGTCGATTCCTCACCGAACGCTAGCGCATTTCTCTGTGTGAACCCTGAGCCTGCGGCGCCCGCCCGTCGTCCGAGAAATGAACGAGGGGCACCTTCCCGCGCGGTGAGCGCGGGCAGGTGCCCCTCGTTCGGTGAGACCGGAGCGGCGCTCAGCCGCTCAGCCCACTCAGGCCTCGACGACCAGGCTCTGCAGGATCTCGCGCGCGAGAGCGGCGGTCTCGGACGGCGTCTTGCCGACCTTGACGCCTGCCGCCTCGAGGGCGTCCTTCTTGGCCTGCGCGGTGCCCGAGGAGCCGGAGACGATGGCGCCGGCGTGGCCCATGGTCTTGCCCTCCGGGGCGGTGAAGCCGGCCACGTAGCCGACGACCGGCTTGGTGACGTTGGCCTTGATGTAGTCGGCCGCGCGCTCCTCGGCGTCGCCGCCGATCTCGCCGATCATCACGATGACCTTGGTCTCGGGGTCCTTCTCGAACGCCTCGATGGCGTCGATGTGGGTGGTGCCGATGACCGGGTCGCCGCCGATGCCGATGGCGGTCGAGAAGCCGTACTCACGCAGCTCGAACATCATCTGGTAGGTCAGGGTGCCGGACTTGGAGACCAGGCCGACCGGGCCCTTGCCGGTGATGTTGGCCGGGGTGATGCCGACCAGCGCCTCGCCGGGGGTGATGATGCCGGGGCAGTTGGGGCCGATGATCCGGGTCTTGTTGCCCTTCTCGACGTTGTAGGCCCACGCGTACGCGGAGTCCTGCACCGGGATGCCCTCGGTGATGACCACGAGCAGCGGGATCTCCGCGTCGATGGCCTCGACGATGGCGTCCTTGGAGAAGGCCGGGGGAACGAACGCGATGGAGACGTCCGCGCCGGTCTCCTTCATGGCCTCGGCGACGGTCGCGAAGACCGGCAGCTCGACGGCGTTGCCGTCCTTGTCGGTGTGCGCGACGGTGGTGCCGGCCTTGCGGGCGTTGACGCCGCCGACGACCTGGGTGCCGGCCTTGAGCATCAGGGCGGTGTGCTTGGTGCCCTCGCCGCCGGTGATGCCCTGGACGATGACCTTGGAGTCCTTGGTGAGGAAGATTGCCATTGTTCTGTTCCCTTTACTTCGCGGCGAACGCGAGTTCGGCGGCCTTGTCGGCGGCCTCGTCCATGGTGGCGACGACGGTCACCAGCGGGTGGTTGGCCTCGGCGAGGATGCGGCGACCCTCTTCGACGTTGTTGCCGTCCAGGCGCACGACGAGCGGCTTGTTGGCCTCGTCACCCAGCGTCTGCAGGGCGCCGACGATGCCGTTGGCGACCGCGTCGCAGGCGGTGATGCCGCCGAAGACGTTGACGAACACGCTCTTGACCTGAGCGTCGTTCAGGATGACGTCGAGGCCGGCGGCCATGACCGCGGCCGAGGCGCCGCCACCGATGTCGAGGAAGTTCGCGGGCTTGACGCCGCCGTGCTTCTCACCCGCGTACGCGACCACGTCGAGGGTGGACATGACCAGTCCCGCGCCGTTGCCGATGATGCCGACGGACCCGTCGAGCTTGACGTAGTTGAGGTCGTTCTCCTTGGCCTTGAGCTCGAGCGGGTCGGTGGCATCCCGATCCTCGAAGGCCTCGTGGCCGGTCTGGCGGAAGCCGGCGTTCTCGTCCAGGGTGACCTTGCCGTCGAGGGCCAGGATCTGGTCGTCGGGGGTGCGCACGAGGGGGTTGACCTCGACGAGGAGCGCGTCCTCCTTGATGAAGACCTCCCAGAGCTTCTGGATGGTCACGGCCGCCGCGTCGAGCACCTCGGCCGGGAGCTTGCCCGCCTCGGCGATGCTGCGCGCGAACGCGAGGTCGACACCCTTGACGGCGTCCACCGGGATCTTCGCGAGGGCGTCGGGGTTCTCCTCGGCGGTGACCTCGATCTCGACGCCACCCTCGACCGAACACATGGCCAGGTAGGTGCGGTTCGTGCGGTCGAGCAGGAAGGAGATGTAGTACTCCTCGGCGATGTCACTCGCCTCTGCGACCAGCAGCTTCTTGACGACGTGGCCCTTGATGTCGAGCCCGAGGATGGACTCGGCGTTCGCAACAGCCGCATCGACGTCGGCGGAGTACTTCACGCCGCCCGCCTTGCCGCGGCCACCGACCTTGACCTGCGCCTTGATCATCACGGGCTTGCCGATTTCCTCGGCAATCTCGCGTGCGCCGGCGACAGTGTCGGTAACACGGCCCGCCGACGTGGGCACGCCGTGCTTGGCGAAGAGTTCCTTCGCCTGGTATTCGAAGAGATCCATCTGCTCACCGTCTCGTCTGCGTTGACGCCCGCTCGAGGGGTAGGAGCGGGTCCGTTCGGGACCTTATCTAGTTGAATCAATGGTCTATCGACCGCATTGATGCTATGTGGCATATCTCACGGCGCAAGGGGGCGTGAGCGTCAGCTCACCGGCGATTTTGCCGAACCGCCATGACAGCGGTCACCGCGAGCAACGCCACCGCGACGAGCGCACAGACCGCCCCCGGGCCCATCTCCGGCTCCGCGACCCGGGCACTCGTCAGCGGCCATCCCGCCAGGTATACGGACATTCCGGTCATCGCGCCGACCATCAGGGACGCGCCGCGGGCGGGACGGGAGCGCGCGGCGACGGGCACCGCGGCGGCCACCGCGACCGCGAGGAGCGCACGCCCCCACAGGTCCCACCCCCACGGCCACTGGGCGAACGAGTCCGGGCCGAAGTCGACGCCGCGATACAGCGGCAGGCCCAGCGCGGCCACCGACGCGAGTGCCGCGACCGAGCCGACGATCAGGACCGGAAGCCGGATGGGCACATCGACGGAGGTGTCGATGGCGTCGCGCTCCGCCGAGTCGGCGCAGAGCGCGAGCAGGCCGGTGGCCGCCGCCGCGACGGCGGACAGGGCCAGCAGCGCGGCGCCGGGGCCCGGCCCCACCCCCGGCAGGTCGCCGGCGAGCACCACCGCCTGCAGCACCGCCGCGACCGCCATCACCTGGGCCGCCCACAACACCCCGACCGCCGGACGCACCAGGGCCGCGAACTCCGAGAGCAGCAGCCAGAGGCTGGCGATCACGAGCACCACCCCCGCCACGAGCACCACCCGGGTGGCCAGGATGGTCGGTTCCTGCGCCCCCTCCGGAACCGACAGCGCGGGCAGGAGCGCCCCGACCGCGCCGAGCAATCCCGCGCCGATGCCCGCCACGGCGGTGGCGACGTGCCAGCGCCCGACCCTGGCCCGTTCGGCCGCGGCCGCCCTCGCCCGGGCGGCGGACTTGGAGGTGCCCGCGGCCGCGGGCGCCGCCGTGGCCGCGGCGGCGGACTGCACCAGGAGTTGCGCCAGCCCGCGGCGCGCCCGGGCGGCCGCCGCGGCCGGGATCACACAGCCGACCGCGATCAGCACCACGCACGCCGCGACCGCCACCACCGAGCCGGGACCGACCGAGACGCCGTCGCCCGCGAGCAGGCCCGCGACCAGTCGCACGCCGACCACACCGAGCGCGGCCACCGCGGCCCCGACGATGGCGCCCGCCGAGCCCAGCGGCGAGATCGCGGCCAGCGCCGCGGCGACCACGATCAGGACGGCGGCACCGATCACGCCCGCACCCAACGAGATCGGTGCCGCCGACTCGATGACCGCGGGCACGAGCAGGACCGGATCGGTCGACCTCAGCGGAGGAGCGAACAGGGCCGCGGCGAGGACCACCGCGGCCGCCACCGCGAGGGTCGAGAGTCCGGGGCCGATCCGGCGGCCGACGCCCGCCCCGTCGTGATCCGGGTAGTCGGAGTGGCCGTAGCCATCGGCCTGGGAGGCCCTGACCGCCGCGACGAGACCGATCAGCCCGGCCAGCACCGCGAGGGCGTGCCCCGCCAGGATCGCGTGGGCACCGGGCCCCGCACCGAGCGACGCGGCGGTGAGGGGACGGAACAGTTCGAGCCGGTTCGCGTCGATGGGGTCACCGAGGAGTTGGAGGTCGAGCACCACCAGCCCGACGGATACGGCGCCCGCACCCGCCAGGACGGTTCCCGCGACCGCGGGCCTGCGGCCCAGCAGGGCCAGCGCGGCCAATCCGGGTGCGAGCCCCGCGCAGACCACCGCGGCGACGGCGGCTGCGGCGACCGCGGATCCGGTGTCGGGACGGACGACACCGAGCGCGGGTGCCACCGCGATCGCGACGACCCCGAGGAGTGCGAGCGCGACCGCCACCCCGGCGAGCGGGCCGGGACCCCGCACGGGACCGACCGCGTCCACCCCGTCCTGGGCCTCGATGCGTTCGGGCCGGGCACGAGAACTGTTTCTGAGATCGGGTGAGGGCGCCACGCGGACTGACGCTAGTGGTTCAGCGACACCGGATTCGACCGAACATCGCAAGAATCCGGCGCGGCCGCTTCAGCCGCCTTCCGGCGTATTCCCAGGCCCGGCCGTGATCACTCTGTGATGCATCTCACATATCCCAAACAGTTGGCGCTAGGAGTTGCGGCGCTCGCAACCGTTTCGTTACCGTCGCTTCGGTCAAAGTCACAGACAGATCACGAACAGGAAGGCGGCAAGTTGTCCAGACATCGCGCGCCCTTCCAGTCCAGCCGCTTCGCCCCGCAGCAGCAGGCTGATGGCGTCTCCACGACTGTTTACTCGATTCCCGCAGGTCACACCGTAGAGCCGCGTTACCAGGCTCCGGTAGAACCCAGCAGATCGAGCTTCGATTACGCCGGGGACAACGAATCCACGCAGGTGTATTCGAATCCCACGCCGAATCGTTACATCGGGTCCGCAAGCCTCGGAACCCCGCGCACGACGACGTACCGCTCCACCTCGCTCGACCAGCTCGACACCTCCTTCGAATCGGACCTCGCAGCTCCCGCTCGCCGCGGTGGAGCGCACCGGATCCCCACTCCCCCCACCGCCCTCAAGGGCCGCGCCGCAGTCATCGCGGTCGCCGCAGGCGCGGTCGTCGCCGCGGGACAGGCCAGCCTCAACGGTCCGAGCAGCACCGACACCGCAGAGCTCAACCTCGCCGCGGACGACAGCTCGTCGAGCACCGCCGCGACCGCCGAGCCGCAGGCCGCCCAGTTCGCCGCCGACACCGCCGTGAACACGACCTCCCAGGCCCCGCAGGTCCTCAACGTCGCGGCGCCCACCGATCTCAGCCAGTTCTCGAACCTGCTCGCCAAGGGCCAGCGGTTCAGCGAGGAGCGCGCCGCCCGCGAGGCAGCCGCCCGCCGGCCCCTGTTCGCCCTCCCGGCCCTCGGCTCGTACACCTCCGGCTACGGCGCCCGCTGGGGCACGCTGCACGCGGGCGTCGACATCGCGAACGCGATCGGCACCCCGATCTACGCGGTCGCCGACGGCGAGGTCATCGATTCCGGTCCCGCACAGGGCTTCGGCATGTGGGTCCGCCTGCGCCACGCCGACGGCACCGTCACGGTCTACGGCCACATCGACTCCTCCAACGTCTCGGTCGGCCAGAAGGTCATGGCGGGCGACCAGATCGCGCGGATGGGCAACCGTGGCTTCTCCACCGGCCCTCACCTGCATTTCGAGGTGCACCTGGGCGGCGAGAACAAGATCGATCCCCTCCCCTGGCTCGCCACCCGCGGCATCAGCCTCGGCGTCGATCGCGACTAGAGCCGAACTCCTCTTCGCGCGCTCGTCGGGCGGAATGTGACCGTCTGCAATACCCTTCAGTGAGCCAGACTCCGTTGACGTCTCGTAGCGAAGGGGTTCGTGTGAACTATTCCCGAGGGTCCGTCGTCGTCGCCGCACTCGCAGGCGCTGTCTCACTCGCCATGGCGCCCACCGCATCGGCCGCCACCTACCAGATCACCGCGCTCCCACCGATCGGAACCGTGTACTCGGACAACGTGGTGACGCTCGCGATGGCGATCAGTCCCGTCCCCGCCGGCGCGGACGCGACCACCCCCGTCCTCGTGCACATCACGGAACCAGACGGCGACGAGCGAACCCTCACCGTCCCGCTGACGCTGGGCGGTGCGACCGTGGCCACCCGGGTGAACGAACCGGGACGCTATGTCGCGGACTTCACCTTCGACGCACCCGGCGCCGATCCGGCCTCGACCACCCTGGAGTTCGACGCCGTCCCGTCGCCGATCGGAAGTTCCTCGTAGCGAGGGCCTTTCGTTGCATCGGAGCTCGGTGATCGGGCTAGAGCCCGACCATCGGGCTAGAGCTTGACCATCGGCACGCCGCCGATGAGCATCAGCCGCACCTTGCCCGCCGAGCCGAAGTCGACCGTGACCGTCGCCGTCGGTCCGCTCCCCTTGGTCTCCAAGACCGTCCCGAGGCCGTATTTGTCGTGACTGACCCGATCGCCGACGGCGAGCACGAGGTGGTTGTTGCGAGCCCGGGGAGCGCCGAAGCTCGGTGTCGCGCCACCCGACCCGCCGCCGTAGCCCTGCCCGCCACCGAAACCACCGCCGCCGTAGCCCTGACCGCCTCGCGGACGCCCGCCCCCGATGGCGCCGCCCGCACCGGTCCCCGGGTCCTCGCGCCGCCAGTGCAGCAGGTCGGACGGGATCTCCTGGAGGAACCGTGATTCCGGGTTCGTGATCGGCTGCCCCCACGCCGAGCGCATGACCGCGCGGGTGAGGTACAGGCGGTGCCGGGCCCTGGTGATGCCGACGTAGGCCAGCCTGCGTTCCTCGGACAGCTCGGCCGGGTCCCCCAGCGCGCGCATGTGCGGGAACTGGCCGTCCTCCCATCCGGTCACGAACACCACCGGGAACTCGAGCCCCTTCGCGGTGTGCAGGGTCATCAGCGTCACGACGCCATCGCCGTTGTCGGGCAACTGGTCGGAATCGGCCACCAGCGACACCCGCTCGAGAAAGGCGGCGAGCGACCCCGGGTCCGGTTCGCCCTCGGCCGGGTCGAGATCGTCCTCGCCCGCGGCCGCCAACGCGCCCTCGAGGCTCTCGTCGATCTCAGTCTCGACGCCCGCGGCGTTGCGCGCGTCGGAGCTGAACTCCTGTGCCACGCTGACCAACTCGTTGAGGTTGTCCAGACGCGCACCGTCCTGCGGATCGCTGCTCGCCTCGAGCTCGGCCCGGTAGCCCGTCCGGTCGAGCACCGCTTCGACCACCTCGCCGATGTCGATCAGCCCGGTGTCATCGGGCTCCATCGCCTCGCGGATGCCGTCCATCATCTCGAGGAACGCGACGATCGCCTTCTGCGAACGGGTGTTCAGCAGCGGCACCACGCCGTCCGCGGCGTCCCGCAGCGCCTGTGCGAAGCCGATCCCGCGCTGCTCCGAGTGGACGGCGACACACGCCTCTGCCCGGTCGCCGATGCCGCGGCGCGGGGTGTTGAGAATACGGCGCAGGCTCACGGTGTCGTCGGGGTTCTGCAGCACCCGCAGGTACGCGACCACGTCGCGAACCTCCTTGCGCTCGTAGAACCGGACGCCGCCGACCACCTTGTACGGCAGGCCCAGCCGGATGAAGATCTCCTCCAGGGTCCGGGACGAGTTGTTGGTGCGGTAGAACACCGCGACGTCGCCGAACTTCGCGTCGCCCGCGTCCACCAGCTTGTCGATCTCCGACGCGACGAAGTACGCCTCGTCGTGCTCGTTGTCGGCGACATATCCGGTGATCAGCTCGCCCTCACCCGAGTCCGTCCACAGCCTCTTCTCGCGCCTGCCGGTGTTCCGGGAGATCACCGCGTTCGCGGCGGACAGGATGTTCTGGGTGGATCGGTAGTTCTGCTCGAGCAGGATGGTCCGCGCGTCCGGGTAGTCGCGCTCGAACTCCTCGATGTTGCGGATGGTGGCGCCACGGAACGCGTAGATCGACTGGTCCGCGTCGCCGACCACGCACAGCTCGGCGGGTGGGACCAGCGCATCGCTGTCACCGGCGGTCCCCCCGACCAGCTCGCGCACGAGCACGTACTGCGCATGGTTGGTGTCCTGGTATTCGTCGACCAGCACGTGCCGGAACCGGCGCCGGTAGTACTCCGCGACCTGCGGGAAGTTCTGCAGCAGCGCGACGGTCTCGCCGATCAGGTCGTCGAAATCCATCGCGTTGGCCGCGCGCAGCCGGGCCTGGTAATGGCCGTACACCTTCGCGACCAGCCGGACCAGCTCGTTCGGGTCCCGGTCGGCGTCGGCCACGGCGCGTTCGGGGCCGATCAGCTCGTTCTTGAGGTTCGAGATGTGCGTGGCCAGCAGCCGCGCGGAGTACCGCTTCGCGTCGATCTCGAGGTCCTTCGAGATCATCGTCAGCAGCCTGCGCGAATCGTCGGCGTCGTAGATGGTGAAGTTCGAGTTCAGGCCGGGGAGCAGGGCGGCCTGCATCCGCAGGATCCGCACGCAGCTCGAGTGGAACGTCGAGACCCACATGTTGTTGGCTCGGGGGCCGACCAGGTGCGCGACGCGCTCGCGCATCTCGGCGGCGGCCTTGTTGGTGAACGTGATCGCCAGGATCTGCCCGGGTGCGACGTCCCGCTCCGCGAGCAGGTAGGCGATCCGGCGGGTCAGCACGGCCGTCTTCCCCGAGCCCGCGCCCGCGACGATCAGCAGCGGCGAACCGGCATGCACCACCGCCTCGCGCTGCTGCGGGTTGAGCCCCTCGAGGAGAGTCGCCGACGAGGTGCGCGGCTGCGGCGTCGCAAAGCGCGCGTGACCTGCTGCTGAGAATGTGTTCATCGTCTGTCAACGCTACCGCCGCGCACCGACAGCGCCGCCCCCGGCCATGGTCAGCCCCTTGCGCCCGTGGCAAACTGTGATTCCTGATCTGACATGAGGAGAAATGCACATGGGCGGCACAGTTCCATCGGATGCCACCGACTCCGGCCTCCCCACGAGCGAGGCGGAGATCGAGGAGCTCCGACTGGAGATCGACCGACTCGACGCCGAGATTCTCGCGGCGATCAAGCGCCGCAGCGAGGTCTCCCAGATCATCGGCCGGACCCGGATGGCCTCCGGCGGCCCGCGCCTCGTGCACAGCCGTGAGATGAAGGTTCTCGAGCGCTTCAGCGACCTCGGCCAGGAGGGCCACACCCTGGCGATGCTCCTGCTGCGCCTCGGGCGCGGCCGACTCGGTCAGTAATCCGCACAGAACGAACTTCGATCAGGTTTCCGGGGGAACACCTGCCGTGACCGACGGGGTGATCGCGGCTACCCGGTGACGGGCGGGACGAACTCGCAGCCCACCGGCCGCGGATGCGCGGGATCGAGCGCGTTGAGCACGAACCCCGCCGTCCGCGGGCTGCCCGCGATGGCCAAGTGCTCGGAGAGATCGGTCGGGCAACCGTCCTGCACCACGATGTTCACCGCGTTGGGCGCGGCCACCAGGCCGCTCGTGTACGGGTAGGCGATCTCGTCGTACACGGTTGCGATGTTCGTGTAGCTGACGCCCGGGGCGTACACGCCGTCGGCGTTCAGCTCCCGCATGAACGTCGAACCGCCGATCAGCTGCGAACAGGCGACGCAGACTCCCCCGGAGATCATGCCGTCCAGGACATCGGGCTCGACGCCCAGCTGCCGCCCGAGCCCGCGCCACAGGTTCATCTGATCGCCCCACCCTCCCAGCCACGGCCCGGCGATCGACACGAACTTGTCCACCTTGCCCGCGCCGCCTCGGCGCTTGACGAAGTAGTTGCCGACGACGCTGCCCTGCGAATGGCTGACCAGATCCACCCGTGCCGCGCCCGTCGCACCGCGCACGCGGTCGACGAAGGCGGCCAACTGCGCGGCACTTTCCTCGATCGGTCGCATTCCGCCCATCGCCGACAGCGGCGCCGGCGCGTCCAGGGCTCCGTAGGTGAGTGAGTAGACGCAGTAGCCCGCGTTGGCGAGCGGCGGGACCATCGCCCCCCAGTTCGTCTGCGCGCCCCCGCTGGTGCCGTGCACGAGCACCACCGGGTTCGGATGGGCCGCGGAGGGTGTGCAGGACCAGTTGTTGGACCCCGGCAGGGAACCACCGGGATTCGATAGCTCGTACGGGATGCCGGCAAAGAAGTTGTAGTCCACCGGCAGCTCGGCCCGCGCGGTACCACCCGCCGCAGTCCAGAGGGCGGCAAGAACCACCATCACCAGCATCGATCCCGGCGCGCCCCTAGTCAGCCTCCGTCGCATGACCCCCCCCATTTCAGGACATTTCGCGACAGAGTATCCGGCATGCCGCGGCGCTGGAGGCCGTACCGGGGAGAAACACACGGACCGGCACACCGTCCCTCCCTCACTGCAGCGCGATGTACTTGGTCTCCAGGTACTCCTCGATACCCTCGCTGCCGCCCTCGCGACCGAACCCGGAGGATTTGACGCCGCCGAACGGCGCGGCGGCATCAGAGATCACGCCCCGGTTCACGCCGACCATCCCGGTCTCGAGCGCCTCCGCCACCCGCAGCGCCCTGTCCAGGCTCTGCGTGTAGATGTAGGCGGCCAGTCCGTACTCCGTGTCGTTGGCCGCGGCGATGCCCTCCTCCTCGGTGTCGAACCCGGCGATCGCGGCGACCGGACCGAACACCTCCTCACGCAGGATGCGGGCCTCTACGGGCACGTCGGTCAGCACCGTCGCCGGGTAGAAGTAGCCCGGACCGCCCGGGGCCTGGCCGCCGAGCCGCACCTGCGCCCCCACCGCGACCGCGTCCCGCACCAGCTCGCTCACGGTCTCGAGCTGAGCCGGGTTGATCAGCGGTCCGAGCTTCGAATCCGGGTCGGTGCCGGGCCCCAGTGTCATCGACCGCATCCGCTCGGTCAGCCTGGCACCGAACTCCTCGCGAACCGAGTTCTGCACGTGGAAGCGGTTCGCCGCCGTGCACGCCTCGCCGCCGTTGCGCAGCTTGGCCAGCATCGCCCCGTCCACCGCGGCGTCCAGGTCGGCATCGTCGAACACGACGAAGGGCGCGTTCCCGCCGAGCTCCATCGAGGTGCGCAGCAGCCCCTTCGCGGACTGCTCGATCAGCTTGCGGCCCACCCCGGTCGACCCCGTGAAGGTGAGCTTGCGCAGCCGCGGATCGTCGATCAGCGGACCGGTCAGCGCGCCCGCGCTCGAGGTCGGCAGCACCGAGAGCACGCCGTCGGGCAACCCGGCGTCGACGATGAGCTGGCCGAGCAGCAGCATGGTCAGCGGGGTCTCGGCGGCGGGCTTGACGATCATCGTGCACCCGGCAGCGAGGGCGGGTCCGATCTTGCGGGTCCCCATCGCCAGCGGGAAGTTCCACGGGGTGATCGCCAGGCAGGGCCCGACCGGGGCCTTGCCGACCAGGATCCGGCCGGTGCCCGCGGGCGCGTGGGTGTAGCGGCCGGCGATCCGCACGGCCTCCTCGCTGAACCAGCGGAAGAACTCGGCCCCGTAGGCCACCTCGCCCTTGCTCTCGGCCAGCACCTTGCCCATCTCCAGCGTCATCAGCAGGGCGATGTCGTCGGCGCGCGCGGTGATCGCCTCGAACACCGCGCGCAGGATCTCGCCGCGTTTGCGCGCCGGGGTGGCCGCCCACTCTCGCTGCGCGGCGGCCGCCGCGTCGAGCGCCAGCAGGCCGTCGGCGGGGCCGGCGTCCGCGACCTCGGCGAGCGGCTCGCCGGTCGCGGGGTTGACCACCGTGAACGTCGCGCCGCTCGCCGCGTCCACCTGTTTGCCGCCGATCCAGAGCTTTGTGGGGATCGACTCGATCAGAGTTCGCTCGTCCATGGCCTCCATACTGCCCGCCCTCGCGCGGAATGGAAGGCCTCTGTCGTGGACACGATCGATCAAGGAGTGCCTGCACTGGGAAGCGCTCAGCGCGGCCGGTTCGCCCCCACTAGTCTCGACGTATGAGTCTCGACATCACCGGCACGGCCGCCTGGCAGGAGCTTCGCGCGCACCACGAGCAGGTCGGGACCCGGCACCTGCGCGAGATCTTCGCCGAGGACCCCAAGCGCGGCAGCGAACTCACGGTGACGGCAGGCGATCTCTACATCGACTACAGCAAGCACCGGGTGGAGCGCGAAACCCTGCGACTGCTGATCGAGCTGGCGCGCACGGCCGGCGTCGAGGAACGCCGGGACGCGATGTTCCGGGGCGATCGCATCAACACCTCCGAGGACCGCGCCGTCCTGCACACCGCGCTGAGACTGCCCGCCGACGCGACCCTGGTGGTCGACGGCCAGGACGTGGTCGCCGACGTGCACGAGGTGCTCGACCGGATGGGCCGCTTCACCGATCGGCTGCGTTCGGGCGAGTGGCGAGGGGCGACCGGCGAACGCATCACCACGGTGGTCAACATCGGCATCGGCGGTTCCGACCTGGGGCCGGTGATGGCGTACCGGGCCCTGCGGCACTACGCGGACGCCGGCATCGCGGCCCGATTCGTCTCCAACATCGACCCGTCGGACCTGGTGAGCAAGCTGGCCGGACTCGACCCGGCGACGACCCTGTTCATCGTGGCCTCCAAGACCTTCTCCACCCTCGAGACTCTCACCAACGCAACGGCGGCCAGGCGCTGGCTCACCGCGGCCCTCGGCGACGACGCCGTGGCCAAGCATTTCGTCGCCGTCTCCACCCATGCGGAGAGGGTGTCCGAGTTCGGCATCGACACCGACAACATGTTCGGTTTCTGGGACTGGGTCGGCGGGCGCTACTCCGTGGACTCGGCCATCGGACTGTCACTGATGTGCGTGATCGGCCGGGAGGGGTTCGGCGAGTTCCTCGAGGGTTTCCACACCATCGACCGGCATTTCGCGACCGCCCCGCTCGAGAACAACGCGCCGGTCCTGCTCGGGCTCATCGGACTGTGGTACTCGAGCTTCTTCGACTCGGATTCGCGCGCGGTGCTGCCCTATTCGAATGACCTCGGCAGGTTCGCCGCGTATCTGCAGCAGCTCACCATGGAGTCGAACGGCAAGTCGGTGCGCGCCGACGGCTCCCCGGTGAGCACCCCGACCGGGGAGATCTTCTGGGGCGAGCCGGGAACCAACGGCCAGCACGCCTTCTACCAGCTCCTGCACCAGGGCACCCGGCTCTCCCCCGCCGACTTCATCGGCTTCGCCGAGCCCACCGACGATCTGCCGACGCTGGACGGGACCGGCAGCATGCACGACATCCTGATGAGCAACCTGTTCGCCCAGACCAAGGTCCTCGCGTTCGGCAAGACCGCGGAGGAGATCGCGGCCGAGGGAACGGCACCGGAACTGGTGCCACACAAGGTGATGCCGGGCAACCGGCCGTCGACGACCATCCTCGCGCCCCGGATCACCCCGTCGGCGCTCGGCCAACTGATCGCGCTCTACGAGCACCAGGTCTTCGTCGAGGGCGTCGTGTTCGGCATCGATTCGTTCGACCAGTGGGGCGTCGAACTGGGCAAGACCCAGGCACTCGAGCTCGGACCGATCCTCACCAACCCCGAAGCCCCTGCGGAGCAAGGCGATTCATCCACCGACACCCTGGTGCGGTGGTATCGCGGCAGGCGCGGCCGCGCGGTCTGAGGTCCGCCCCTAGCCCCTAGGCGACGTGGCCGTGGGGCAGCACCTGGGTCCACGCGTCGGTGATCCGGACAGCGCCCCGTCGGTACGCGACCCGGGCGGCAAGCTCGTTCTCGTCGAGCCAGCGCAACGCCGCCACGCCGCGGTTCACGGCCGCGGCCGCCGCCGCATAGGCCCAGAGACTGTCCTCGGTGATGACCGTGACGCCGTCCACTCCGCCGTCGGCATCCCACTCCTCCAGGACGGCGGGACGTGCGGAGGACATCGACTTCCCGGTGAGCACCTCGATCGGCGCGGCCGCGCCGATCTCCACCTGCCAGCCCCCGATGGGACAGTGTCCGGCGGTCGAGACGGTGTCCCCGATCCGGGCGAGGACACCGCACTCGAGGGTGCCCGCGGCGGAGTGGGCCACTCGATCCGCGGTGCCGGCCTTCGCGGTGTTCGTGATGTCGAGACAGACCCCGAACGGCGCGAACACCGTGTCCCCGTCCAGCCGCACGTCCTCGAATGTCCACTCGGGGTGAATCGGGGGCACCCGGCGCGGGTCCGCCGAGTCGAGGGACAGCGGGTTGACGGCGCCGCCGGTCATCCGGGCGGCCCACAGCGCGGACCGGATCAACGCGGTCAGGCGCCTGCTGATCTTGACCGGCATGCCCTGGGAGAGGTTGACGGCGTGGATCTCGGCGTCGCCGCGGGTGAGGTCGCAGGCGGCACGGACATCGGCCAGCGCGTCAACGGCAATGGCGACCGCGGCGTCGAGCGCCGCCCCCTCGGTCACCCGGATCTCCACCTCGCTACCCCAGGTGTGCCATTGCATGCTCGGAACCATGATCGTGCTCCACGGATCGGCCGCCGTGCGGCGGTTCTGCTGAAACCAGTATGCGCCAGGTTTCTGAGCTGGGGCTGAGCGATTTTTGTCGGGATCACCCCAGGCCGGGCCGGGGTTTCCGGGTCGGTGCGCGATCGGATGGGCGAATACCCTGGATTTGCATGCGACTCACAGTTACAGTTACCTGGAGTGTGACACCGCGGCCGGAACGCCGCACCGAAGAGACGATGCCGTGCGCGATCGCCTCAGCAACGACAGCGACAGCGGGAGTAGCCATGACACTGACGACAGCGACCGATCGATCCGATCAGGACCGGTACCACGAGTCCCTGACGATGCTGTCGGAGGCGTCGGTGCACAAGAACTTCGACCCCTTCGAGGACATCGACTGGGATTCGCCCGAGTTCGCGGTGATCCCGAACGATCCCCGGTGGATCCTCCAGAAGGAGACCGATCCCCTCGGCAGCCACCCGTGGTACCAGGCGCTGCCCCAGGACAAGCAGATCGAGATCGGGATGTGGCGTCAGGCCAACGTCGCGAAGGTCGGCCTGCAGTTCGAGAACATCCTGATCCGCGGCATGATGCAGTACGTCTTCTCGACCCCGAACGGGTCTCCCGAGGCCCGCTACTGCACCCACGAGGTCATCGAGGAGTGCAACCACACCCTGATGTTCCAGGAGATGGTCAACCGCATCGGGAGGGACACCCCGGGGATGGGCCCGCTCCTGCGCTTCATCGCACAGTTCTTGCCGTTGGCCGGCAACGCGCTGCCGGTGATCTTCTTCATGGGCGTCCTCGCGGGCGAGGAACCGATCGACCACCTTCAGAAGTCGATCCTCCGCGAGGACAGCGACATCCATCCGATCATGAAGGGCGTCATGGCGATTCACGTCGCCGAGGAGGCACGGCACATCTCGTTCGCGCACCAGTTCCTGCGTCGCCGCGTCCCCATGATGTCCAAGGCCGGCCGCTTCGTCGCCTCTCTCGCCATGCCACTGATCATGCGGATCCTGTGCGATGCCATCGTGGTTCCGCCGAAGCAGTTCTGGCGTGAGTTCGACATCCCGAAGCAGGTCAAGAAGGACCTATTCTGGGGCACCCCGCCGGCACGCAAGGCCCTGCGCGGCTACTTCGCGGACGTCCGCATGCTGGCCACCGACAGCGGGCTGATGAACCCGGCGTCCCGCCTGGCCTGGAAGGCCCTGAAGATCGACGGCAAGAGCTCGCGCTACCGCAGCGAGCCGGGCCGCAGCGCCGCCTGACCAGACTCTCGATCGGAAGCAGTTCGCAATGCCCCACGTCGTCACCCAGTCCTGTTGCAGCGACGCGTCCTGCGTGTACGCCTGCCCCGTCAACTGCATCCACCCGACACCGGACGAGCCGGATTTCCTGACCGCGGAGATGCTGCACATCGACCCGGCCGCGTGTGTCGACTGCGGTGCCTGCATCTCCGCCTGCCCGGTGGACGCGATCGTGCCGCACTCGAAGCTGTCGGAGCCGCAGCAGCAGTTCCTGACGATCAACGCGGACTTCTACAAGGAGCCGCGTCCGCGCCCGATCCTGGCGCCGGTCGTCGCCGCGCCCGAGGTCCGCCGCGACCGGGGTGCGCTGCGGGTCGCGATCGTCGGGGCGGGTCCGGCCGCGATGTATGCCGCCGACGAGCTGCTCACCCAGCCGGGAGTGCAGGTCAATGTCTTCGACCGCCTTCCGGTGCCGCACGGCCTGGTCCGCGCGGGAGTCGCGCCCGACCACCAGAAGACCAAGCAGGTCTCCCGGCTGTACGACAAGATCGCCGCCCAGCCGGGGTTCGAGTACTACCTCAACGTGGAGGTCGGCGAGCACCTGACGCACGACGAGCTGCTCGCGCATCACCACGCGGTGATCTACGCGGTCGGCGCCTCCACCGACCGCGGCCTCGGCATCCCCGGCGAGGACCTCCCGGGCTCGACGTCCGCGACGAACCTGGTGGCCTGGTACAACGGCCATCCCGACCACGCCGACGATCGCTTCGACCTGTCCCACCGGCGCGCCGTCATCATCGGAAACGGCAATGTCGCACTCGATGTCGCGCGGATCCTGACCGCGGACCCCGACCGCCTCGCCGCCACCGACATCGCGCCTGCCGCCCTGCAGGCGCTGCGCGGCAGCCGGATCGAGGAGGTCGTGATCGTCGCGCGGCGCGGAATCGCCCAGTCCGCCTTCACGGTTCCCGAGTTCGCCGGACTTCTCGACGCGCCCGACGTCGACGTGGTGGTCCACCCCGACGAGATGGTGCTCGACCCGACGACCGAGCGCCTCGCCCGGGACGGCGAGCTCTCGCACGCGGTGACGCAGAAGCTGTCGCTGCTCCGGTCCGCCCGCCTCGAGGGCGAGCCGGGCCAGGAGCGGCGGCGGATCGCGCTGCGCTACCTGTTGTCTCCGACCGCGATCAGCGGCGACGACCGGGTCACCGGCGTCGAGTTCGCCCGCAACGTGCTGACCGTCGGGGAGGACGGCGGCGTGCGGCTCGAGTCGACCGGCGAGACGGAACGACTCGAGGCCGGCCTCGTCCTCACCTCGATCGGGTATCGCGGGGTCCCGATCGCGGGAGTGCCGTTCGATCATTCGGCCGGGGTGATCCCCAACGCCGACGGGCGGGTGCTCGACGGACCGGGCGGCTCCGTGCTCGCGGGCGCGTACGCCACCGGCTGGATCAAGCGCGGGCCGAGCGGGTTCATCGGCACGAACAAGTCCTGCGCACAGGAGACCGTGACCCGGCTCGTCGACGATTTCAACTCGGGTCGGCTGCGCGAGCCCCGGTCGACCGCGACCGCGCTGAACCGGCTGGTGCGGGAGCGGCAGTCGGCGGTGATCGATCGGGCTGGGTGGACGCTGATCGACGAGGCCGAACGCAGCCGCGGCGCCGAGCGGGGCCGCATCCGCGAGAAGATCACCGACCAGGCCGAGCTGGCGCTCATCGCCGGGGCGGCGGGCCGGGGAACCGAGACGTCGGTGCTCCGGCGGCTCCGTCGGGGTCGCTAGTCAGACCCCGGCTCACGCCAGCACTCGGCGTAGCCCCCACTCGAACTGCTCGGCGGAGATCCAGTCCGCCATCACCCCGGCGGCGGCCGCGCTCCGCGGCCACTGCCGGGCGTCGACCGCGTCGAAACCGTTGCGGCGCTGAGCGACGCGGTCCGCCTCCGCAGCGAGGGGCGGCCGTCCGTCCGTCTCGGCCACCTCCAACGCGACCGACCCGACGACGTGCACGATCACCAGGTAGGTGGCGCGGGCCGCATCGTCGGGGTCCAGGCCGCCGTCGGCGAGGGCCTCGAGCAGGCGCTCGCCCACCTCGAGGGCGGCCGGGCCGTTCATCGGCGCGGTCATCAGCAGCCGCGCCACCGCCGGGTGCTCGAGCAGTCGCAGGCGCAGCGCCGTCGCGTAGGCCACGATCCGGTCCCGCCAGTCCGCGGTGGGCCCCGCGAGCAGGCTCGCGTCGGCCTGGCCGAGCACCCGCTCGGCGACCTCGCGCTCGAGGTCCGCCCGGCTCGCGACGTAGGTGTAGACGGCGTTCGGGTTCACCCCCAGCCGGGCGGCGACCGACCGGATCGACAGGGCATCGCTGCCGCCCTCGTCCAGGATCTCCAGCGCCCTGTCGACCACCTGATCGCGGGTGAACGCGCGCCTGGCCGGGCGCTCCCGCCGTGCTGTTGACCCGCCCTCCGACATGGCGTTGACTGTACTCCGTACAACCAGTTGTACGGTGTCCAGCCGGAAGGAGTGGAGTCTCCGATGCGCACAAACGACCGTCACAGCACCCGCCTCACCGCCGTCCTGCTCGTCGCGGGCGCGGTGATTCTCAACGTCGCGTTCGCCGGGCTGGGCGCGGCCTTCGACTATCCCGACGTCCTCACCCGGCCCGCCCGACAGGCCCTGGCCGAGTTCCGAGCCGACCAAGCCGAGATCGTCGCGTGGTTCGCCCTGCTCTGCGCGGGGGCCGCGCTGCTGACGCCGATCGCGCTGCGGGTCGGACGGCTCGGCGACTCGGCACTGCTCCGCGCGAGCGTTCCGGTCGGGATCGCCGCCTCGGTGGTCCAACTGGCCGGGCTCGCCCGCTGGCCGCTGCTGGTGCCGTTCCTCGCCGCGCGGACGGAATCGGACCCCGGCGCGGCGGCGACGTTCACGACGGCGAACACCGTGCTCGGCGTCGCCGTCGGCGAGACCCTCGGCTACGCGCTCACCGCGGCGTGGACCGCGATGGTCGCGGCGGCACTCCACCGACGCCTGGCCGGAACCTGGTTCACCGCACTGGGTTTCGCCGCCGCTGCCCTGATCGCCGTGGGCGTGTTCGCGCCGCTGGACCTGCCGGGCGCCGAACTGGCGAACTTCGCCGGCTACCTCCTGTGGAGCGCCTGGCTGGTGGCGTTCGCGGTGACGATCAGAGGAAGCGGCCCGTCAGCCGCTGCGGCAGCACCCGCAGGGCCAGGTCGATCGGTCGCCACGGCCAGCCGGGAACGACGGCCCGCCGCGGCTCCCGCTCGATCGCCTGCACCATCGACCGCACCCCCGCGACGGTGTCCGCCATCAGGGGCGTCTTGGCCACCTTCTCGTTGATCGGGGTCCGGATGTAGCCGGGCAGGATGGTGGTGACGGAGATCGGGCTGCGCGAGAGCTCCGCGGACAGTCCCTCCCCGAGCGCGGACACCGCCGCCTTGCTCGCCGAGTAGGCGGTCTGCGCCTTCGGCAGGCCGCGCACCGCGCTCATCGAGGACACCAGCACCAGGTGGCCGGCGCCGCGGGCGCGGAACAGTTCCATCGCGGCCTCGGTCTGGGCGAGCGCCCCGACGAAGTTGGTCTGCGCGGTCTCCAGGTTCGCCTCGGGCTTGCCCGAGCCGATCACCGCGCCCTTGCCGAGTCCGGCGTTGACCACGATCCGGTCGAGCCCGCCCAGCTCGTCGTCGAGCTCACCGAACACCCGGGACACCGCGCGATGATCGTTGACGTCGAGGGCCCGGACCGCGACCCTGATCGACGGGTGCGCGGCGAGGAGCTCGGCGCGCAGTTCCTCGAGCCGGTCGACGCGGCGGGCGCACAACGCGAGATCGCGCCCCATGGCAGCGAACTGGCGCGCCATCTCCGCGCCGAGCCCGGAGCTGGCGCCGGTGATCAGGATCGTGGTTCGCGTCTTCGCCGTGGAGGTCACAGCGGACGAGCCTAGCGCCGCGCCGGGGTCATCGCCGGGTGCGCACGTGCGCCCGCTCGCCCTGCGGCCCGAACAGGCTCAGGATCTCCGCCGGCTCGGGGCCGGGGTTGCCGAACCAGTGCGGGACGTGGGTGTCGAACTCCGCCACCTCCCCCGGCATCAGGATCACGTCCTGGTCGCCGAGGCACAGGCGCAGCCGCCCGGACAGCACGTACAGCCATTCGTAGCCCTCGTGCGTCTGCAGCCGCGGCTCGTCCACCGATGGCCGCGCGGGGAAGACGTGCTTGAACGCCTGGATCCCGCCCGGCCTGCGGGTCAGCGGGATGATCGTGACACCGTTGCGGCTGATCGGGCGGGGGTGGATCCGCGGGTCGCCGGTCGCGGGCGCGTCGACGAGCTCGTCCAGCGGCAGCTGGTGCGCGCGGGCCAGCGGGAGCAACAGCTCCAGGGTCGGCCTGCGCTGCCCGGATTCCAGCCGCGAGAGGGTGCTCACCGAGATCCCGGTGCTCTCGGCGAGCTGCGCCAGCGTCGCGCCGCGCTGCCTGCGGATCGCCCGCAGCCGCGGTCCCACCGCGTCGAGGACGTCGTCGAGTGCGTGCGGGTCGTCGGCCATCCACCCAGTTTGCCACTTCGGCAACGAAGCTTGCCGAAATCCGTTCCGAGGACGGACAGTGCGATGACGAAGGCGGACGAGCGGAGGAGAACGAGGGTGGAGCAGAACTACGACGTGGTGATCGTGGGCGGCGGCGCGGCCGGACTCAGCGGGGCGTTGGCGCTGGCGCGGGCGCGGCGCTCGGTGCTGGTCATCGATTCCGGCGCGCCGCGCAATGCCCCGGCCGGGCACGTGCACAACTACCTGACCCGCGAGGGCACCCCGCCCGCGGACCTGTTGGCGGCCGGCCGGGCCGAGGTGCACGGGTACGGCGGCGAGATCGTCACCGGCACAGCCACTTCCGCGCAGGCCACCGAGGGCGGTGGCTTCTCCGTCGGCCTCGCCGACGGCCGGTCCGCGTCGGCCCGCAGGCTGCTCGTGACCACCGGACTGGTCGACGAGCTGCCGAACGTGCCCGGCGTCGCCGAGCGCTGGGGTCGCGAGGTGCTGCACTGCCCCTATTGCCACGGCTGGGAGGTCCGCGACCGGGCGATCGGGATCCTGGCCACCGGCCCGATGGCCGCGCACCAGGCCCTGATGTGGCGGCAGTGGAGCGCGGACGTCACCGTGTTCCTGCACACCGCGGCCGAGCCCAGTGCCGAGGAGCTCGAGCAGTTCGAAGCCAGGGGCATCGCGGTCGTGCGCGGCGAAGTCGCCGGGCTGGACGTCGCCGACGACCGTTTCACGGGGGTCCGCATGCGCACCGGCGAGCTCGTGCCCCGCGACGCGATGGTCGTCGCACCGCGCTTCGAGGCCCGCGCCGGCTTCCTGCGTGAGCTCGGCCTCGAGCCCACCGAGCAGGAGATGGCCGGGCACGTCATCGGCAGCTACATCGCCGCCGATCCGATGGGCGCCACGGCCGTCCCGGGCATCTGGGCGGCGGGCAATGTCACCGATCTCAAGGCCCAGGTGATCGTCGCGGCCGCAGCGGGCCTGAACGCGGGCGCGGCCATCAATGCCGATCTCATCGCGGAGGACACCCGTCTCGCGGTGGCCGCTCACCGAGGGGACGCGCCCGCACCTTCGGAGGCTGGGTCGCCGGACGGCCCCATGAGCATGTTCGACGAGCGGGCCTGGGAGGAGCGATACCGCTCTCGGGCCGGGGTCTGGAGCGGGCGCCCGAACCCTCACCTCGTGGCCGAGGCCGCCGCGCTCGCACCGGGGACCGCGCTCGACGTGGGCGCCGGCGAGGGTGCCGACGCGCACTGGCTGGCCGAGCGCGGCTGGCGGGTGACGGCGGTGGACTTCTCCACCACCGCGCTGCAGCGGGCGGCCGAGCGGGGTGAGGCCCTCGGCGCCGACGTGGCGGGACGACTGATCTGGGTGCGCGCGGACCTGACCACGGAACCCATCGAGGGCCGCTTCGACCTCGTCACCGCGCAGTTCATGCATCTGCCGGAGCCGCAGCGCAGTGTCCTGTACGCCCGGCTGGCGGCCGCCGTCGCGCCGGGCGGGAGCCTGCTCATCGTGGGCCACCACCCGTCGGACCTGCAGACCACGGTGCCGCGGCCGCCGGTGCCGGAGCTGTTCTTCACCGCGGAGGAGGTCGCGGGCTCACTCGACCCGGTCGAGTGGGACATCGTCGTGGCCGACGCCCGCGCACGCGCCGCGACCGATCCCGACGGCCGAGAGGTCACCATCCACGACGCGGTCCTGCGCGCCCGCAGGCGCCCCTGACCCGTCGCGCTCCGGGCCGTTACGCGGCGGTCACTCCCGCTCGGCGGCGGCGGCCATCGCGGCCACCGCGGAACCGACCTCGGCCTCGACGGTCGCCCTGTCGAGGCCGAGGTCGGTGAGCAGACCCGCGCCGTCCTCCTGCTCGAGCAGCGCGAGCAGGAGGTGCTCGGTGCCGATGTAGTTGTGCCCCAACCGGAGTGCCGCCCGGAAGGTGAGCTCCAGCGCCTTCTTTGCCTGCGCGTCGAACGGGATGAGCTCGGGCAGATCGCCTGCCTTCGCGGGCAGGGACGCGGCCGCAGCGGCCCGGGCCGCGTCGAGCGCGACGCCCTGCGCGACGATCTGCGCCGCGCCGAGACCCTCGGGCTCGGTGAGCAGGCCGAGCACCAGGTGCGCGGGACGGATCTCGTCGTTGCCCGCGGCGCGGGCCTCGTTCTGCGCCGCCATCACGACGTTCTTGGCCCGGTCGGTGAACCGGCTGAAGCCCTGGCTCGGATCCAGGTCGGGCGACTCCCCCTTCGGCACGAAGCGCTTCTGCGCGGCCTGCTTGCTCACCCCCATGCTGGCGCCGATGTCCTTCCAGGACGCCCCGGACCGGCGGGCCTGGTCGACGAAATGACCGATCAGATGGTCGGCCACCTCCCCGAGATGGTCGGCCGCGATGACCGCGTCGGACAACTGGTCGAGCGCATCGGTGTGCACCTTCTTGATGCCCTCGATCAGGTCGTCGAGGCGGACGGGATTCGTCATCTTCGTCGGATTCACCATGCGTCAACCCTAGGTTGACGATCTCCAGGTCGTCAACCCTCGGTTGACGACTCGTTCGTCATGCGCGACGTGGTGTCGACGCCGCCCGCGGCCGCGATGTGCTTCGCGGTGTCCACGTAGTGCCGCATGCGGGAGATCTTCCCGGTCCTGTCGAAGGACCACAGGTGCAGCTCCTCGTCGCGGTAGTGGCCCCCGCCGGGGACCACGGCGTCGATGCTGATCTCCGCGGCCACCTGGCTCTCGCCCGCCATGATCGACAGGACGGCGAACTCACCGATGTCGAACCCGCCCACGATCCCGAAGAACTCGGCCACGCCTTCGCGTCCACCCCGCGCCCGCAGCCACGGCACATCGGCGCGCTGCGCGAAGCTGTCGGCCCAGTCCTCCCAGCGCACGTCCTCGGCGAGCATGCCGAGAACCGCCGGGATGTCGCCGCGCGCGAACGCGGCGTAGAGCGCTCCGACCGTCGCCGCGTGGT
Organism: Rhodococcus daqingensis; assembly: GCF_042665615.1. Classification (NCBI taxonomy): domain Bacteria; kingdom Bacillati; phylum Actinomycetota; class Actinomycetes; order Mycobacteriales; family Nocardiaceae; genus Rhodococcus; species Rhodococcus daqingensis. Next base: position 206,522 of record NZ_JBHTCS010000011.1, on the reverse strand, counting down.
CGGCGGCGGCGGCGCCTGGTTCGGTGCTCATGGTGCCCCTCCTACCCGAGAGTGTTCTCGCGAACGGGAGTCGTCCATCTTGGAGTATCGGCCGGTCGAAATGTGCAGCGCAAGCAATGCCGAACCGAGATGTGCCGCCGCGCGAATGTCTCGCCCGCCGCCGCTCACCGCTCTACGGTGGGAACCATGGCCACATCGACGGAGGACTACGACGTCATCGTGATCGGCGGTGGGCCGGCGGGCGAGAACGCCGCCGCCTACGCCATCGCCGGTTCGAATCGGACCGCCGCGATCATCGAACACGAGCTGCTCGGCGGCGAATGCTCCTACTGGGCCTGCATGCCCAGCAAGGCCCTGCTGCGGCCCGCCGGGGTCCTGGCGGCTGCCCAGGCCATGCCCGGCGTCCGCGAGACCGTCGGCGACGCGACGCTCGACCGGCACGCCGTGTTCGCCCGCCGCGACGAATTCACCAGCCACCATGACGATTCCGGCCAGCGGCGGTGGGCCGCCTCGGCGGGTATCGAGGTGATCCACGGGTCCGCCACCCTCACCGGCGAACGCAGTCTCGAGCTCTCGACCGGCGGCCACGGGGATCCCCCGACCCGCACCCTGCGGGCGCGACACGCGGTCGTGATCGCCACCGGCACCGTCGCGTCCGTTCCCCCGGTGCCGGGACTGCGCGAGGCGCTGCCCTGGATCTCCCGGGATGCGACGAACCTTCGGGAGGTGCCCGAACGGGTCGCGATCATCGGCGGCGGCGTGGTCGCGAGCGAGTGCGCGACCTGGCTGCTGGCCCTCGGGGTACGCGAGCTGACGCTGATCGTCCGGGGCTCGGCGCTGCTCGCGTCCGCCGAGCCGTTCGCGGGCGAACTCGTCGCCGAGTCGCTACGGGCGTCGGGCGCGACCGTGCTGTTCGGCACGAGCCCGAGCGCCGTGCGCCGCGAGCAGCCGCGCGACACAGGCGTGGGACGCATCCACGGCGGACCGGTGACCATCACCCTCGAAGGCCGAGAGCCGGGCGAGATCACGGTCGACGAGGTGATCGTCGCGGCCGGACGACACGCCGCCACGTCCGGCCTCGGACTCGCCGCCGTCGGGCTGCGGGACGGGCGCGTCCCCACCGACGACCATCTCGCCGTCGAGGGCGTGCCCGGGGAATGGCTCTACGCGGTCGGCGACGTCAACGGGCGCGCGGCGCTGACGCACATGGGCAAGTACCAGGGCCGGGTGTGCGGCGACGTCATCTCGGCCCGGGCGGAGGGCCGCGCGCTGGACGGCGCGAGGTTCACCGCGAGCGCGGACCACGCCCAGGTGCCGCAGGTGGTGTTCACCTCCCCCGAGGTCGCCTCCGTCGGCCGCACCGAACGCGCCGCCCGCGCAGACGGCATCGACACCGAGACCGTCGAGATCGACATCGCGGTGGCCGGATCATCGCTGGCGCGAGACGATTTCGCCGGTCGGGCCAAGCTGGTCATCGACCGCGGGAGCGACACCCTGGCGGGCGCGACCTTCGTCGGGACCGAGGTGGCGGAGTTGGTCCATGCGGCCACCGTCGCGGTGGTCGGCGCGGTACCCATGGAGTCGCTGTGGCACGCGGTCCCCTCGTACCCGACGGTCAGCGAGGTGTGGCTGCGGCTGCTCGAGGCCCGCCGTGCCTGACCCGTTGATCGTCACCACCGACGCGGGCCGGGTCCGCGGACGCGAACACGACGGCCTCCGATCCTGGCGTGGAATCCCCTACGCCGCACCGCCGGTCGGCGAACTCCGGCTGCGGGCGCCGCAGCCGGCCGCACCGTGGACGGGTGTGCGCGATGCACTGGACTTCGGCGCGGCGGCGCCCCAGTCCGGACGCGGCGAGCGCCGGGGCGTCCGGACCGACGAGGACTGCCTGACCCTGAACGTGCTCACGCCCGCCGCGCGGAGTTCCACCCCGCGACCCGTGATGGTGTTCATCCACGGCGGCGCGTACAGCGGCGGATCCTCGGCCACCCTGCTGTACCGGGGCGACACCCTCGTCCGCCGCGGCGACGTCGTGTACGTGTCCCTGAACTACCGGCTCGGCGCCCTCGGCTACCTCGATTTCGGCGACTACTCCTCCCCGGGCCGGCCCTTCGACTCCAACCTCGGCCTGCGTGATCAGCTCGCCGCGCTGCAGTGGGTGCACCGCAACATCGCCGCGTTCGGCGGCGATCCCGGCAAGGTCACGCTGTTCGGGGAATCCGCGGGCGCCAACGCGGTCACCACCCTGATGTGCGTACCCGCCGCCGAGGGCCTCTTCGCGCGCGCCATCGCGCAGAGCCCGCCCGCGGCGTCCGCCTACGGCCGCGACCGCGCGAAGGCCTGGGCTGCCGAGTTCGTGGAGATCCTCGACGGCGCGGACGACCCCGCCCTGGCACTGCGCACCGCGGACCCCGACGCCCTCGTCCGCGCGGGCGATGCCCTCACTGCGCGCGGGGCGGACGAGGCGCCGGGCACCCGGGCGTTCGCGCCGCTCGTCGACGGCGACCTCCTGCCGCGACACCCGCTCGACGCGTTCGCCGACGGTCTCGCGCACGACATCCCCCTGATCGTCGGGACCAATGCCCGTGAGGGCACCCTGTTTCCGCGTTTCCTCGACATCATCCCCACCGACCCGACCCGGATCGAGAAGATGTTCTCCGAGACGGACCCCGAACTCAAGGCCCGCATCCTGGCCGCCTACCCGGGCTACCCGGAGCGCCGGGACGCCGTGCGGATCGGCGGCGACGTCACCTTCTGGGAACCGTCGATCCTGGTGGCGCAGGCGCACGCGGCCACCGCACCCACCTACGCCTACCGCTACGACTTCGCTCCGCGCCTGCTAAACGTCGCGGGTCTCGGCGCCACCCATGCGACCGAGCTGCTCGCGGTGTTCGGCGTGGGCGACACGGTGATCGGCCGGGTGGCCACCGCGTTCGGCGGGCGTCGTGGACTACGGGAGGCCACGGCCATCATGCAGTCGCACTGGCTGCATTTCGCCCGGCACGCGGCGCCCCGATCCACCTGGCCCGCCTACACGGCGGCGCGGCGCGAGACCCTGATCATCGACACCACCGCGCGGATCGAGAGCGACCCGCACGGCGACCTGCGCCGGGCGTGGATCGGGTACCGGCACCGGCGCTGAGGCACGGGACTACTTCAGCAACCTCGACAGCCGCCGGTCGGCGAGGATCTTGCCGCCGGTCTGGCAGGTCGCGCAGTACTGAAAGGACCGCTCCGCGAAGGACACCTCCCGAACGGTGTCCCCACAGACCGGACAGGGCATGCCGGTCCTGGCGTGCACCCGCATCCCGGAGCGCTTCTCGCCCTTGAGCCGCGCCGCGTCCTGGCCCACCGAGCGGTCCACGGCGTCGGTCAGCTCCGCCCGCATCGCGGCGTGCAGGGTGGCGACCTCCTCCGCGGTCAGCTTGTTCGCGGTCGCGAACGGCGACAACTTGGCCAGGTGCAGGATCTCGTCGGAATACGCGTTGCCGATCCCGGCGAGCAGCGACTGATCGGTGAGCGCCGTCTTGATCCGCTGCGAGGTCTTCCCGAGCAGCTCGGCGAGGGCCGGCTCGGTGATGTCGAGCGCGTCGGGTCCGAGCTTCGCGACCCCCGGCACCTCGCCCGGGGTGCGCACCACCCAGACCGCGAGCCGCTTCTTGGTGCCCGCCTCGGTGAGGTCGAACGCCGGGGTCCCACCGTCGGGGGTGAACAGGTGCACCCGCAGCGCCAGCGGGCTCTTGCCGCCGGGCTTCGGCGGGGTCGCGCTGGGGTTGTCGGCCCAGCGCAGCCAGCCCGCGCGAGAGAGGTGGGTGATCAGCCACAGCCCGTCCTCGTCACCGCACCGGATCCCCAGGTGCTTGCCGAACCGGGCGGCGCCGACCACGTCCTTGCCCTGCAGGTCGGTGATCGGCGGGTCGAACGTCTTGAGCACGCTCAGCGCCGCGATGTCGATGCGGCCCACCACCGAGCCGACGGCATGCGTGCGCAGGAACTGAGCCAGGGCCTCTACCTCGGGCAGTTCGGGCATGCCTCAGGCTAACCCCGAAGCAGGTAGGTATCCATGATCCAGCCCTTGCGCTCGCGCAGTTCGGCACGCACCCGGACGATCTCGGCCTCGACCTCACGCAGGTTCCCGGAGATCAGCACCTCGTCGTCCGTGCCGAGGTACGCGCCCCACCAGATCTCGACGCCGTCGCCCGGCACCTCGGTGAAGCTGCAGTCCGCGTCGAGCATCACCACGGCGTCCCGCACGCCCTCCGGCAGGCCGTCGCGCAGGCGTCGACCGGTCGTGATGTGCACGGGCTCGCCGATCCGGTTGAGCACGACGCGGTGCTGCGCCGCCAGCGACTGCACGCTGGTGACGCCGGGGATCACCGAGTACTCGAACGTCTCGACGCCGCGGTCGAGCACCCGCTCCACGATCCGCAGGGTGCTGTCGTAGAGGGACGGATCGCCCCACACCAGGATCGCGCCGACGCCCTCGACCTCCGCGAACCGCTCCTCGAAGATCGCGGCCCGCCGGTCGTGCCAGTCGTCGACCACGCCGGTGTAGTCCGACGGGGTCCGGTCCCGCGGCGGGTCGACGACGTCGACGATCCGGTACGGCCCGCGCATGTGCTCGTCGAGGATCCCGGTGCGCAGGTCGACGAGATCCTGCTTCTCGGCGCCCTTGCCGATGACGAAGAACACCTCGGCCCGGTTCATCGCCTTGATCGCCTGCACGGTCACCTGGTCGGGGTCGCCGGCGCCGATGCCGATCACGAGGAGTTCACGCATGACCCGCAGGCTATCGCCCGTGAGTCCTTCTGGTCCGCCACGGGGCCGAAAGGACTCACGGGCGGCGGAGCCGCCTAAACTGGCCCCCGTGCACACCCCCTACGAAGACCTGCTGCGACTCGTGATGGAGACCGGCACCCCAAAGGCGGACCGCACCGGCACCGGCACCCGCAGCGTGTTCGGCCACCAGATGCGGTTCGACCTGTCCGAGGGCTTTCCGCTGATCACCACCAAGAAGGTGCACCTCAAGTCCATCGTCTACGAGCTGCTCTGGTTCCTGCGCGGCGAGTCGAACGTGAAGTGGCTGCAGGACCGCGGCGTCACGATCTGGGACGAGTGGGCCTCCCCCGAGGGCGAGCTCGGTCCGGTCTACGGCGTGCAGTGGCGGAACTGGCCCACCCCGAGCGGCGAGCACATCGACCAGATCGCCCAGGTCATCGAGACCCTCAAGACCGACCCCGACTCGCGACGGATGATCGTCTCGGCGTGGAACGTCGGCGAGATCCCGCAGATGGCGCTCGCGCCGTGCCACGCCTTCTTCCAGTTCTACGTCGCGGACGGCAAGCTCAGCTGCCAGCTGTACCAGCGCAGCGCCGACCTGTTCCTCGGCGTGCCGTTCAACATCGCCAGCTATGCCCTGCTCACCCACATGGTCGCGGCGCAGACCGGCCTCGAGGTGGGCGAGTTCATCTGGACCGGCGGCGACTGCCACATCTACGACAATCACGTCGATCAGGTCACCGAGCAGCTCGGCCGCGAGCCCTACGAGTACCCGAAGCTGGTGCTCGGACCCCGCGATTCCATCTTCGACTACGAGTTCGAGGACATCGAGATCGTCGGCTACCGCCATCACCCCGCCATCAAGGCGCCGGTGGCGATCTAGTGCTCGGACTGATCTGGGCGCAGAGCAAGGCGGGCGTCATCGGCCGCGACGGTGCGATCCCGTGGCGGATTCCCGAGGACATGACCTACTTCAAGGACGTCACCTCGGGTCACCCCGTGGTGATGGGCCGAAAGACCTGGGACTCGCTGCCGCCGCGGTTCCGGCCCCTCACGGGCAGGCGCAACATCGTGGTGACCCGCGACCGGGACTGGCGGGCCGACGGCGCCGAGACCGCGCACTCGGTCGAATCCGCCCTCGCCCTGGCCGGACCCGGCGAGACCTGGGTGATCGGTGGCGGCGAGATCTACACCGCGGCAATGCCGTTCGCCGACCGCTTGTTCGTGACCGAGGTGGACGTGGACACCGATGGTGACGCCTACGCGCCGAGGATCGGCGCCGAGTGGACGCCCACCACGACCGGCGACTGGCTGACCTCCGCGAAGGACGGCCTTCGGTTCCGGTTCCGCACCTACATCCGTGGCTGAGCTGTTGCGCCAGTAACGCCCCACAGGTGGGGTGGTGCGTCATACTCCAAGGGCAGGTCTTTCCCCCAGCCCAAGGAGAGGCGCTTCATGGACAAGAAGTCTTTGACAGCCGTCGCCCGCCAGCAGCTCAAGCTCGCCGCCGCGGCCACCAGCGGCCGCAGCTCGCAGACCATCTACGGGGGCCATCAGCGCAGCCTCCGGCAGACGGTCGTCGGTCTCAGCGCCGGCGAGGTGATGGCCGAACACGACAGCCCGGGCGAGGCCACCCTGCTGGTGCTCAGCGGCAAGCTCGCACTGATCAGCGGTGCGGACTCCTGGAAGGGTTCGACCGGCGACCTGCTGGTCATCCCGGCGGCCCGGCACAGCGTCGAGGCGCTCGAGGACGTGGCCTTCCTGCTGACGGTGGCCGTGCCCAAGTAGCGGGACGCCCAAGCGGGAATCACCCCGCGCCGCGCACCAGCTCCGGGTCCGGCGTCGGGATGAACGCGATCGTCAGCAGCGAACTGACAAACTCGCGCAGCGACTGCTCCTGGGTGGTGTCGACGATGCCCTCGGTGACGATGAGAGACCCGATGATCCGAAAGGCCCACTCGGAGATCGCCTTCGGGCTGACCTCCGCGAGCTGCTCCGGCGTGAACAGCCGCCGGAAGTGCGGGGTGAGCAGGTTCGCGCCGAGCTCGACGAAGGGCTTGGCCCGCACCGTGAACCACGGCAGCACCACCTCGGGGTCGTCGCGCAGACCCTTCTGCAGCAGCGGATGCGCGCGGGCGTACTGCACGGCGAACACGACCGCGTCGACGAACCCGACCCGCAGGTCCCGCTCCTGCCCGTGCAGGACCGGATCGAGCACGACGAAGAACTCGGTGATCTCCCGCTGGAACAGGGCCCCGAAGATCGCGTCCTGATCCCCGACGTACTTGTACACGGTGGGTCGGGACAGCCCCGCCCGCTGGGCGATGGCCGCGTGGAGCCTGGAGGTGTACCCCAGCTCGATGACGCACTCCTTCGCGGCGTCCAGGATCTGCTCCCGGATCGCATCCGGATCCACTGGTCTCACTGAAGGCCTCACCGGGCGATTCTATGGCGCCGGTCCCCCTCGGGGCGGGGCCGACGGCGGGAGCGCACACCAGTGTGAATTCGATTCACAGGTATCTATTGACCCCGCCCTCCGACCGGTTTACGTTTTTACAGAGAACGGAAACGCGAGCGAAATTCCCGGCACCCCAACCGGGATCGGTCACGGGGACTCGAACTCGACGAACGGAGAGGCGATGTCACAGGCCACCGCGCCGGTGGACCGGGAAACGGTCGCCGACCGACTGCTGAAGGGCTCGGTCAAGCGCTCCTACGCCCCCGTCGTGGACATCGACTGGGACGCGCCGCTCCAGGAGGGCAAGTACTTCCTGCCCCCACACGTGCTCTCCCTCTACGGGACGCCGATGTGGGAGTCGATGAGCGAGGCACAACGGATCGAGCTGTCCCGGCAGGAATGCGCGAACATTCTCAGCGTCGGGATCTGGTTCGAGAACATCCTCAACCAGGCCCTGCTCCGGGCCCTGTTGCACAACGACCCGAGCTCACTGCACACCCGCTACACGCTCACCGAGATGGGCGACGAGTGCCGGCACATGACCATGTTCGGCCGGGCGATCGAACGGATCGGCGCCAAGCCGTACCAGCTTCGACGACACCAGGCCCTGGTGGTGAACCTGCTGCCCAAGACGTTCCGCGGCACCATGCTGTGGGTGGCCGCACTGATCGGGGAGGAGATCTTCGACGCAACCCAGCGCCGGGTGCAGACCGACCCGCAGCTGCAGCCGTTGATCTCCCGGCTGATGCAGATCCACGTCACCGAGGAATCCCGGCACATCCGCTTCGCCCGCGAGGGGGTGCGCCGCCGGGTCGCGGAGAGCCATCGAATCGACACGCTGTGGGTCGGAACGGTGCAGGGCGTCGGCGGTCCACTGCTCCAGCGGCTGTTCACCAACCCGGTGATGTACACCCGGGCCGGGCTCGACGCCAAGGAGGCCCGCAGGCAGGCGCTGGCGAACCCACGGTTCCGGGAGAACCAGCGCCGCGGGTTCGAGTCACTGGCCGCCTTCCTCGAGGAGAACGGGCTGATGCGCGCGAGTTCCCGCGCGATGTGGCGGCGCGGCGGCTTCCTGTGACGCCCGAGACCGGGGTGGTGATCGTCGGCGCCGGCTCCGCGGGACCGCTCGTGGCGAGCACGCTCGCAGAGGCCGGACGACACGACCTCGTCGTCCTCGACGAGTCCGATCGGGCCCGGCCGGTGTCCTGCGAATTCGACGAGGCCACCGACCGGTGGCGGGTGCGGACGGCGTCGGGTGAGGTCCTCCGACCCCGGCTCCTGGTCACCGGGGCCGGCCCGACGGCCAGGGTCATCTGCCGCGGGGTGAGCCTCGAGGAGGCCACCCGAGGCGAGTTGGTGACGTACCTCGGGATCGCGGCGGCCGGCTTCCCCAACCTCTTCCTCACGACCGACCGCCACACCGTGGCCGAGGCCCGTCACATCCTCGCCTGCCTGCGGATGATGGATGCCGAGGAGGCGACCCGGATCGAGGTGCGCGCGGGTGCACAGCGGGAGTTCGACCGGGTCGTCCACCACAAACCCGGTCGGGCCTGGTGGTGGTCGAGGCGACGCGCCGTTCCAGGGCCCCGGCGAAACGCCTTCGAACTCAGCAACCTCGACGAGCGCGAGGACGATGCCGTGTATGCGGGGGCCGCGACGCTGACGGCGGGCGAGTCGAGCCTGGCGGTGGAGGTCCACCTGAACGGCCACCTCGAACCCCTGGACGGGAACTACCACTGGTACGGCCGGGTCGCGGGCGACGGCCTGACCGACCTCAATCAGCGCGGCCGCTCGGCGCTGCACCTCACCATCGAAGGTGGGCCCGAGGCCCCGGCGATCCTGGCCGAGCAGGACCCCTGGGGCAACTACCGGATCACCGGGGTGGGCGCTCCCCCGTTCCCGCTCGATCGGGTGGAGGCCGTCGCGGAGCCCGGTCAACAGCCGGCGGCGGGGGCACGCTCTGCTCGAAGCGGAACACGTTCTCCGGGTCATAGGTGGCCTTGACCTGACGCAGCCGCGCACGGTTGGGTCCGTAGTATTCGCGCTCCCAATCCGACGCGGCGGCGTTGGGCACGTTGACGTACGCACCGTCGCAGAAGGGGCGCAGCGCACGCCAGAAGCCTGCCGCCCAGCCCAAGGCCTTCGAGTTCAGTGCGGGGTCGTTCCAGGCCGCGCCCGGCTCGCAATAGAACAGCGCGTCGCGGTGCGGGAAGGCCGATCCGCCGGGCGGAGCGTGCCGCACGGCACCGCCGAAGCTCGAGCAGAAGAAGTTGCTGGGGGCACTGGGCGCGTCGCCCATGTAGCGGACTATCAGATCGATCGCCTCATCGGGGAACGGACGGGTGACGAACTGGGAGTAGAACTTCCAGTTGGCCACGTCGTTCGGACCCCGGTCGACGCTGCCGTACACCGTGGGCCAGGCGTCGTCCGTGACGGTCACCTCGGGGTCGCCGATCGTCAACAGCGAGTGCAGTTGGTCGGTCAGTTCCCGGCGCGAGCCGTCGTAGAGCAACGCGGAGAGCTCGACCGCGGTGGAATCCACCTCGAGCGCGCTGGTCAGCCGCTCGTCCGCGACCGGTGCCTCCCGCTGCCACGCGCGAAGCAGGGCGCCCAGCTCGCCGTGTCCGGTCCACCTGGCGATCAGGAAGGTGACGTCGGAGAGCTCGCGCAGCCTCAACGTGTAGGACGTCGCGATCCCGAAATTGCCGCCGCCGCCGCCGCGGCACGCCCAGAGCAGATCGGGGTTGCTGCGATCGGTGGCCTCGACAACCTTCGCCGAGCGCGCGCCGTCGGCCACCACGACGTCGGCGCCGAGCAGGTTGTCGCAGGCCAAACCCATACTGCGGGTGAGTAATCCGAAGCCGCCGCCGAGGACCACACCGCCGAGGCCGACACCCCCTTCCGAGCCGGTCGGGATGACATATCCGCGCCGCCCGAGCGCCGCGACCGTCTCCGCCTGGGTGAGCCCCGTCCCCACCGTCGCCGTGCGCGCGGTCGCGTCGATCTCGAGATTCTTCATCCGGCTGACGTCGATGACCAGTCCGCCGTCGAGCGAGGACCAACCCTCCAGGCTGTGGCGTCCGCTGCGGGCGCGCAGGGCGATGCCCTCCTCACGAGCCCACTCGACCGCATTGATCACCTCGTGCGCGTCGCAGCAGAACACGATCGCCTCGGGATAGCGGGAATACAGGCGGTTCCAGCCGATTCGCGCCGCCTCGTAGCCCGGATCGCCCGGACGCACCACCTCACCCGTCAGCCTGGCGGTCGCACCCATTCGGTCACCTCCGGTCAATGCTTGTAGATGCTGATATCCCCGGGCTCGGTGTCGAGCACCTCGCGGTCGAAGACCCACATGGCGAGGAAGAACAGCCCGCCCAGGACGAGCAGACCCACCACGATCAGGACCGGGACGAACGCCTCCCCCGGGGATATCAGCACGAACAGCACGATCGCCATCCACACGAGGGCCCCGATCGCGACGGGTAGTTCGAACCGCCCGAGGTTGAATCCGCCCTCCTTGCGGTCCAACCGCCTGCGCACCGCGAGGTAGAGGACAACTGTGGCTCCGTAGACGATGGCCGTGAGGAGCGTCCCCGCCACGATCAGCTCCAGCAGCGCGTCGCCAGGAAGCGCGACCATCAGGACGACCCCGACGACGAGGATCAGGATCGTCGCCTGGACCGGAGTCTGCGTGCGCGGGTTGATCCGCCGCATCACCCGGTACGCGGGGAACCTGGCGTCGCGCGCCATCGCGAAGACGATCCGCGAACACGCGGCCATCGTCACCATCCCGGCGGCGAAGAAGGCGAACGTGATCGCGACCAGGAGTGTTCGCTCCATCACGGGACCGAGCTGATCGCGCATGATCGCGGCGACCGGCGACTCGCTCCTGCTGATCCGAGGGATGTCGTCGATCGCGACGGTGAGTGCGATCAGGAACACCATTCCCAGTGCCCCAGCTGCCACGACCGATCCCACGATCGCGCGCGGGACGCTGCGGAAGGGATCCTTGGCTTCCTCGGCCAGGTTCGCCGCGGCATCGAAGCCGACGAGCGTGGCCAGGCCCATGATCATCGCGGCCATCAACCCGCCGCCGACGGCGAAATAGTCGGGTGCGTTCTCGGTGACACCGCGCGAGGTGAGGTTGCCCGCCCCGCCGTCGCCCGTGATCAGGACGGCGACGATGAGCGCAATCGCCAGCACCACGACAATCACCAGCTCGAGTCCCACCGCGCTCGCGTTGATCATGGCGACGATGCGCGTCGAGAACACAACGAGCAACGCCTGGATGAACATCATCGCCAGCGTGATCACGCGCGCGGTGTCTTCGTCCGGCTCCATGCCGAAGAGCGGCATGAAGGCCTGGCTGGCAAGGGCATTGTCGACCGCCACGACACCGAACGACAGGTAGCAGACGGTCAGCCACCCGAACCCCCAGCCGATCTTCGGGTTGGCCAGCCGTGAGGCCCATTGGTAGGTGGAGCCGCTGAGCGGTATGCGGGCCGCGAACTGCGCGTACACCAGCGCCACCAGGATCTGCCCGGCCACCGCGATCGCCCAGAGCCAGATCCCGACCGGCCCCGCGTTCCGCAGCACGTCGTCGTAGGTCCCGAAGATGCCGACCGCCACCGAGATGAACGCGAACGAGATCGCGAACACCTGAAAGGAGCCGAGCGTCCGCTTCAGTTCCTGGTGGTAGCCACCACTCTCGACGGAACTCTCGGCTTCCGCCGCGCCGGCTGCAGCTTCGACCATCTCGGCCACCCCACCTTCCGTCGGGAACCCGCGGGAGCTGTCGTGACGGTCTCCGGGAGGTCGGAACGAGACCGGTCTGTTTCATCGTCCTCCGATCGGGTACGGATGTCAGCGTTGGTTCGGACTCCTAAACACTCTGGTCCGGCACGCGATAGCGTCGAGGTCATGACTGAGCTGTTCGAAGGCGAGGGCGTGAGCGGCGTTCTCCATCGGCCCGCCGGGGATCCGGTCGGCGCCCTCCTGCTCGCACACGGCGCAGGCGGCAACCGCGACGCCAAGATGTTGCAGCGGGCGGCAACGGAATTCGCCGAGCGCGGGCTGCTCGTCCTCCGCTACGACCTGCCGTTCCGCCAGCGCAGGCCGAAGGGCCCACCGAGCCCGTCCACCGCGGACCGGGATCGCGAGGGCATCGCGGCCGCAGCCGACGCGGTGCGCGAACTCACCTCGGGCCCTGTGATTCTCGGCGGACACTCGTACGGCGGCCGCCAGTCGACCATGCTCGCGGCGGAGCAGCCCGAATCATGCGACGGACTGGTGCTCTTCTCGTATCCGCTGCACCCGCCCGGAAAGCCGGAGAAGGCGCGGACCGCCCACCTGCCGGATCTCCGCGTTCCCTGCGTGTTCGTGCACGGCACCCGGGATCCGTTCGGAACCCCGGACGAGATGCGCGCGGCGCTCGCGCTGGTGCCGACGCCGACACGACTGGTCCTCGTCGAGGGCACCGGACACGATCTCGCGCCGGACAAGAGCGCGGCCGCGCCGCTGGCGGTGGAGGCCGCCGCCGACCTGTTCGAATTCTGAGCTGACCTAGCGGCCCGTCGCCCACCCGAGCGAGGCACCGAGCAGGGCCCGGCTGTGGGGCGCGAACGGCCACGAGGGGTCCGCGAGGCGCCGCCGCAGGCTCGCCTCGGTCCACCACCCGCCGTCGGTGATCTCCTTGTCCTGGTGTCGGATCGGCCCGTCGTACTGCCCCTCGAACGCGTGGAGGTGGCACCGCAGCGGTCGCCCCGCCCAGCTCCCGTCCCAGGAGATGCGCGCCAGCGGTGACAACGTGACACCGGTGACCCCCAGTTCCTCCTCCAGCTCGCGACGGGCGGTCTGCTCGGGGCTCTCCCCCGGGTCGACCCCACCGCCCGCGATGCAATCGTGGAGCCCCGCGAACACCTCCTTGTTGTGCGAGCGGCGATGCACGTAGATCCACCCGCCGTCGTGCGACCTCAGCAGGACCCCCGCGCTGGCCAGCCACAGACCTTCCGCGAAGACCCGCGACCTGGGGGCGGTACCGATCTCCCGGCCCGCGTCGTCGAAGATCGCCAGTACCTCGTCCCTGGACCGCAGTTCGGTGCGCTCACTCATGCGCGGGATCACCCGCCTCATCCGAGGGCCGGGCGAGCAGTCGCTCCGCGGCGGCCGCGATCCGCTCCGCCGTGAGCCCGTACCGGGCCAGCAGGTCCCCCCGCCCGCCCTGATCGATGAAGGCGCGCGGGAGCCCGAGTGGCAGAACGGGCGTCGTCACGGCGGCGTCGGCGCAGGCCTCCACGAGAAGTGCCCCCATGCCCCCGGTGCGGGCGGCGTCCTCGACGGTGACGACGACGCGGTGACCCGCGGCCAGCTCGATCAGGGCCGGGCCGACCGGGGTGATCCAGCGCGGATCGACCACCGTGGCGCCGATCCCGGAGCCACGCAGGAGTGCCGCGGCCTCGAGGCAGGGACCGGCCATCGCTCCGGCGGCGACCAGCAGCACCTCGGGCGACCGCGACGCGGAGGCGTACAGGATGTCGAGACCGTCCACCCGGGTGATCGCCGGGATATCCGGTCCCGCTGTCGCTTTGGGATAGCGGATCACCGTCGGCCCACGCTCGTCGGCGACGGCCTCGCCGAGGAGCTCACGCAGCGAGGCGGGATCCCGCGGCGCCGCGACGCGCACCCCGGGCACCACGCTCAGAATCCCTGTGTCCCACATGCCGTGGTGGGAGGCGCCGTCGGGACCGGTGATGCCGGCCCGGTCCAGCACGAAGGTGACCGGCTGCCGCTGCAGGGCGACGTCCATCAGCACCTGATCGAAGGCCCGGTTGAGGAAGGTGGCGTAGAGGCACACCACGGGGTGCAGTCCCCCCATCGCCAGACCCGCGGCCGAGCACACGGCGTGCTGTTCGGCGATACCCACGTCGAAGACCCGGTCGGGGAACGCCCGGGCGAAGGGGCCAAGTCCGACCGGGTTCAGCATCGCGGCGGTCACGCAGACCACATCGGGACGACGCTCGCCGATCCGCACGATCTCCCCGCCGAAAAAATCTGTCCACGTTGGCTTTCCCGGTGCCGTGGCGGCACCCGTCGCGGGATCGAGGATCCCGATGCCGTGCATCCGGTCGGCGTCATCGGTTTCCGCAGGCTCGTAGCCCTTGCCCTTGGCGGTGATGACGTGCACGAGCACCGGTCGGCCGAGCGAGCCGGCGTGGTCGAACGCGGACTCGAGGGCCGCGACGTCGTGGCCGTCGACGGGTCCGATGTAGTCGAGACCGAGATGCTCGAACACGGTGTTCGCGACCCACCGGGGAGCCGGTGAAGGTCCGGTGGTGGAGGCGTCCTCCGGGCGAGTTCGCCGCAGCGCGCCCAGATGTGCCGCCAGGCCCCCGACCGTGGGGTCGTAGGAGCGGCCGTTGTCGTTGAGCACCACCACGACGGGTCGGTCCGAGCCCCGAACGGACAGGTTGTTGAGCCCTTCCCAGGCGAGGCCGCCGGTCATCCCGCCGTCCCCGATCACCGCGACGACCCGTCGCCCGGTCTCGCCCCGCAGCGCAAACGCCTTGGCCAGTCCATCAGCGTAGGAGAGCGCGGTCGACGCGTGGGAGTTCTCGACAACGTCGTGCGCGGACTCGGCCCGGCTCGGGTAACCCGACAGTCCCCCCGCCTGACGCAGCCCCTCGAAGGCAGCGGCGCGGCCGGTCAGGATCTTGTGGACATAGGTCTGGTGACCGGTGTCGAAGACGAGCACATCGCGCGGCGAGTCGAAGGCCCGGTGCAGGGCGACGGTCAGCTCGACTACCCCCAGATTCCCGCCGAGGTGGCCGCCGGTGGCGCATACCTTCTGGACCAGGAAACCGCGGATCTGCGCACACAGGTCCGTGATCTCGCCCGCGTCGAGGCCCCGGAGATCACCGGGGTCGGTGAGTCTCGCGAGCAACGGCCACTCGCGGTGTGTCGCGTCGGCTCCGGGGATCTCGGTCGCACCGGCCGACAGGCCGACCACAGCCACCTCAGCGGCCCCGCCGGTGATCCAGGCTTGGCACGGGCATTCCGGACTGAACTGAGCTGGTGGTCATGGCAACGCCCCCTGAATCGAAGTGCTTTCACATTTCCTTCAGTACGCATGTGCTCACTAGATGCCCGCCGGTCCGGGCTGGAGGGCCGAACTCACCCGACGGCCTCGCATGACCCTAGTCCAGAGTTCCTCCGGCTGTGCACATTTCGCGGGTGGACACGGTCGACCGCACACAGATCCGCGACGTGAAATCATTTGATCTTCAACATGATCAGTCGATCGCAATCTGGCCTCGGGGTCCTCGATGCAGCAGAATCGGGGTCATGACCGAGCCGGAGATCGTCATCGAGACCACCATCGCAGCCGAACCGGAGCGCGTGTGGCAGGCGCTGCGCGATCCCGCGCTCATCCGGCGCTGGCACGGCTGGGAATACGACGGTCCCGGCGGGCTCGACGACGAGATCCGCGAGATCTTCATCGACGGCGCGGACGAGGACGCCCAGGCGCTGACCCTGACGGTCCAGGGCGGCGACAGGTTCAGCCTGAGGCCCGCCGCCGACGGCACCGTCGTGCGGATCACCCGCCCCGCCAAGGGGTCCCACCCGGAGTGGGATGATTGGTACGAGGACGTCACCGAGGGCTGGACGACCTTCCTGCAGCAGCTGAAGTTCGGCCTCGAACGCCATGACCTCGCGGAACGGCGAACCCTGTACCTCGACGGCCCGACCGGGGGCGCCACCGCGATGGAGATACTCGGGTTGGAGGCGATCACCACGCCGCCCGGTTCCGCGTACACCGCACTGGTCGCGACCGGGGACGCACTCAGCGGCACTGTGTGGTTCCGCTCGCCCAAGCAGCTCGGACTGACGGTCGATGCCCTCGGCCCCGGGCTGCTGATCCTCGGGATCCAGCCGCAGAGCGAGCAGCGCCCCGGCGGCGGCGCCCAGATCATTTTGAGCGGCTACGGCCGGGGCGCTGAGGAATTCGCGGCCCTCGCGGACCGGTGGACCCACTGGTGGGACACCAGGGAGGGGCCGGGGAGCTGCTGCTAGCTCATCACCATGCCCATGCTCGGCATCCAGATGGTGCTCTTGACGACGTCCTCCGCCTTCGGGCCGACCTTGTGCCAGAGCGAGCCGTAGACCGCGCCGACGACCATGCCCTTGCCGACGTTCAGCGGTGCGGTGGAGATGACGGTGGGGACGACCTTGTTGTTCTGGTCGAGCCGGGTGATGCCGCTCGTTCCGTTGGCCAGGCTGTACCAGACCACGTTCAGCTCGGCGCCCGCCTGGTTCTCGGCGATGCTCCCCGGTCCGCCGAAGAAGCCGAATCGGAACTCGTTGTTCATGTTGGTGGCCACGCCGGAGCCGTAGAGCTGGCCCAGGACCTGGCCGCCCTGTCCGGTGTCGGAGTAGGCGGGCACCGGGAAGATCTGCCCGGGCAGGGTGAGCACGGGCGTTCCGAGCCCCTTCGCCACGTCCTGCGGCGAGGCGATCAGCCGCTCGATCGCGGCCTCCGCGTCGGCGTTGCCCGCGGCGGCTGCGCGCAGCCCGGAGGCGGCCGCGCCGGGGTCGGCGGTGGGCTGGGCGGCGGGTGCGGCGGCGGCCGTCCCGGTGAAGAGTGTGGTCGCGGCTGCTGCGGACGTGAGGGCCACGGCAATCCGGCGGCGGACGGTGAATCGCTGCTTCATTGAGGCTCCTTTACCGAAGGGTTAGCTATGAAAAGCATCGGAACCGGTCTGTTTCCGTTACAGCGACTGCGCTGCGGCTCATCGCCGAAGACCCGCCCAACGTCCTGAATGCCCAGCTCAGCGACGTCCACGGACGACTGAGCGGGCACACCCCGCCGACGGGTGGGCCGCGCTCCGTGCGGGCGGTCTGGCGGACTTCGGCTGAGCCCCGACCGCCCGCGCGTCGGGCTTAGGCCTTGTCCTTCGGGCGGACGATGAGGACCGGGCAGTCAGCGGTCCGCATCAGCGCATTGCTGGTCGAGCCGAGCAGCATGCCCTTGAACCCTCCGCGGCCGTGGCTGCCGACCACCAGCAGCTGCGCCCGCTCCGCGAACTCGCTGAGCACCCGGACCGGGCGATCGCGCGCCACCACCCGCTGCACGGCGACGTCGGGGTAGCGCTCGGTCCACCCGGCGAGCCGCTCGGACAGCACGGCCTCCTCGAACGACTGGATCCCGCTCCAGTGCGGGTCGTCTGCGGTCGCCCCCAGGCAGGGCTGGACCGACACGTCGCTCCAGACGTGGACCGCGATCAGCGAGGCGTGCCGGGTCGCGGCCTCCTCGAACGCGACCGCGACCGCTGCCTCACTGACCTCCGAGCCGTCGACCCCGACGACGACGGGGCCCTCGGTCGGCGGCCTGCCGTCGAGCGTGCGGCCGCGGACCACCGCGACCGGGGCCGTCGAGTGCGAGGACACCGCGACGGTGACCGACCCCATCAGCGCTCCGGTGAACTCCCCGAGCCCGCGCGACCCGAGCACGATCATGGTCGCGCCGTCCGAGTACTGCAGCAGCGTCTCCGCGATCTGCCCCTCGTGCAGCTTCGTGCTGATGTCGACCGACGCGAGGCCGTCCACCGCCTGCGCGGCCAGCACCGCCGCGGAGTCCAGGTGGGCGCGGCCCGCGTTCTTGAGGTCGTCTCCGTAGCCCCGGGCGAGGTAGGGCTCGGAGTAGTAGTACGCAGGAACGTGCACCACCGACACGAGGACCAGCGGCGTCTTCCTCATCGCCGCGGTACGTGCCGCCCACGCGACCGCCGCCGTCGAAGACTCCGATCCGTCCACACCCACCACGATGGGCTTTCCTGCACTCATGGTTCTCCCTTCACGATCACGATTGGCCTGCCCGGACCATTGTCCTGAATTTGCCTGCGCCCCGTCAGAGTCGAAGGTCACCATTGCGGACCGATCGCTGTTGCGCTGGTCACCTACCCGAGGTCCGGGATCACGATCTCCTGGACCGCCCACTTGTTCCCGTCGGGGTCGCTGAAGTACACGAAGTTGCCCCATGGCTGGCGGTCGATCGGGCTGATGTCGATGCCGCGGCTCTTGAACTCGCGCTCGGCCTCCTCGATGTCCTTGACCACCACCTGCATGCCGACGACCGAGCCGGGCTCGGCATCGGTGACGCCCTTGCCGATGCAGATCGAGCAGGCCGACCCGGGCGGCGTGAGCTGGACGAAACGGAGGTTCTCATTGACCGTGTGGTCGTGGTCCGCATTGAATCCGAGCCGGACGTAGAACTCCTTGGCCCGGTCGATGTCGGTGACGGGGATCGCGACCAGTTCGAGCTTGATGTCCATGACCTGTCCTTCGTTTCGGATTGGCTGAGCAACACATCGAGTGTCACCCGAATTGCGGCCAGAAACGGTCCTCATTGGGTTTCGACCCGGAACTTTCCCCGATGCTCAGTGATGGCCGCGCACGGCGCCCGATGGCGGCGCCGGCGGCACCGGCCGCTGACCCGGTTCCACGACCACGAACTGCCCCATCAGCCCGTTGTCCTCGTGACGGAGCAGGTGGCAGTGGAACATGTACGGGGTCGACGGATCGGAGAAGTCGGTGAACCGCATCAGCAGTCGCAGGGTCCGCCCGGGCGGCACATAGACAGTGTCCTTCGGCCCGGTCAGCGCGGGATCGTCCGTGCCCAGTACCTGGAACTGCACGTCATGGACGTGAAAGTTGTGTACTCCCCCGCTCACGTTGCGCACCTCCCAGACCTCTGTCGTCCCGACGGTGACCACCTCGTCGATCCGTCCCATGTCCATCGACCTCCCGTTGATCTGCGTCGGACTGGTCAGGTCGAATCGCCGTGTCACGCTCGGGATCCCCAGATCAGGCTGCGCAGCAAGAGAACTCGGGATGACGGCATTCGACTCGAGCCGGTCGGCCGCGCGCAGTTGCAGGATGTCCATGGTGTCCGAACCACCCCCGAACCGGGTGCCCCAGAAGTCGGCACCGAGGTCAGGCGGCGAACTGCGCAACACCGGTGATGTGCCGGCCGGAACGGCGACCACGATCTCCGCACGTTCACCGGGTGAGAGCTGAAGGCTGGTCATCCCAACAGGTTTCGGCAGCAGCCCGCCATCGGTGCCGATGAGCGCGAACCCGAGGCCGGTGTCGAACCCGAACCGGTACACCCGCGCATTGGACGCGTTGAGCAGCCGCAGCCGCACCCGCTCGGTGGTGACGTCGAGGTACGGCCCGGGGGTGCCGTTGACGAGCACTTCGTCCCCGAGCACCCCGGTGTCGCTGAACATCGCGGCGCCGTCGTCGAGTTGGTCCCCGTCGAATTTCTTGTCCTGCACGATCACCGGCACGTCGTCGATGCCGTATCGGTCCGGCAGGGCGGGCCCGGCCGGGTCGTCGATGAGGAACATGCCCGCGACGCCGCGGTAGACGTGCTCGGCAGTCGCGCCGTGCAGATGCGGGTGGTACCAGAGCGTTGCCGCGGGCTGATCAACGGTCCAGTGCGGCGACCAGGTGGTGCCGGGATCGACCATCTGATGCGGCCCTCCGTCCATGGCCGCGGGCAAGTGCATGCCGTGCCAGTGCAGCGTGCTGGCCTCGTCCAGCCCGTTTCGCACGTTCATCCGGACCGGCTCGCCGCGCTCCGCCCGCACCGTCGGGCCGAGGTAGGAGCCGTTCACGCCCCAGGTCCGGGTGCCGGGTCCGTGCCCGAGGTCGGTGGTGCCGCTGCGCAGGTCGAGGTCGAACTCCCTGGTCCCGTCCGGGGCGATCGTGGACGCCGCGAGTGGCGGGATCGAGAGCGGCCGATCGAACCGCATCTGGCCCGCGGTGTCCACCCGGGCGGCCTGCCACGCATAGACGACACCGCCTGCGACGACACCGATCACGATGGCGACGGCGGCGAACAGGCCACCGATCACCCGCAGCCACCGAACACGTGTGTTCTCCATGCCACTGATGCTCGCCGGTCGGCTGGGCCGACACATCCAGGAAGACACCCAGATTCGAACCCTGAGAACCCCGAGTGGAGCCGGCCTCAGCCCCGCTCGGCGTCGCCGAGGTAGTCGGTCAGCCGCCCCGCCCGGCGACCCGCCAGGAACGCCGTAC
Source organism: Rhodococcus daqingensis (assembly GCF_042665615.1). Lineage (NCBI taxonomy): Bacteria > Bacillati > Actinomycetota > Actinomycetes > Mycobacteriales > Nocardiaceae > Rhodococcus > Rhodococcus daqingensis. Next base: position 186,184 of record NZ_JBHTCS010000011.1, on the reverse strand, counting down.
CCCGGATCGCCGCGAACCAGGCGAGCACCGACACCACGCTCGCCGACAGCAGGAACCCGACCCGCCCGTCCGCGGTGAGCACCGCCCCGACGTCGAACGGGGGCAGCAGGTGGAACATCAGCAGGGGTACCGCGAGGACCACGAGATCCCCGGCCGGGAACACCCCGTACGGCAGCACCACCAGGATCAGCCAACGCGCCACGACCGACCAGAACCGGCGCCGGTTCGCCCACCGCCACCGCAGGGAGCGCTGGTGATAGGGGAAGACGACGCCGACCCAGCCGGACAGCGCCAGCGGGCCGAGCGGGATCACACACAGCCCGACCATCATCAGCGCCGCCAGCGTCAAGTCGTGTTCGACGACCCCGACGGCGAGGGCGACCGCAGCGCAGGCCGGTGCCACCAGCAGCCACAGCACGATGGTCTTGGCCCGCAGCAGCCGTTCGAGGGCGGCACTGTCGGTCAGCACGCTCAGCGCGTCGGCCGGGTCCTGTCCCAGCACATTGGTCGCGGACACGTCCGCGTACATCCAGCCGGCCAGCGCGATCGGGAAGCCCCACGTACCGGTGAAGTCGAACAGCCAACTCCGCGGAATGAGGAACCAGGCGACTGAGACGAGCGCCGCGTTGCCCAGCACCGTCAGCGGGACCTGCGCTGGCCACCGCCACGCCCGCACCCACTCCGAACGGACCGTCGCGACCATCGTCGGGCGCATCCCCTGACAATAGGCACCCGGTCACGGGCTCCGCAGCTCAGCCGACATCTCGCCTGCGCAACAGCAGCGCGGTCGCCGCGACGAAGAGCACCAGATAGACGGCGAGCGAAACGGTCGCCGTGGTCGGGTCCAGGACGGTGAGCACACCCGGCGTCTGTTCACCACCGGGCGCCCCGCCGCGCAACGCGCCCGCGAGGGATCCGGCGGCGGTACCCGGCAGGTGGTCGGTGACCACGCGGATCGGGTCGAACAGCACAGACACCCCGCGCAGCAGGTTCTCCACCACGAGCACCCACACCAGACCGAGCCCGACCGCCAGCGCGGGACCGCGCGCCACCACGCCGACGAGTACGCCCGCAGCCGTCCACATGCCCAGGATCAGCACGCCCGCGCAGATCGCCCGCAGCGAGTCACCGACGCCCGGCATCGCCGTCGGTTGCGATTCCACCGCCGCGATCAGCGACGACACCCCGAGATCGAGCACGAACACCGCCAAGACCGACCCGGTCACCACCGCCGCCAGCGACACGACCGTGCCGCCGATCGCCGCGGTGCGTCCGGGGCCCTGGGTGAACACCGTCTTCCAGGTCCCCCATCCGTACCCGCTGCCGGCTGCGAGCGCACCCACCGTGAGCATGATCGCGCCGCCGAACAGCGCCATGCCCTGGGTGAGCACCTCGGGCACCGCGGCGGGCAGCATCCGCGCCATCAGCGCGTCCCGCGGAATCGACCCAACGGCACCTGTGCCGTCGTCGCCGCGGTACGTCAGGTAGTCGAACAGGTAGACGAAGGTGAGGTTCAGCAGTAGCCAGGCGCCGAGCAGCACCCACAGCGAGGGCCACTTGCGCAGGCGCAGGAACTCGGCCGAGGCGCTGGCCGTGAGTGTGTTCATCGTGAAACCTCCATCGTCTGATCGGTCATCTCGAAAAAGGCGTCCTCGAGCGATCTCTCGCTGCTGTGCACGTCGAACACCTCCACCCCGGCGGCGACCAGGGCCGCGATCAGCCGGGGCGCGAACTCCTCGCCGGCATCGACGCGCAGGCCGCCGTCGACCCGGCTGACCGACTCGGCTCCCGCGATCGCTGCGGCGACCGACAGCGCCCTGTCCGGCGGCGTGGCACGGACGAGAATGCTGGACCCACCACGCAATTCGGCCACCGTGGACTCGGCCTCGAGCCTGCCCGCGACGATCACCCCCACGCGGTCGCAGATGTCCTGCACCTCGGTCAGCTGGTGACTCGACAGCAGCACGGTGTGCCCCTCCGCGGCGAGTTCACGTACCAGGGAGCGCATCTCGACCATGCCGGCGGGATCGAGCCCGTTGGTCGGTTCGTCCAGGATCAGCAGGTCCGGCTCGCCGAGGAGCGCGGAGGCCACCCCGAGACGCTGCTTCATACCGAGCGAGTAGCCGCGGAAGTGGTCGCCGCCTCGGTCGGCGAGTCCCACCCTGGCCAGCGCGTCCCGCGCCGCAGTGTCGGGCAGGCCGCGGTACCGGCTCATCACCCGAAGGTTGTCGAGCCCGGACAGATACGGATAGAAGCCGGGGCCCTCGATGAGGACGCCGGTACGCGCGGTGACACCCGGGTCGCCGGGATTCCCGCCGAGCACGCGCGCGGAGCCCGCGGTCGGGCGCACCAGCCCGACGAGCATGCGAAGTGTCGTCGTCTTGCCGGCGCCGTTGGGACCGAGGAAACCGTAGACCTCCCCCTCCCGCACGGTCAGACTGACGCCGTCCACCGCCGCCCGGTCGCCGTACCGTTTGGTCAACGCATCGGTGATCACGATGTCCCTGGTCCTGGTTGTCTGTGTCATGGCATCAACGCTCCGTCACCGGGACTCCCGGCACATCCGTCGCGCGACGGACCCGGGACTACGCGTGTGGGACGATGCCGACCGGCGTGCGCGAGGCTACGTTGAAGCCATGCCAGCCCGAGCGCCCCGACCGAACGACGTCGCGCTCGCACTGGTGGTCGGGATCGTCTCGTGCGCCGGGTCGGTGATGGCCGCGCGGAACCAGTCGCCGTCACACCCGCTGGACTGGGTCGCGTTCGTCCTGCTCGCCGCAGGCCCGGTCGCCCTGCTGTGGCGTCGAGACGCGCCCAGGACCGTTCTCGCGGTGACGCTGACGGCGACGCTGCTGTACCTGTTGCGCGGCCACGGCCAGGGACCGATCTTCATCGCGGTCGTCGTCGCGTTCCTCACCGCCGCGCCGCGTGCGCGGCGCTGGCCGATGTACGCGCTGCCGCTGATCGGCTACGTGGTGGCCGTCTGGGGTGTCCCGTGGGTGACCGGCGAGCAGGTGCAACCGGTCGCCGCGAGGATCGGGCTGGGGGCGTGGCTGCTCACCCTGCTCGCGATCGCGGAGGGCATCCGGCAGCGGCGCGAGGCGATCCGGGCAAGGCGCCAGCGCGCAGAGGCGGCGGCCCGCACCCTCGAGGAGGAGCAGCGACGCCGCGCGAGCGAGGAACGTCTCGACATCGCCAGGGAACTCCACGACGTGCTGGCACACAGCCTCTCGCTGATCAACGTGCAGTCCGGCGTTGCGCTGGAGCTGCTCGACACCAAGCCCGAACAGGCGGGGGCCGCGTTGGCCGCCATCAAGACCGCCAGCCGTGACGCTCTGGTCGAGGTGCACTCGATGCTGCGGACGCTGCGTGGCGACGAGCGGGCGCCACTGGCACCGGCCCCCTCGATCGGGGATCTCGACGCGCTGGTCGACCGGGCGCGCAACGCCGGGATAGAAGTGGCGACAACCGTGTCCGGGCAGGTGAGACGACCGCCCGCGGCAGTGGATCTGGCGGCGGCGCGGATCGTCCAGGAGGCGCTGACGAACGTCGCACGGCACTCCGGCCAGAACGCCGCCCGGGTGTGCGTCGACTACGGCGCCGACACGCTGCGGGTGGACGTCGAGGACGATGGCCGCGGCCCGACACCGCACGAGAACCAGTCGGGCGGAGGCGGAATCGCGGGCATGACCGAACGCGCGAAGGCGCTCGGCGGCGACCTCGTCACCGGCACCGGGCCCGCCGGCGGCTTCCGGGTACGGGCACAGATCCCCTTGCCCGCCAAAGATTTCGAGCAACGGGAGGGGCGATGACGATTCGGGTGTTGGTGGCCGACGACCAGTCCTTGGTACGCGCCGGGTTCGTGGCCCTGCTCGAGGCCCAAGAGGGTATCGCGGTCGTCGGCGAGGCCGAGGACGGCGAACAGGCCGTCCGGCTGGCCCTCGAACTGGCGCCCGATGTGGTCCTGATGGACATCCGGATGCCGCAACTCGACGGGCTCGAGGCCACCCGGCGCATCGTGGGTGACCGGACCCTGGCCGGTGTGCGGGTGGTCGTGCTCACCACCTTCGAGCTCGACGAGTACGTGTTCGAGGCGATGCGCGCAGGCGCCACCGGGTTCCTGGTCAAACACACCGAACCCGCCGACCTGGTGCGTGCGGTGCGCGTGGTGGCCGACGGCGAGGCCCTGCTCTCCCCCGGCGTCACCCGCAGGTTGATCGCCGAGTTCGCATCGAGGGCCAAGGTGGGGCCGGCGAATTCGTCGCTCGACCCGCTCACCGACCGCGAGCGTGAGGTGATGGCACTGGTCGCCGAGGGCCTGACGAACGCGGAGATCGGCGAGCGACTGTTCATGAGCCCGGCGACGGCCCGCACGCACGTGAGCCGGATCCTGCTGAAGCTCGATGCCAGGGACCGGACCCAGCTGGTGGTGATCGCCTACGAATCGGGCCTGGTGAGGCCCGGTTGGCAGGACTGACGTACGCCCACGCGCGTACGCGAGGAACCGCTCGGCGCCGGATGTGCGGAGCCGGCCGCGGCGGCAGGCGATCGACCGGACCACCCGAGTGTGCACCCACCGACGCCCGCTCTCGGTCGATGCCCCGGCAGGTGCACGCTCGAGGGTCAGTCGACGAGCTTGCGGAACTGGTCGATCAGCGCGACCCGGCCGGCGGAATCGCCCGCCAGCGGGCTGACGGTCAGCGTGGTCACCCCCGCCTCGGCGAACGCGGCGACCCGCTCCTTCACGTACCCGGCGGGACCGATCAGCGAGATGGCGCGGACGAGCTCGTCCGGCACGGCCGCGGTCGCCTCCTGCTTCTTGCCTGCCAGGTACAGCTCCTGGATGGTCGCGGCTTCCTTCTCGTAGCCGTAGCGGCACGCGAGGTCGTTGTAGAAGTTCTTGCCCTTCGCGCCCATGCCACCGATGTAGAGGGCCAGGCTCGGCTTGACCCACTCGAGCAGGTGGTCCACGTCGTCGCCGATGGCCAGCGCGGGACCCGCGTAGATCTGCAGCTCGCCGAGGCTCGGGTCGCGCTTGGCCTTGCCCGCCGCGAGGGACTCGCCCCACACGTCGTTGGCGCGCTCGGGATCGAAGAAGATCGGCTGCCAGCCCTCCGCGATCTCGGCGGTCAGCGCGACGTTCTTCGGGCCGAGGGCGGCGATGACGATCGGGATGCGATCGCGCACGGGGTGGTTGATCAGCTTGAGCGGCTTGCCGAGCCCGGTCCCCTTCTCCGCGGGCAGCGGGATCTGGTAGTACTTGCCGTCGTACTGGACCTTCTCCCGCCTCCACACCTGACGGCAGATGTCGACGATCTCGCGGGTACGGCCGAGCGGAGCGGTGTACGGCACGCCGTGGAAGCCCTCGATCACCTGCGGTCCGGACGCGCCGAGACCGAGCACGAACCTGCCGTCGGAGACGAAGTCGAGGCCGGCGGCGGTCATCGCCATCAGCGACGGAGTCCGGGTGTAGATCTGGAAGATGCCCGACGCCAGCTCGATCGTCGAGGTCTTCGCCGCCAGGAAGCCGAGCTGGCTGACCGCATCGTAGGAGTACGCCTCCGCGATGAACGCGATGTCGAGGCCCGCACGCTCGAGGTCGGCGACCTCCGCGACGGTCTCGGCGAACCCGCCGCTGTAGGTGATCTGCATTCCGACTCGCACCCGGACACCTCTAATCGACTCGATGTGACACTTCTCCCCGCAGACTACGCATGACCGCGCCGAAACCGAATGACAGAAACGACCACCATTCGTGACCGAAACCCTACGATCGCGCGGTGACGAAGAGAATCCCGATCGACTGGCCACGCTCGCACGTCATCATCACGGGCGGATCGCAGGGGATCGGCGCGGCGGTCGCCCGCGCCGCGAGGGCCAGGGGCGCCGCCGTGTCGATCATCGCCCGCGCCGAGGAACCGCTCCGCGCCACCGCCGAGCCGATCGGCGCGGCCTGGGCGTCCGCCGACGTCACCGATCCGGACGGACTGCAGAAGGCGATCGACGAACTGGAGCGACGATCCGGCGACTGCGACGTCCTGGTGGCCTGTGCAGGCACCGCGCTCCCGGGCCGGTTCCTCGAGGTACCGATCTCGGAGTTCGAGTCGCAGATGCGGCTGAACTACCTGGGTGCGGTGCACGCCGCGCGCGCGGTGCTGCCCGGGATGGTGTCTCGCGGGCGCGGCCACCTCGTGCTGACCAGCTCCACGGTGGGCGTCATCGGCGTCGTCGGCTACTCCGGCTACGGGCCGACCAAGGCCGCGGTGCACGAGCTCGCACACTGCCTGCGCTACGAGGTCGAGCCCGCGGGCGTCACGGTCGCCGTGCTCTATCCCCCGGACACCGACACCCCGGGCTTCGCGGCGGAGAACACCCGCAAACCGCCGGAGACCACGGCCGTCTCGGGCGCGATCACCCCGGTCTCCGCGGACGTGGTGGCCGCGGCCGTGATCGCCGGAATCGACAAGGGCCGCCACCACATCTCGATCGACCCGCTCACCCGGGTGCTCGTGCGCGCCGGCGGGATCGTGGAGCCGATCGTGCGCCCGATCCTGGCCCGCACGATCCGGAGGGCTAGGGAATCAGGATGAACTTGCCCCGCGGATGCGGCCGCTGCAGCTCGGCGTGCGCGCGAGCCGCCTCCTCGAGCGGAAACGTCTTGGCCACAACGACATCGAGCTTGCCAGCGCCCGCCGCCTCGACCAGGCCGAGGCGTGCGGCCTTCCGGATCCGGGGCGTGTCCGGGTTGCCCGCGCCGATCGCGACGAAGCCGTCCCGCTGGGCCCGGCCGAACGCGACGATGGTGACGATGCGCTTGCGGTCGGCGACCACGGCGAGCGAAACATCCACCGCCTCATCCGTTCCCACGGTGTCGAAGGCCGCGGCGACGCCGTTCGGGGCCAGTGCGCGCACGCGGGACTCCAGCCCGTCGCCGTAGACCACGGGGATCGCCCCGAGACCCCGCAGGAACTCGTGGTTGGACTCCGCCGCGGTTCCGATCACCGTGACGCCCTTGGCGACCGCCAGTTGCACGGCGAGCGAGCCGACGCCGCCCGCGGCGCCGTGGATCAGCAGGGTCTCGCCGTCGACGACGCCGGTCACGACCATCGCCTCGGCCGCGGTGGTCCCGGCCAGCATCAGGCCGGCGGACTGCTCCCAGGACAGAGCCTTGGGCCGCGGGAACACGTAGTCCGCGGGAAGCACCAGCCTCCGGGTGTAGGCGCCCTCGCCCGGGTAGGCGATCACCTCGTCGCCGACCGAGATCGGGCCCGCAGGCCCGGCCGCGTTCGCGCCGACCTCGAGCACCACGCCCGAGCCCTCGGCACCCAGGTGCAGCGGCAGCCTGGACTCGTTGGCGCCGAGCGCGCCGCTGTAGAGCTTGTAGTCGATGGGATTGACGCCGATCGCGCGCATTTCCACGAGGACCTGACCCGGAGCGGGAACGGGCAGCTCCTCCTCTGACACCGCGAGGACCTCCGGCCCTCCGAATGCATTCGCAACAATGGATTCGGTAGTGCTCACTCTTTGGACAACCGCGAAACGCGGCGAGTAATTCCTCGCCAGACCCAGCTTGACCTCAATAAAGGTTCAGGTTGCAAGCTCTCTTCACGCAGCGCGAACCCGCGCCGCAGAAACCCGGTTCCGAGGAGCGCACCATGTCCACCATCCTGCACCCGACCACCACTCCCGACTCGACGATGCTCAGCCTGGGCCGGTGGCAGGCGGTCCTCGCCACGACCGCGGCGTCCGTTGTGGGCAATCTCGCGATCTACCTGGTCGCGCTGATCGCGGGCGGCTCGCTCGAGGTCATCGACAAGGGCGCCGCCAAACCGATCTCCGCGAGCGGAATCGTGGGGATCTCGGCGTTGCCGACCGCGATCGGAGTCGGGCTGGTCGTGCTGCTGTCCCTGCGGTGGCCTGCCATGATCCGGGTCGGCCAGGTGGTCGGGGCGGCGCTGCCCCTGCTCACCATCGCCCTCGCCGCGATGGCCGACACCGACGGCATCACGAAGACCGCGCTGATCCTGATGCACGTGCTGATGGCGGCGGCGATTGTGGCCGGCCTCGAACTGCTCCACCGCCGGGTCGTCGGCCGGGCGAACGGCTAGGAATCAACCCGTACCCGCTACACTCCAACGTGCAACACGGCCCGCAGGAACCCTGCGGGCCGGCGCCCTCGTAGCTCAGGGGATAGAGCAACCCTCTCCTAAAGGGTAGGTCGCAGGTTCGAATCCTGCCGAGGGCACCACCACCACCGCCGGACGGTGACGCGATCAGGGCGAGGGCCGCCGCCCCGTGAATGCGATGAGGCGTTCGAGCGCACCCGCACCGTCCTCGACCGGCACCGGGTCCGCGAAGTCCCTGCCCTCCCGCGGCGGCGGACCGATGACCTTCTGCGCCAGTCCGAGTACATAGGTCGCGAGCTGCTCGGGCACCTCGAGCCGTTGCCCCGTCGCGGTGGCGAAATCCCATGCGTGCACCAGGAATTCGATCGACAGGATGCTCACGGCGGTGGTCGCGGGCATCGAAGTCGAGCCCGGCGACACGGTGCCCTGGAGACCGCGGTGGTGCCATCCCTCGGTTGCCGCCTGGGCGGCGTCGGCGACCCGGGACTCCACGTCGCCGGGCGCGTCGGCGGCGGGCATGGTCGCTCCTCCTGCCGACCCCAGGCTCCGGATCGACCCGAGCAGGTGCTCGGCCAGCGCGGCGACCGTGAAATCGTGACACGGCGTCCGACGCTGCAGGTCGTCCGCGGTGAGACCGCGCAGCACCTCCTGCAGCACGACGAGCGTGGCCTCGGCACCCGTGAGTTCGTCGCGCGGTTCGAGGGCGACCGCCCAGTCGTCGGGTCCCGCATCTCCTTCCCGGCCGGCAACGGCCAGCCGGTCGAGGTAGTGATTCCACACCTCGGCGTGGCTCGGCGCCTGCGCCTCGGTCAATCCGTCGTGAACCAACCGGACCTCGGTCGAACCGTTCTTGGGGGTCAGGGTCAACGCCACCGTGGAGCTACCGGGCGGCAGGTCGTCGCTGTCCTCCCACCACCACCGGAGCGTGAGTTTCTCACCGGGCACGACCTCGACGAACGTCCCGGATGCGGAGTGGCCCGGCACCACGGTCCAGCGGTACCGCCCACCCGGTCGCAGATCGACCCGCGCGGCCACGGTCAGCCATCGGCGCAGCCGTTCCGGGCGGCTGATCAGCTCGAATGCCGCGTCGGGCTCGAGCGCAACCTCGACGGTTCTGTCGAATTGCGTCACGGGTCTCCTTCCAGGCGACCCCCGTCTATGAATATATCGCCGTTGCGCTCGGATCGACCACGAAACCGACCACGCGACGGGTTACCACCTGGACGGCAGACAAGGTGATCAGGGCGGGTTTTTCGTCGCGACGTGCTGCCTGCAGCGGCTCCTTGGGTTAGCGTGTAACGCGTCCGACCGCGAACGAACGCCACCGCGTTCAACCGTCACTGCAGTGGACCGGATGCAAGGGAGCTCGGAGTATGCGTCGACGCCGCCACCTGCTGGCAACAACATTCGGTGTCCTACTCCTGCTGGCCGGGCTGGCCCTTCCCGCGTCCGCCACACCGGCGGGCCCCCTCTACCCCACGCCCGATCCGGACCCGTTCTACCTGGCCCCTCCCGACCTGGCGGCCCGGCGACCCGGCGATGTGGTCCGGGTCCGCCCCATCGACGCGTCGCTGTACGCGAACAGCGACGGCTGGCAGGTCGCGTTCCGCTCGACGAACTCCACCGGCAAACCCATTCTGGGCATGACCACGGTATTCCTGCCCCGCGGCATCAAGAACCCGCCGCTGGTGTCCTACCAGGCGATCATCAATTCGCTGGGCACCAAGTGCAATCCCTCGCGGTCGCTGTTCAACGGCGAGCTGAACGACGCCCCCGGCATGTACCTGCCGATCAACCGGGGCTGGGCGGTCTCGGTGCCCGATCACCTCGGGCCGACCGGGGCCTACGGCGCCGCGAAGCTCGGCGGCCTCATCACGCTCGACAGCGTCCGCGCCGTCCAGAAAGTCGCCGAGCTCGGACTCGCCGACAGTCCGGTCGCCCTCGCCGGCTACTCCGGCGGCGGCATGGCCAGCGCGTGGGCCGCGGCGCTGCAACCGACCTACGCGCCCGAGGTCAAGATCGCGGGCGTGGCCGCGGGCGGTATCCCCGCGGACCTCTGGGAGATGGCGCAGGGCCTCGGGTTCAACCCGCATCCGGGTTTCGGGCTCGCCTTCGCCGCGGCGATGGGACTCGAGCGCGAGTATCCCGAGCGGCTGCCGGTCTCGGCCCAGCTGAACGCGACGGGCCTGTGGCTCCGCGACTGGATGAACAACGAGTGCCGCCGATTCCTGATCTTCCACGGCCTGTTCCGCAGCGCCGAGCAGCTCGCCGCCTCGACCAGCCTGTTCGGAAACCCGGAGGCGCTCAGCGTCCTCCGCGAGAACAGCCTCCGGTACTACCCGACCATCCCGACCGTGCCGATGTACATCTGGCACGGCATGTACGACGGGCTGACCCCCTACGACGCGGTGGCCGATGTGGCCCACCGGTACTGCGCAGCAGGGGCGAACCTGACCTTTGTGCCGTACGACATCGCCGAGCACATGACCACCGCCGCAGCCGGGTTCGGTGACGCCTGGAATTACGTCGAGGCCCGCTTCCGCGGCGAGCCGGCCCCCACCCGCTGCTGAGGAGTTCCACCCAGCGGGAGACACGGGACTCACAGCTCGCAGCGCAAACCTACGGTGCTCACGGATCGCGCGCCGTCCGGCGCCGAAAACTGAGTCGAGAGTGGGTCTTTCGTGCAGGCAACCAATCAGGTCATGCGCTCCGCCCGAAGCCGGGTTCGTCTCGTCGGCACCGCCGCGGTGTCTGCGGCCCTCGTCCTGTGCGCCGCGCCGACCGCGACCGCCGTTCCGGACTTCGGATCGTCCGGGTCCAGCGGATCGAGCAACGGCCACCTGAGGCTGGGCTACGTCAACTCGATCACGGTGCCCACCGGTACGCCCTTCGACGGATTTCCGATCGGCGGTCTGTCGGGCATCGACTACGACTCGGCGCGGGGCGAGTACGTCGCGATCAGCGACAATCGCGGGGAACAGGGCCCGGTGCGCTACTACTCGCTGCGCCTGCCGCTCGACCAGGCGGGCAAGCTGACCACGGCCGAGTTCACGGGTCAGACCTCCCTGCTCGACACGAACCAGGCGCCCTTCACCCCCAGGACCGCGGACACCGAGTCGATCCGCTACCTGCCCGGCTCCGACTCCCTTCTGTACACGAGCGAAGGCTCCGCGCGGATCGGCCTGCCCGGGTTCGTCCGCGAGACCGCCCGCGACGGCAAGTTCCTGCGGGACTACGCGCTTCCCGAGGCCTACACCCCGAAGGCCACCCCGCCGTCGGGATTCCGGGACAACCTCGGCTTCGAGGCGGTGACCGTCGACCGCGCCGGCACCACCATCACCGCCGCCAGTGAGAACGCCCTGGCCCAGGACGGCCCGGCCATCTCCGATCAGGTCGGCAGCCAGTCCCGATTCCTGCGAATCGACCGGGTCACCGGTGCGCACCGCGGCGAGTTCGTCTACGACGTGGACCCGGTTCGCCTCGCGCCCGGCGAGCCCTTCGTCCCCGTCTCGTCGGTGAACGGGATCGGCGAGATCCTGGCGGTCGGCGACTCCGACTACCTGGTGCTCGAGCGCAACGTCTCGGCGGGCGGCGGTTTCTCCGTGAAGATCTTCCGTACCGACGTCCACGGCGCCGAGAACGTCGCGGGCAAGCCCGTCCTCGGCGGCACGGAACGAAAGATGCGCAAGGAGTTGGTCTTCGACTTCGCCGCGGCCGGGGTGAACCCGGAGTGCATCGAGGGCATCACCTGGGGGCCGACGGGTCCGGACGGCACCCGGACCCTCGTGCTGGTGGCCGACGACAACTTCGGCCTCGCCGGCAAGACCACCTTCCACCTGCTGACGGTCGGACGCTGACATACCGACCGTTCCTATTGCCGTGCGGTCCGATTCTGGGCACTATGTCCGGGTGCCCAGAATCGGACATCGCCCCGCCGTCCTCGCCTCCCTCGCCGCGGTGTCCGCGCTGATCCTCGGCGGGTGTGCATCCGGAACGGGTCCCGATGCGGAACCGACGCCGATTCCCGAGGCGTACACGAAGCTCCCCACCACCGCCGCCGTGGGCAACTGCGGGCCGGACAGCGGCGCCACCGTGACCGACGGCGTGCTCACCATCGCCACCGATTCGCCCGCCTACGAGCCGTGGATCGTCGGCGACGACCCCTCGAACGGCAAGGGCTTCGAGGGGTCGGTGGCCCGCGCGGTGTCCGAGAAGCTCGGGTACCGAGCGGATCAGGTCGAGTTCATCCGGGTCCCGTGGGGCGACGCGATCAAGCCCGGCGAGAAGAACTTCGACTTCGACATCAACCAGGTCACCATCGTGGGCGATCGGCGCGAGGCCGTCGACTTCTCGTCCCCCTATTACGCGGTGGCACAGTCCATCGTCGCGATGGAGGGCACGCCGGTCGCGGCGGTCGACTCCCTCGACGGGCTCGCCCCCTTCCGGCTCGGTGCGCAGCGCGGCTCCACCAGCCTGGCCTCGATCACCGGGACGATCCGTCCGTCGCAGGCGCCCGTCGAGTTCGCCACCAACGACGAGGCGAAGGCCGCGTTGGCCGCGGGCACGATCGACGCGCTGGTCGTGGACATCCCGACCGGATTCCAGATCACCGCGACCGATCTGCCGAACAGCACGCTGATCGGCCAGTTCCCGCGCCCGAACACTGTCACCGAGTTCTTCGGCCTGGTCCTCGAGAAGAACAGCCCGATGACGGCATGCGCCTCGGCGGCCGTCGACGCGCTCTATGCCGACGGCACGCTCGACCAGCTCGCCCAGACGTGGCTCGCGGACACGGCCGGGGTCCCGATCCTGAACTGATGCCGCGGATCTTCGGCGAACGCCCGTGGCGGGCGGTCGATCTGCCGTAGCCTCCCCTCGGATCCCGGCGGGTGACCGGTGGCACCAGATCACGAAGGACGCGAACAGAGATGACACGGGGAGTTCGGGCACGTTTGGTCGCTTCGATGCTGGCGACGGCGGTCGTGCTGTCGCCCGCACTGCTGGTCCCGGTCGCCGTCTCGGCCCAGCCCGCCGCCCCCGACATCCAGCTCGAGGGCGCCAAGAACTTCCGCGACATCGGCGGCTACCTGACCACCGACGGACGGCGGGTGCGCGAGGACCTGGTGTACCGCTCGAACAGGTTGAGCAAGCTCACCGACGCCGACCAGGCGAAGCTGACGGCGGCAGGTGTCACCCTCGACGTGGACCTGCGCAACGCCAAGGAACGCAAGGACGAACCGGACCGCCTGCCCGCGGGGGTCGCATACAAGGTCGCGGATGTCGTGAGCCTGAACAACGGGCTCGGGTTCCACGAGTTCGTGCCGATCACCTTGGGGCGCGCCGTCATCGACGCGCACGTCAAGGGTTCCTCGGACATCGGCCAGAGCATCGGCTACCCGTTCATGGTCACCTTCCAGGGCTCCGATGCCGCGTTCCGCGACCTGCTCACCGCGATCGCACAGCACAAGTCCGGCGCGGTCGTGTACCACTGCAGCGCGGGCAAGGACCGCACCGGATGGGCGACCGCCGTCCTGCTGACCATCCTCGGTGTCCCACGCGCGACGGTGAACGCGGACTTCCTGGCCAGCAACACCTTCCTCGGCCGCAGCGACGCCGTCGAACAGTCCTGGCTCGACGCCTCGTTCGATCAGGTCAACCGGCTGTACGGCAGCTTCGACCGTTACGTGCGCGACGGCCTCGGGCTGGATCAGAACGCGGTGAACATGTTGCGGGCCAAGCTCCTGGTCTAAAGCGTGTCTCAATGCGGTCGATGGATTGTGAGGCACCGCCCTTCTCGGGCGTCGTCGGCTCAGGTCCCTGGTGTGGGGTGAGCGTCGGTTCCCGCGTCATTCAGGCTGGTTTCACCCACACGAAGGTGTGGGCCAGGGCCGTCCTGTCGGCGGGCGTTGGTGACCGGGCCTCCTGCTTGGGGGTCCCGGGCCCGGGCAGGCCCCACACCGTGATAGTGGTCGTGGTGTTGGTTCTCGGCCCAGGCGGCCAGGTTGATCGCGGCATTGTGATCGCGGTCGAGTCGGTGTCCCCTCGGGCAGACGAACACCCGATCCGACAGCGTCAGGCCGGTGCTGACGGTGCCGCAGGTCGAGCAGGTTTTGCTCGAGGGGAACCACCTGTCGACGACGGCGATATCACCATGTCGCCAGGCCTGTTTGTAGCGCAGCATCCGGGCGAACTCCGCCCAGGCGGCGTCAGAGATCGCGCGGGCGAGCCGATGATTGGCCAGCATCCCAGTCACATGCAGGTCCTCGAGCGCGATCCGGTCGTGGGTCTTGACCAGTGCGTTCGACACCTCATGCAGAAAATGCCAGCGAATGTCGCGAACCTTGCGGTGGTGCCGCCCCAGTCGGGCCGCGGCAGCTTTGCTGTTGTGTGATCCTTTCTCCTTTCGAGTGACTGCTCTGGCAAGTCGCCGCTGACGGCGCATCCCCGCGGCGAGCGCTTTCGGTGGATCTTTGATGCGGGCTACCTCACGGCCGTCGGCGGTGGCGGCAACAGCGAACGCTGACAGTCCGCGGCCGATCCCGACCCAGCCACCAGCGTCGTGCCCGTCACGGGTCGGGTGGTGGTGTGCGGGGTCCAGGTCGGTGGCCTCGACGTTCAGGCTGACCCACCAGCGTCCGCCCCGGACGCCGACGGTGGCGAACAGGATCTTCCCGCGCCCCTTGCCCAGCAAACGCCGCAGCCGGCGGGTGTCGTCGTGCACCCGCACCATTCCGATGCCGGGCAGGGTGACCGAGCGGGGCCGTGCGTCGCCAACCCGGATCGCGGGCCTGCCTCCCGTCCGGTGCTTGTTGCGCAGCCGGAACGACGGCGGTCCACCATTCTTCTTCTTGAATCGGGGGAATCCGACCTTCCGGCCCTTCCGTGCCCCGGTCCGGGAGGTCGACCAGGCGGCGAGGGCGCGGCCGCAGTCGACGGCGGCTTCCTCGAACACCTGCTGACATACCTCGGTCCGCCACGCCAGCCCGGTCACCGCGACCTCCGCGACCCCGTCGGCATCGACGACGAATACGCGGCCCGCGTCCGCGGTCTTCTTCCAGGTGTTGAACGCGTTGATCAGGTCGAACCCCGACCACGGCACCGCCACATCGGGATCGGTGCGGCGGCGGGTGAGCGCGGTCTTGACCGCGCGTAGGGATTGGTTGAACGCGAACCGCGCCGCTCCCGCGTGCCGAGCCAGCATCGTCTGCTGCTCGGCCGTCGGGTCGAGGCAGTATCGGAACGTCGTGTGCCGCACCACACCCCGCAGTGTGCCAACGACCACCGACACGATGACGCCACCAAGGCTTGGACAACTACAACTCGATGCCCGAAACCATCACGAGCATGATCCGTGCCGCGAGGGGACGCCGGCGCTCAGGCGTACAGCGTGACGAACGTGCGCAGCGAGCCCTCGATGTCGCCCTTGAGGGCGCGGGCCACGCCCGACCCGATCGGACCGAACAGCGGCGCTCCACCGAGGTCGATGCTCAGGCCGACCTCGGAGCCGTCGCCCTTGGGCGCCACCGAGAGCGTGAGGTTCACCTTGACGCCGCCCTTGCCGTCCCCCTTGAGGAGCAGGGAGGTGGGCGGGTTGTACTCCTTGATGACCCACTTGATCCGGTTCCGCATCCCCTTGACGGAGACGACCGACTCGGCGGTGGTCCCGGCCGTCAGCTGGGCCGGGATCTCGGAACGCCAGCCGTCGTGGATCGAGAGCCACTTCTCGAATTCATCCAGAGCGCTTGCCTTCTCCCACGCGTCCTGCGGGGACAGCGGCACATCGATCGACACCTTCAGCTTCGCCATTGACGAATCGTAGCGAACAGTCAACGCGAGGCGTCCCGCACCTGGGTCGGACACCAGGTGCGGGACGCGTCGTGAGCACGACTCAGTGCGCGACGGCCTTCTCGACACCGACACCGGTCAGGGAACGAACCTCCATCTCGGCCTGCTTCGCGGCGTTCTCCGTCGTGGCCCGGCCGACATGGGTGCCGATGATGCCGAGCAGGAAGGCGAGCGGGATGGAGACGATGCCGGGGTTCGCCAGCGGGAAGTAGTCGAAGTCGGCGTTCGGGAACATCGACGACGCCTTGCCGGAGACCGCGGGCGAGAACACGATCAGCACGAGGCAACTGATCAGGCCGCCGTAGATGCTCCACAGCGCACCGGTGGTGTTGAACTTCTTCCAGAACAGCGAGTAGAGCAGCGTGGGCAGGTTCGCCGAGGCCGCGACGGCGAAGGCGAGCGCGACCAGGAAGGCGATGTTCTGCCCCATGGCGAGGATGCCCAGGACGATCGAGACCAGTCCGATCACCACCACGGTGATCCTCGAGACGCGGACCTGCTGCTCCTCGGATGCCGTGCCGCGCTTGATGACGCTGGCGTAGATGTCGTGGGCGAAGGAGGCCGAGGCGGTGATCGCGAGGCCCGCCACGACGGCAAGGATGGTCGCGAACGCCACCGCGGAGATGACGGCGAGGAAGATCGTGCCACCGAGCTCGAACGCGAGCAGCGGTGCCGCCGAGTTCTCCTTGCCCGGCGCGGCGAGGATCTTGTCCGGCCCGACCATGCGGGCGGCGCCGTAGCCGAGCACCAGGGTGAACAGGTAGAACGCCCCGATCAGTCCGATCGCCCAGGTCACCGACCGACGCGCCTCCTTGGAGGTGGGCACCGTGTAGAAGCGCATCAGGACGTGCGGCAGACCCGCCGTACCGAGCACCAGGGCGACACCGAGGGAGATGAAGTCCAGCCGCGACATGGAGCTGATGCCGTACTTGGCACCGGGCGCGAGGATGTCACGTCCCGCGACCGCCTCGTTGGCCGAGCCGTTGACCATCGCCTGGGCGTCGGCGAGCAGCTGCGAGAAGTTGCCCTTCACCGCAAAGAGCACCAGCACGAACATGATTCCGGCACCGAGGATGAGCAGCACGGCCTTGACCATCTGCACGTAGGTGGTGCCCTTCATGCCGCCGATCAGCACGTAGACGATCATCAGCACACCCACCACGGCGACGACGATGCCCTGACCCACCTTGCCGTTGATGTTCAACAGCAGCGCGACGAGTCCACCCGCGCCCGCCATCTGGGCGAGCAGATAGAACAGCGAGACCACCAGCGTGGACAGCGCGGCGGCCATCCGGACCGGACGCTCGCGCAGCCGGAAGCTGAGCACGTCCGCCATGGTGAACCTGCCGGTGTTGCGCAGCAGTTCGGCGACCAGCAGCAGAGCGACCAGCCAGGCGACCAGGAAGCCGACCGAGTAGAGGAACCCGTCGTAGCCGTAGACCGCGATGGCGCCTGCGATGCCGAGGAACGACGCGGCGGACAGGTAGTCGCCGGCGATGGCGAAGCCGTTCTGCGGGCCGGAGAACTGGGCGCCGCCGGTGTAGAAGTCGGATGCCTTCTTGGTGGTGCGGCTCGCACGGATCACGATGGTCATGGTGATCACGACGAATGCCACGAAGATGGCGATGTTGAGAGCCGGGTTGCCGACCGAGGCCGCACCCGCTGCGAGGACGTTCACTTGGCCGGCCCTTCCAGCTCTTCGCGGATCGCGGCGGCGCGGGGATCGAGCTCACGGTTCGCGAACTTCACGTAGAGCGCGGTGATGACGAAGGTCGAGACGAACTGACCGAGCCCGAGGACGACACCGAGGTTGACGTTGCCGATCACCTTGGTCGCCATGAAGTCGGTGGCGTACGTGGCCAACAGCACGTAGGCGGCGTACCAGGCCAGGAAGAACGCCGTCATCGGGAACACGAAGCGCCGCAGCCGGCTGCGCAGCTCCTGGAATTCGGGACTGGCCTGCATGTCGATGAAGGCCTGCGCATCCGGGGTCGGCCGCTCGGGCGACCTCTCCGGGATCAGGTCGGCTGTGGTCACTGCGGACTCCTCGGTCGGTGGGGGCCGGGTTCCGTGAGGACCGGCAGGCCACCGACGCTAATGAGACGCAGGTCACAGCGACAGGCTGTGTCGGTGGTCACACGCCGAACCGTCGAATTCCGCGCCGGACGGTCGACGCGACGCGACGAGCGGCGTAGGCGGCTGCGCCGCCTGTGAGTACTTATGGGGTCCACAGGGGCCAGAAGTACTCACAGGGACCGCAGGTCCCCTTCCCGGTCCCGGCCGACATCGAGCCGCTCCGGCGCGTGCATGCGGGTGAAGGTCCGCGCGATGTCCTTGGGCACCCGACCTCGGGTGGCGCGGCTGACGAGAACCATGACCAGGAACGCCAGCGGCACGCTCACCGCTGCCGGATAGCCGACCACCGCACCGGGCCAACCGGTCAGCATGCCGCCGGCCGCGGTGAGCAGCGCCGCCGCACCGGACACGACGCCTCCGGTCACCATCCCGGCCGCCGCCCCGACCGCGGTCAACCCACGCCACCAGATACCCAGGACCAGCAACGGGCACAGCGTGGACGCCGCGACGGCGAACACCAGCCCGACGGTCCGGGACAGATCGACCGACACCACGCCGAGCGCGAGCACCAGCGGCACCACGCCCGCCGCGACCGACGCCACCCGGAAGTCGCGGACCCGGCCACGCAGGACGTCGGTGCTCAGCACGCCCGCGACACTGACCAGCAGCCCCGAGGAGGTGGACAGGAACGCGGCGATGGCCCCGGCCGCGACCAGCGCGGCGAGCAGCTGGCCGCCGAGGCCGGACAGCACCGAACCCGGCAGCAACAGCACCGCCGCATCCGAGGCGCCGGTGATGAGCAGCTGCGGCACCCACATCCGGGCGAAGGCGCCGAGCAGGGTCGGGAACAGGTAGAAGACCCCGAGCAACCCGATCACCGCCAGCGACGTCATCCGGGCCGTCCGGCCGTCCGGATTGGTGTAGAAGCGGACCAGCACGTGCGGCAGACCCATCGTGCCGAGGAAGATCCCGACCATCAGCGAATAGACCTGGTAGGTCGGGTGGTCGCCGCCGAACCCCCAACCGGGCTCGAGCCACTCGGCATCCGTGGCGGGCGCACCCGCGACCACCGGCACCGGCGAGCCCGCCTCGAGCACCAGCGCCGTGCCCGAGCCGAGCAGGTGCTCGCCCGGCCCCAGCGTGACCGGGCCGTTCACCTCCGCACCGTCGAGGGTTCCGGCGAGGCCCACACCGACCGGCTCGGACACCTGGACGACGACGTCGGTGGTCACGTCCACCGTGGTGCGCTCCCCCACGACCGGCGGAGCGGGTGAACCGAGGTCGCGCTCCTCGCCGAGGAAATGCACCCCGAGCACCAGTGCGGGCACCGCGACCGCGGTCAGCTTGAGCCAGTACTGGAAGGCCTGCACGAAGGTGATCGAGCGCATGCCACCGCCGACCACGTTCACGATGACGATCACGGCCACCGCGACCGCGCCGACCCAGACGGGTACGCCGAGCAGGATACCGAGCGTCAGGCCCGCGCCCTGGAACTGCGGAACCATGTACAGGACGCAGATCACCGCCACGACCACCATGGCGAGTTTGCGCAATCGCCGCGAGCCCAAACGGAATTCGGCGAAGTCCGGGACGGTGTACGCGCCGGACCGCCGCAGCGGGGCGGCGACGAACAGCAACAGCCCCAGGTAGCCGGCGGTGAAACCCACCGGGTACCAGAGGGCATCGGCACCGTACTTGGCGATCAACCCGGCGACACCGAGAAACGATGCGGCCGAAAGATATTCACCGGAGATCGCGGCGGCGTTCCAGTGCGGCCCGACACTGCGCGAGGCCACCAAGAAGTCGGAGGTCGTGCGCGCCAGGCGGACCCCGTAGACGCCGATGGCCACCGTCAGCACCGCTGCGGCGACCAGGCCGAGCACCGTGGCCACCGGGATGGGCTGTCCGGACATCGTGGCTACCAACCGCGCTCAGTCGTCGGCCAGGTCGACGAACTCTTGCTCGTTGCGTTCCGCACGCCGGATGTAGAGCCTGCCCACGACCAGCAGCACCGGGTACACCAGCACCCCGAGCACCAGCCAGGGCAGCCGGACACCGAGCACCGCCACCTCGGAGAGGCCAGGGAACGCGATCATCAGCAGCGGCACCGCGCACAGCAGCCCGGTGGCGAGCAGGGCGAGCCGCAGGGCCAGCCCCAGCTGGGTGCGGACCAGCCCTCGGATCATCGCGTCACCGACCTCGGTCTGTTCCTGGACCTCCACCCGGGTGCGCACGATCCGGGCGCCGTGCCGCTGGGCCAGCACCACCCGTTCCCTGGGCCGCGGCCCTCCCCCCGGCGCGGTCACCGACCGGTCCAGCTCTGTCGGGGCGCGCGCACCAACCGATCCTTGAGTTCCCTGGTGTGACGCCTGCTCACCGGAAGTTCCACGGCCGGCCCGTCGCCGACCGCGCGCAGGCACACCACCGTGCCGGTGCCGACGGTGCGGATTCCGGTGACCAACTGCAGCGACACCAGATACGAGCGGTGCACCCGGAGGAAGCCCGCCTGTTCCCAGCGGGACTCCAGTGCCGAGATCGGGATCCGGACCAGGTGAGACCCGGTCGCCGTGTGCAGCCTGGCGTAGTCGCCGTCGGCCTCAACCCAGGCGACCGCGGACCGGGGCACCAGTGTCGTGACGCCACCGAGTTCGACCGGGATCACCTCGTCCGCGTCCGGCTCGGGCCGTCCGCCCGCACGGGCCCCGTGCTGCTGTTTGAGCGCGACGATCCGCCGCACCGACTCCGCCAACCGCTCCTCACGCAGCGGCTTGAGCAGGTAGTCGACGGCGCCGAGGTCGAAGGCCGCGACCGCACGATCGTCGTGTGCGGTCACGAACACCACCGCGGGCGGATCCGCGAACGCGGCGAGCACTTCGGCCAGCTCCAGCCCGTCGAGGCCGGGCATGTTGATGTCGAGGAACACCGCATCGATGGCGGCTGACCTGCCGAGACGATCCTTGATCACCCGCAGCGCGGTGGTGGCGTCGCTCGCGGTGAGGATGTCGCCGACCGCCTCCTGGGCGCGCAGCAAATAGGCCAGCTCGTCGAGGGCGGGTCGCTCATCGTCGACGGCCAGTACTGTCAGCGGGGCCGCGGTCGGCCCCTCGGAGTTCTGCGTCACAACGGAACCATCGTGCCATGTGCGCTCCTCCCCGCCGCCACGCTCAGGCCCGGATTCCCGGACGGAACTTCGGCACCCGCATGCTCACCTTGGTCCCCGCGCCCGGTGCGGTCTCGACCACCAGCCCGTAATCGTTCCCGAACGCAGCTCGGAGCCGGTCGTCCACGTTCGCGAGCCCGACATGGGCGGATTCCCTTGCGCTCGGCCGGTCGCCGCCGGACTCGACAGCGTCCAGCGAGCCCGAGCGCAGCAGTTCGGGATCCATCCCGACGCCGTCGTCCTCGACGCTGATGACGCAGTCGGTGCCCTCGTCCGCGGCGACGATGCTCACGGTGCCCCCCTCCGGCTTGGTCGAGATCCCGTGCCGCACGGCATTTTCCACGAGAGGCTGCAGAGCCAGGAACGGCAGCACGACGTTGAGCACCTCGGGGGCGACCTGCAATCGCACCTCCAGGGACTTGCCGAACCGGGCCCGCTCGAGCGTCAGGTACCGGTCGATGTTGCGCAGCTCGTCCGCCAACAGGGTGTATTCACCCGCGGACCGGAAGGAGTACCGCGTGAAGTCGGCGAACTCGAGGATCAGCTCCCTCGCCCGGTCCGGATCGGTCCGGACGAACGACGCCACGGTGTTGAGCGCGTTGTAGATGAAGTGCGGGCTGATCTGGGCCCGCAGTGCGCGGACCTCGGCCCGGTCCAGGCGCGCCCGGGAGGCGTCGAGCTCGGCCAGCTCGATCTGGCTGCACGCGTACCGAGCGACCTCGGTGATGGCGCCGAGCAGGCCGGGCCCGGGTTCCCCGGTGGTCAGCACGCCCATCACCCCGACGACGCCGGAATCCTCGATGAGCAACGGTTGCGCGATCAACGCCCCGACCTCGGGCTCACCGAGCTCGGCGGATTCGACCAGGACCCGACGCTCGCCGGCGACCGCGCGGAGCCCGGCCTCACGGAACCGTTCGGCCAATTCCTGGTGCGGACCGTTCCAGGCGAGCAGCGTCCCGTCCGCGGAGGCCAGTGCCACCGCGTCGGCGCCGATCAGCGACTGCAGGTGGGGAGCGGCCTCGGCCGCGGAGGCGGTGTGGAGACCGCGCCGCAGCGGTCTCGCCGCGAGCGAGGCGGTGTGCAGGGTGGCGTGCACGGCACGCTCCGCCGGGGTGGTGAGCGTCCTGCGGGTGCGCAGCCACCACGCGCCGAGCGCGAGGGCCGCGGCGACGATGACCAGCAGGACCGCGGCGGCGGTGCCGGTCACCGGCCCTCGCTCTCGTCGAGCAGGGCGAGCAGCTTCCGCGGGGCGACCGTGCGGTACGCGTCCTCGACGATGTCCGCGATGTCGTCCCACTCCTGCGGACGGTCGAGATACACGCCGATCCACCCGCGGCCGCCGACGTAGGGGGGCACGAAGAACCGCTCCGGATCCCGCGCCACCCAGTCCGACTGCGCTCCGGCCGGCGCCGCCGCCCAGAAGGCCAGCCGGTCGTCGTGATGGTGGTCGGCCAGGGTCGCGAACTGCGGGGCCTTGCGGACGAACCAGGCCGGCTCGCCGTGGCTGACGCGCTCCGTCGCCTCGGGCAGCCGCAGGCACAGCTCACGGAGCCGGTCGAGCGGGCTGGTCGCGGTCATGGGTAGACGCTACGACAGTCGGGCGGTCACCGACCACGAGACGCTCACGGCGTGCCCGCGCAGGTGTTCGGTGCGGGCACCCCCGCGAACCGGTCCGCGATCCAGGCCACCGCCCCCGGGGTGGCCCGCGCGTCGGCGTGCCCCTCGCCCGGCCGCGACTCCAGCGTGACCACGTCGCCGAGCGCACAGGCCTTCGTCACCGCCACCCTGGTCCAGTCCGCGGGGATCAGATCGTCGGTCTCCCCGACCACCACCAGCATCGGCGCCTCGGCGCGTCGCTGCGGCAACGCGATCCGCTCCAGCCATGCCCGCATCCGATCGGTGTCGGCGCTGGTCAGCGGAAGACTGTCGGCCCTGGTGATCCGCACCGCCGCATCCCATTTCCGCGCCGCGGCCTGCTCGGTGCACGACATCAAGACCTCGCGGCTGTCCGCCAGCGCGCCCCGGATGTAGTTCGCCGGATCGAGGCCCGCGTGCTGCGCCTCGCTGCCCGCGAGCAACGTCGGCAGGAAGATCTGTTGCGGCAGAGTCAGTCCGATGCCGCCCAGGTCGTCGGCGATGTGTGAGAGGTCCGCGGCCGGGGACAGGTTCGCCGCGCCGACGAAGTCGAGCCCGTCTCCGTACTCGGCCGCATGCTCAGCGGCCGACCACGATGCCTGACCGCCCTGGGACAGGCCCAGCGCCGCCCAGCGGTTCGACGCGTTCGGTACCGCGGCCCGCGCAGCCCGGACCCCGTCGATCAGGTTGTAGGCGGCGGACTTCGGCTCCAGGTACGGGTGTGGACCGGATGTGCCGAGACCCTGGTAGTCGGAGGCGATGACGACGTAGCCCCGCTCCAGCAGCGCGGTGACCATGCCGACCGCACCGAGCAGGTCGGGATAGCGCGACGGCGCGCACTCGTCGGTGACGCCGGTGGTGCCGTGTCCGACGCTGACGATCGGCCACCCGCCGTCCGGCGCTTCGCCGGGCGGGACGAAAACCGTGCCGGACACCGCGGTTCCGCTGCCGTCGAGGCCAGAGGTGGATCGGTAGACCAGCGTGCGGGCGGTGACCTGCCCGTGTGGGCTCGTCGCCGCCGTCGCGGTGACCGGCCGATCGTCGAGCAGTGCCCCGCGTTCGTCCCCCACGGGCGCGGCCGCGGACGTCGTGGCCTCGGCCGTCGCCGCCGGGGAGGTCACGGCCGGCCGCGCGGACTCGGCGGGGGCATCGGAGCAGCCGGCCGCGAGCGCCGCACAGGTCATCGCCGCGAGCAGCATCGTGGTCCGGTTCACGAATCGATTGTGCCCGAACAGCCCCCGAGCGCTCACCACCGCGCTCGCCGCACCCTCGACTCCGCCGCCACCTCTTCGATGTCGAGTCCGTCGAGCACCTGCCGCAGCACCTCGTCGTCGAGTTCGCCCGCATCCCTGGCCGCGATCAGCGCCGCCCTCTGGTCCCTGAGGACCCCCCGCCGCAACCGGTTGAACACCGCGCTCGCCCGCAGCGCCCTGGCCTCGTGTTCGCTGACCTCCTCGATGCGATCCATGTCCGCCCTGGCCTCGGACACCCGCTGGACCCGCCGCACCAGCGCCGACAGCTCCGCCGTCGGCACCCCCGTCGGCGGATCCCGCAGCACCTCCGAGAGGGACCGCGCGGCCGCATCGTGGGAGATCCTCCGCGCGAGCGCCATCTGCTCGCCGAGCCGCTCCTCCTCGTCGGGATCGGCCACGTCGAGCCGCCGGATCAGCAGCGGCAGCGTCAGCCCCTGGATCAGCAGCGTTCCCACCGCCACCGTGAAGGCGACCGCCACGATGACGCCCCGGCCGGGAAACGGATCGCCCGCCAGGGTCGTCAGCGGCACGCCGGACGCGGCGGCGAGGGTGACGACACCGCGCATCCCCGCCCAGGAGATCACCAGGTTCTGGCGCCAGCCCTCACTCCTGGCCTGGGTGGCGAAGATCCACACGGGGCGAACCACGATCACCAGGGCGAGGATCGCCAACCCGTAGGCGAAGATGTGATGGACGGGGAGCCCCTCGTCGCGCACGTCCTCGATCACGAACCGCAACTGCAATCCCATGTAGGCGAAGACGAAGGTCTCCAGCACCAGGTCGATCGTGGGCCACACCGCGCTCTCCTGCAGCCGCGTCGAGACGGACTCGTCCCCGACGTCGCGGCCGAGGACGAATCCCGCCGTCACGACGGCGAGCACCCCGGAGGCGTGGACCTCCTCGGCCGCGAAGTAGGCGGCGAAGGGCAGCAACAGTCCCAGCACGGTCTCCATCGGTGAGTCCTCGATCCGTGCGCGGACGAACCGGACCGCATACGAAAGGGCAAGCCCGACAAGAACTCCGCCCACGACCTCGTAGAGGAAGTACAACATCGGCGAGCCGATCGCGATCTTCCTCCCGGTGACCGCCGCGGTCGTCAGCGCGAACAGGGTCAGCGCCGCGGCGTCGTTGACCAGGGACTCGCCCTTGAGAATCGCCATCATGCGGTGCGGCAGACCGAGCTTCCGGCCCACCGCGACCGCGGCCACGGCATCCGGCGGCGCCACCACGGCGCCGAGGACCAGCGCCACTCCCAGGGTGAGCTCCGGCACCAGCCAGTTGGCGAACCATCCGACGGCGAAGGTGGTGACGACCACCATGCCGATGCCGAGCCGCAGGATCGGCGCGAGGTTGCGCCGAAAGGTGCTGAACGAGAAGTCGAGTGCCGCCGAGTACAGCAGCGGCGGCAGGACGACACCGAGCATGAGCTCCGGCGAGAGCTCGAGGCGCGGGAGGCCGGGGATGAAGGAGGCGGCGCCTCCGATGGCGACCAGCACGAGCGGGACCTGAAGGCCGTACCGCTTGGCGAACCCCGTCACGGCGATGGCCACGATCACGACGAGGAACAGCCCGGTGACGGTCATCGCCCCATCACACCGTATCGACGCAGTCCTGCGACAGCACCTCGACGAGGAACGCGCTCGGGACGGACGGCCACTCGGGCCGCCAGCGCCCGCCGATCTGGTCTTCCCGCAGGGCGGCGAGGAGCGCGAACAGCTGCGGTCCACCGTCGGGGAGGTAACGGACCATCCCGAGCTCGGCACAGGTCGCCGCGACAGCGGCGAGCGTGGCCTTTGCCTCGTCGGTCCGGCCGGCCGCGGCGAGGCAGCCCGCGAGCAGCCGGGTCGCCTGCAGTGAGGCCCGCCGCCGTCGACGTCCCCGAAGCCGGTCCACCCATTCCTCCGCCCAGACGCGGGCGAGCTCGGTCTGCTCCGGCGACCGCGGCGCGAGCAGCAGCCGGATGGCGGTGGCCTCCTCGACCTGCGCGGTGATCTCGTCAATGCCGTCCACCGGCCGTCGCCGCGCGGGATACTCGACGGGCACGAAGCCGGGCGGTGTCGGGAACCCGAGCCGGACACGCTCGTTCTCGATCCTCGACCGCAACCGCGGCAGCGAGAGGTCCCGTGCGGCTCTCGCACCCGCGTCGAGCCGACGCCTGCTCTCCGCGAGATCGCCACGCAGGGCCTTGACGCGCGCCCCCGTGGCATACCGGGCGAGCTTGAAGTCGACGCCGCCGCTCTCGACACCGAGCTCGAATCCCCTGTCCAGCAGCCTTTCGGCCTCCGCCAACTCCCCTCGCTCGTACAAGAGCTCGCCGAGGAGCGAGCCGGCCAGTCGGGCACCGTGCGACTGGAGCCCGCCTGAGCGCTTGGCCGCCGCCAGGGCGGCCCGGAAGCGATTCTCGGCCTCGGCCAGGTCGAGCTGTTCGTACGCCGCGATGCCGCGGTAACTGTGCCCGAGCATCACATTGAGTGGGCCGCTGTTCCGCCGATGGTAGGTCGCCGCCCAGTCCTGCAGGCGGCGGACCTCGTCGAAGTCGAAACGGTAGAGCGCGCCGAAGGTGGCCACGTTCGCGGCCGCCGACGTCACCCACGGCCGGAGCGCGTCGGGACGCGCCAAGCACTGCGCGACGAGGTCCTCCACCCGGTCGATCCGGTCCGAGCGCAACTCCATGACGCTGCGGACGACATCGGCCTCGATCCTCAGGTCGGCGACCTCGCCCTCGGTGAGCGCGGATCGCTCGAGCGCGGTATCGAGGCCGGTAAGCGCCTGCTGCGCCGGATCGATGCGGTGCAGCAGGATGTTGGCCCATGCCACGATGAGCTGCAGGCGGGGGCTCGACGCGACGATCGCCGGGGGCAGCTTGTCGACGGACCCGAGCAAGGTTGTGGTCTGCGTGAATTCGAGCAGTCGTACGCCGTCCCGCTCGACCAGCTCGACCGCGCGCTGGTCGTCGCCCGCGGCCAGGGCGTGGTCGACGGCCTCGCTGAGGAACTGGTGGTCGGCGAACCACTCGGAGGCCGTACGGTGCAGGCCCTCGACCGCGTCCGGACGGTCGCGCTCGAGCCGCCTGCGGAGGAACTCCGCGAACAGCGGGGCGTAACGGAACCAATGCCGGTCGTCGTCCATCCGGTCCAGGAACAGGTCGCGTTCCTCGATCGCCTCCAGCAGTGCCTGTCCCCTGCTCACGCCGGCCAATACCGATGCCAGGCTGCCGCATATCCGGTCGGTGACGGAGGTGGCGAGCAGGAAGTCGAGGATCTCCGGATCCACCGTGTCGAGCACATTCTCGGCGAGGAACTCTCCGATGGCGTGGTGGCGCCCCGAGATGTTCTCGATCAGCTCCGCGGGGTTCTCGGACTCACGCAGCGACAGCGACGCCAATTGCATCGCCGCGACCCAGCCGCCGGTCGACTCGGTCAGGTTCCGGACGTCGTCGTCGTCCAGTTCGAGGCCGCCGAGGTCCACCAGGAATACCCGCGATTCCTGGGTATCGAAACGTAATGCACCAGAGCCGATTTCGACGAGTTCGTCGCGCACCCGCATCCGGCTCATCGGGATTCCCGCCTGCGTCCGGCTCACCACGACCAGCTGCAGGTGCTGGCAACCGTTGTCGAGCAGGAATGCCAGCGCAGCAACCGTTTCCGCGCTCGTCACCCGATGCCAGTCGTCGATGACCACGGCCACCCGCTCGCCGTTCTCGTGGATCTCGTCGACCAGGGTGGTGAGCACGTAGCGCTCGGCCTCGTCGCCGTGCTCCTCGAGCGCGTCCCCCAGGTCCCGCGCC
Source organism: Rhodococcus daqingensis (assembly GCF_042665615.1). Classification (NCBI taxonomy): domain Bacteria; kingdom Bacillati; phylum Actinomycetota; class Actinomycetes; order Mycobacteriales; family Nocardiaceae; genus Rhodococcus; species Rhodococcus daqingensis. The sequence continues at coordinate 158,302 of NZ_JBHTCS010000011.1, read as the reverse complement.
AGGGTGGGCCGGACCCGTCGGATCGCCTCGATCAGGTGCGCCAGGAACCACACGACGTTGTCGTCGTCGTGGTCGACGGTGAGCCATGCGACGGCCACCCCCTCCTCGTCGAGCGCGCCGCACCACTGGGCGGCGAGTGTGCTCTTCCCGAACCCCGCCGGAGCGTGGATCACGGTCAACTGCCTGTGCCTGCCCGCCTGCAGGAGGTCGATCAGCCGGCCGCGGGTGACCAGTGGCCGGTTCGGCGTCGGCGGGCGGAACCTCGTCGCGGGCGCGGGCGGAGTCGTGATCCGGCCCGAGGATCCGCGCCTGACCGTGTGCCGACCCGAGGTCCGGTCGTGATGCGGGCCGCCGTGCCCGGCGACCGGCAGTTCGTCCTCCGCTACCGGGAGCTCGTCGACGATGAGTCCGTGCCGATCCTGGACCGCACGCAGTTCGTCCCCGAGCTCCGCGGCCGTGGCGGGGCGATCGGCCGCCTCCCTGGCCATCGCCCGCTCCAGCACGGCACACACGTCCTCCGGTATGCCCTCGCCGCGTAGGTCGGGGATCGGCCGGGTGGTGATGCGCAGGAACTGCGCGACCACCTGTTCGCCGCTGCGGCGCTCGAACGCGGCGTGGCCGGTGATGGCGCAGAAGAGGGTGGCGCCGAGGCTGTAGACGTCCGACGCCGGCGTCGGGGGATGCCCCTCGAGGACCTCGGGGGCGGTGAAGGCGGGCGACCCGGTGACGGCACCGGTGGTGGTCTCGAAACCCCCGGCCACCCTGGCGATGCCGAAATCCGTCAGCTGCGGTTCGCCGTAGTCCGTGACCAGTATGTTTGCGGGTTTGACGTCGCGGTGCAGGGTGCCGAGCCGGTGCGCGGTCTCGAGTGCGCCCGCGATCTTGACGCCGAGCGCGATCGCCTCCGGCCATTCGAGCGGCCCCGAGTGGCGGATCCGGGCGTCCAGCGAATCGCGCGCGTGATACTGCATCACGATGAACGGTCGCCCCGAGCCCGTTGCCCCGACCTGGAAGATCTTGACGATGTTCGGGTGGCCCGACAGCCGGCCCATCGCGCGCTGCTCGCGGAGGAAGCGTTCGAGATTCTCCGAGTCGAGATCGCTGGTCAGCACCTTCACCGCGACGATTCGGTCCAGGTCACGCTGTAGGCAGCGATAGACGACGCCGAACCCCCCACGGCCGATCTCGTGCGCGTCTTCATACCCCGCCGCGGCGAGTTCCGCCGCGAACCCCGATGTCATCTCGCGTTGCGTCGCCTGTGGATCGATGTCTGCCATCTGCACCCTCGACCCGGGCTCGGTTGCCGTGCTCTTCCGCCCGGGTGATCCGAGCATAGCTCGGACGCGACCAGCGGAATCGGGTCACTCGAGCGCGCAGCTGCCGCCCTTGCCCGGGAGTCGGTGCCTGTTGGCCGCCACCCAGCGATACGCGCGGTCCTGGAGTTGGCGAACACCCCAGATCCTGTAGACGAACAACGGGATTCGGGTGCCGAGCACCCCGGAGAGGGCGGCGTTGATGGCTCCGGCACCCGCGTACCGGTCGCCGCGCGAGTCGACCGCCCAGGCCTGCTCGAGCGCGGCCTCGGTATCCACCCCGAATCGCTCCGGCGCACCGCTCTGCTGCAGCGCGACCGCACTGACCCGACCGCGGCGGTCGATGCGGCGAAGGAATTCCGCGCTACGTACGCAGAAGCCGCAGTCCCGATCGAACAGAAGTTCCACCGTGTACGGGGAAGGATCGGGCATCTGCGGCTCCTGGTCGGGATCGGCTACTCGTTCGGGATGATCTTCTTGGCCGCGTCCTGCGCCTTGTCGACGTGCTGGGCGTACTTGCCGCCGGTCTTCTCGTCGATGAAGTCGCCCGCCTTGTCGACGGCGCCCTCGATCTTGTCGGCGTGCTGTGCGGCGGCCTGCTTCCCCTTGCCGAACAGGCCCTTGAGGGTCTCCATGAAGCTCATAGCGTCTCCTCTTCCGGTGCCGACCCGGCACCATGGGTCGCCGGGGCGTTACCCCCGCTACGGCCCCAGTCTCACAGAGATCCCTTGGTCACGCCACCGATTCCGGGGTGGTCGGGCCGGTCACGCCGCCGACATCCGGCTGCGCGAACAGCCGCCGCTTCTCGCCGTGGATGGCGCCCGAGATCCACCACGACACCTCCACCAGCACGATGCCCACCGCGCCGCAGACCAGCGCGGTGGTGGTGCCCCCCACATTCGACGGGTCGAGCTTGAAGAACTCACGGGTGAACGGCAGCGCGAACAGCACCAGGTACCCGGCCACCGACCCGGCGATGAGCAGCACCTTCCACCAGGTGTACGGCCGCGCCACGATGGCCAGCACCCACACCGCGATCATGATCAGGGTGATCAGTGCGGTGGTTCCGGCCTGCACCCTTTGCGTCTCGGTTGCCTCCGGGCCCGCGTACACCAGGGTGTAGGCGACGAAGGTGGCCACGCCGATGACGAGGCCCGACGGCACCGCGAAGCGCATCACCCGCGGGACGAATCCACTGCGCGCGCGCTCGTTGTTCGGTGCCAGCGACAGGATGAACGCGGGGACCCCGATCGTGAACCAGGCCGCGATCGTGACGTGCCGCGGCAGGAACGGGTAGGGCATCGGCTCGAAGTGGAAGAACTGGGAGAGCACCCCCGAGAGCCCGACGAGCAGCGCCAGCAGCACCGAGTACACGGTCTTGGTGAGAAACAGGTTCGAGACCCGCTCGATGTTGCCGATCACCCGGCGCCCCTCACCGACCACGTACGGCAGGGTGGCGAACTTGTTGTCCAGCAGCACGATCTGGGCCACCGCCCTCGTCGCCGGGCTGCCCGAGCCCATCGACACGCCGATGTCCGCGTCCTTGAGGGCGAGCACGTCGTTGACGCCGTCACCGGTCATCGCCACCGTGTGGCCGCGCGACTGCAGCGCCCCCACCATCTCGCGCTTCTGATCCGGCCGCACCCGGCCGAAGGTGGTGGCGCGGTCCAGGGTGTCGGCCAGCGCCTCCCGATCGGCCGGGAGCTCCCTCGCGTCGATCGGACTGTCACCGCCGGGCAACCCGAGCGAACCGGCAACCGCGCCAACGGAAACCGCGTTGTCCCCGGAGATCACCTTGACCGAGACGTGCTGATCGGCAAAGTACTCCAAGGTCTCACGGGCGTCGGGCCGTACCCGCTGCTCGAGCACCACCAGTGCCCGCGGGGTCACCCGGCCCGGTGCCGCCGAGTCGTCGACCGGCAGATCGCTGCTGCCGAGCATGAGCACGCGCAGGCCCTTCGAACCGATCTCCTCGGCCTCGCGGGCGACGTCCGTCTCCGCGTCGAGCAAGACGTCGGGGGCACCGAGCACCCAGTTGCCGTTGTCGCCGTAGGAGTTACCGCTCCACTTCTTGGCGGAGGTGAACGGCGCGACGGCGGTGCTGGTCCACCCGGGATCGCCGTCACAGGATTCGGCGATCGCCAGCATGCTCGCGTTGGGACGAGGGTCGCCGCCCGCCATCGCCGCGAGCGCGTCGCGGGCGGATGCCTCGTCTCCGTCGAGAGAACGCAACTCCGACAGCCGCATACCGTTCTCGGTGAGCGTGCCGGTCTTGTCGGCGCACACGACGTCGACGCGGGCGAGCCCCTCGATGGCGGGGAGTTCCTGCACCAGGCACTGCCTGCGGCCGAGCCGGACCACGCCCACCGCGAAGGCGAGCGAGGTCATCAGTACCAGGCCCTCCGGCACCATCGGGACCAGCGCCGCGACCATGCCGTTCAGCGCCGCGGGCAGGTCCTGCTCGCTGACGAACAGCTGGTTGTAGATGATCATCAGCCCCGCCGGGATCATCAGGTAGGTGATGAACGTGAGGATCTTGTCGACACCGCTGCGCAGTTCGGAGTGCACCAGGGTGAACTTGCTCGCCTCGGCCGCGAGCTTCGCGGCGTAGGCATCCCTGCCGACCTTCGTGGCCTGGTAGGCACCGCTGCCGGACACCACGAAACTCCCGGACAGGACCTGTTGACCCGGCTGTTTGTGGACGGGATCGGCCTCTCCGGTCAGCAGCGATTCGTCGACCTCGAGGACTTCCCCCTCGACCACGGAGCCGTCGACCACGATCTGGTCGCCCGCGCCGAGCTCGATGATGTCGTCGAGGACCACCTCGTTCGGCGCCACCGACACCGACACCCCGTCGCGCCGGACCTGGGGTTTGGCCGCACTGACGATCGCCAGCTTGTCGAGGGTCTGCTTCGCCCTGATCTCCTGGATCATGCCGATCCCGCTGTTCGCGATGATCAGCAGACCGAACATGCCGTCGATCACCGAGCCCGTGGACAGCACGATGATCAGCAGCACGCCGAGGATCGCATTGATCCGGGTGAACACGTTGGCCCGGACGATCTCCTTGACCGACCGGCTCGCGCGGCCGGGCACGTCGTTGGTCTGCCCGTCCGCCACCCGGCGCGCCACCTGCGCCGTGGTCAGCCCGGTCGAGGTGTCGACCTCGCCCGCACTGAGTGTCGCGACCGTCACACCGTCGCCGGATATCTCGTCGGAGGCCATGCCAGCCAGGCTATGTCAGATCCCGGGGCGTGCGCCGCTTCCGTCAGGCGAGCCGCAACCACCACTGGCGCTGCGAGGCCGGGCGCAGCACGTCGATCCGCTGTCCCGGCATCGGCACGCTCACCCTCGTACCGGCCTCCCCCGCCGCCGTCAGCAGCCGTGTCACCGGCTCAGCCCACGGATGGAAGGCCAGATTGAAGGTGGCCCAGTGCACGGGCACGAGCACGCCGGATCCGGGCTCACCGAGGTTGAGATCGGCGTGCATACGGACCGCCTCCTCGGGGTTCATGTGGATGTCCGGCCAGTGTTCGTCGTAGGCGCCGACCGGGAGCAGCGTCAGGTCGAACGGACCGTGCCGCGTGCCGATCTCCGCGAACCTGGGCGTGTAGCCGGTGTCGCCGCCGAAGAACACGGTGCGCTGCGGTCCGGCGATCACCCAGGACGACCAGAGCGTCGGATTGCGCACCAGCCCCCGACCCGAGAAGTGCCTGGCCTCGGTGCAGGTGACTGTCAGGGCGCCGATCCTCGCCTGCTCGTCCCAGTCGAGCTCGACGATCCGGTCTTCCGGCACACCCCAGTGCCGCAGGTGTGCGCCGATGCCCTTCGGCACCACGAACGGGGCCCGCTGGGTGCGGACCAGCGCGACGACCGTGGGCTTGTCGAGGTGGTCGTAGTGGTCGTGCGAGACCACGACCGCATCGATCTGGGGCAGCGCCTCGATCCCGACCGGCGTCGGATGCAGCCGAGCAGGCCCGACCAGCCGGGAGGGCGAGACCCGGTGGCTCCAGACGGGGTCCGTGAGCACCCGGTGCCCGTCGATCTCGATCAGCGCGCTCGAGTGCCCGTACCAGGTGACGGCCAGTTCGGCGGGCTGCGCGGGTGCGAGCGGGGTGGCCAGCGGGATCGGCCGACGGGGACGTCCCAGGCGGCCACGGGTGAGAATCGAGGTCACGATGTTCGAACGCGTGGCCACGAACTGGCTGCTGGGTTCGGAGTTGTGGAACCGCTTGCCGCGATACCGGGCGGAACCCGTCGCGTGCGGCACGATCGCCGTGGTGGAGGCGCCCATGGCCGACGAGAGTTCCACGCCGACTCGGGCGATCGCCGCGATCCCCGCCAGTCCGGCCGCGGCGGCGAGGACGCCCTTGATCCCGATACTCATCGCCCCTTGAACTCCGGCTTCCGCTTCTCCCACCGCGCCTGACGGGCCTCGTCCATGTCCTCGCTGCGCCACGCCGCCTGCAGGGCGCTGAGCTGTTCGGGCGTCGGATCGTCCTGGGTGCCGTCGTCGTTGAACACCAACTTGAGGTGTCGCAGCGACAGCGGGGCCAGGGCCGCGATGCGCTTGGCCCAGTCCTGCGCGGACGCGAGGTCGCCGATCTTGTTCGCCAGCCCCGCGGTCAACGCGTCCTCGGCGGACAACGACTCGGCTCCGAGCAGCATCGTCCGGGCCGGCCCGCCGCCGGCGAGGGACACCAGCCGCTTGACCGTCCAGGTGTCGACGGAGATGCCGAGCTTGGCGGCGGGGATCGCGAAATGGGCGTCCGGGGCGACCACCCGCAGGTCCGAGGCCAACGCGAGCTGGGTGCCCGCCCCGATCGCCGGGCCGTTCACCGCCGCGATCACCGGGATCGGCGCCCCGTCGATGGTGTGCAGCATCTCGAGCAGGGTGTCGGTGAATCCGTCGGCGTAGACGTCACCGGACAGGTCGGCACCCGCGCAGAACGCGGAGCCCTGTCCGGTCAGCACGATCGCCCGGGCCCCGAGCGCCACGGCCTCGTCGACGGCGTCGCGCAGGAGCACGCATTGCTCCGTGTTCAGAGCGTTCCGCCGGTCCTCCCTCTGCAGCTCGATGGTCACCACGTCACCGTCACGGCTGGTCCCGATCATGTGGTTGACCGTACCGTTCACACCCGGGAGGTTGCCACCATGCAGACACGGACCGAAGTCGTGGTCATCGGCGCCGGACAGGCCGGTCTGTCCGCGGGCTACTACCTGCGCCGGTTCGGGCTCGATCCCGAGGCGGGATTCGTGATCCTCGATCACTCCCCCGGCCCGGGCGGCGCGTGGCAGTTCCGTTGGCCCTCACTGACATTGAGCACCGTCAATCGGGTTCACGACCTGCCGGGGATGCCGTTCACCGACGTGCTCGACGGCACCGCGCCCGCGGAGGTGCACGCCGCCGACGCCGTACCGCGGTACTTCGCGGAGTACGAGCGGCGCTTCGAGCTGCCCGTCCACCGGCCGGTGCACACCAGGGTGGTGTGCGATCAGGCCGGTGACGGACTGCTCACCCTGGAAACCGACGCCGGCGCCGTGACCGCCCGCGGGATCATCAACGCCACCGGCACCTGGGAGCGCCCGTTCGTCCCGCGCTACCCGGGAGCCGACCTGTTCCGGGGCCGTCAGCTCCACACCAGGGACTATCAGAACGCCGCGGAGTTCGAGGGCAGTCACGTGGTCGTCGTGGGCGGCGGAATTTCCGCCGTGCAGCTGCTGGACGAGATCTCCCAGGTCACCTCCACCACCTGGGTGACCCGCAGCGAACCGCAGTTCCGGGACGAGCCGTTCACCCCGGAAGAGGGCAGGGCCGCGGTTGCTGTGGTGGAGGATCGGGTCCGTCGCGGGCTGCCACCCGGCTCGGTGGTGTCGGTGACCGGGCTGCCCATGTCCCCGGCGATCCGGGCCGCCCGCGCCCGCGGCGCGCTCACACGCCTGCCGATGTTCAGCGAGATCACCGCCGACGGGGTGCGGTGGGCGGACGGCACGCACCGGCGCGCCGACGTGATCCTGTGGTGCACCGGCTTCCGCAGCTCGCTCGACCACCTGGCCCCGCTCCGGCTGCGCGGACCCGGCGGCGGGATCACCATGACCGGGCGGCTGGCCACACAGGTCTCATCCGACCAGCGTGTCCACCTGCTCGGGTACGGGCCGTCCGCGAGCACCATCGGGGCCAATCGCGGCGGACGGGCGGCCGCCGCGGAACTGATCGAGTACCTGGGCCGTTCGTGAGCGTGGTCGGTCGCGCCGAACCTCAGGCTGCGGCAGCGGCCGCGGCCCGTTGCCGGATCTCCCGCGGCGACTCACCGGCGAGGTCCCGCACTGCGCGGCCGAACTGGCTCAGCCCGGTGAACCCGCTCCGTCGCGCGATCTGGCCGACGGACAGGTGCGCGAGGCCCGGGTCGGAGAGCAGGTCGATGCCGTGCCTGACCCGTCGCCTCCGGATCATGCCGTAGACCGAAATGCCGTCGCCCTCCAGGAGTTTGTGGAGGTACCGGGGGCTGACGTTGATCCCCGCGGCGACTCGATCGACGTTCAGCGTCGGATCGGCGAAGTTACGCTCGATGAAGTCGTACACCCGCGCCCGGTTGCCGACTGCCATCTCTTCCGGCGCGGGCGCCTCGGCCGCCGGCTGCTGGATCACGGCGAGCGCGAGGTCCACGATCGCATGCTCGATCAGTGACTGCTCCGCGAGAGTGCTCGGGTGATGACGGCTGAGCGGCTCCAGCATTCCCGCCAGCGCTGCCCCGACGGGCGATTCCGGAATGACGGCGCCGGTGAGCCTTCGAGTGTCGATCGCCCTCTCCGCGAGCAGCCGGCGAGGGAGATAGACGAAGACGACTTCGCTGCCGGCGGCGACGTCGAGCTCGAACTCGCGCCCGAAGTCGACGAACGTGATGTCTCCCGCGGTGCCCCGACCCGAGGTCCGATCCTGTTCCACGCCAACGGTGCCCGCCCGGATGGTCGCCACCGAGACGTAGTCACCCATCTCGTCGCCCAGCATGGTGCGCGTGCGGACCGCCGTGACCGCGGTCGACGTCATCCGATTCACGCGGATCGTCCCGAAGTCCGTGGACCCCATCGTCGCACTGAACTCCGACGGCTGCTCGGACCGGAATCGGCAGATCCCGGAGAGCGTGTCGATCCCGTCGGCCCCGTGCATGTGAAGACCGCCCCGAAACCGCTGCGTCAGACCCGCGGTATGCAGTGTTGCCGTGCCAGCGTTCAATTCTTCCCCCGTGTCGCCCGTGCCCCCCGACATGAGTTCCACTTGGCACCCTAACGCAACGACACGGATTCTGTCGGACGATCGATCAGCTCGCGTCGGCGACCACCTTGCGTGCCTGCGTCAGCGACGGGAACTCGAATCCCCAACCGAGCGAACGCCGCACGCCCATCGCGAGCAATCGCTGGTACTGGGACCATGCCTGCGACTGCCAGTCGAGGAACCGCTCGACCACGAGCGTCCGCCACTGGTCGTCGTCCAGGGTCAGCGCCACGGTGGACACGTGTATCCGGGTGCAGATCATCTGCGGCTCGGGCGAGATCTCCGTCTCCGACAGCCCGGCCAGGCCGACGGCGGGGCACCACTCGACTCCCGCACAGGTGTCGAACCGGACCGCCGTTGCGTGGCGCTCCCAGGTGGCCAGCGTCTCCTCGACCGCATACTCGTGCGCCGCCAGCACCGCATCCATGCGGTCGGGCAACCTCCCCCCGAAGGCCGCACGCAGAACCGATCGCGGCGGGGTGAAGGCAACCTCGAGCACCGACACCGAGTCGTTCTCACGCCGGACGCCGCATCCGTCCCCGAACAGCCACTCCGCGACGCTCATCTCGGGTGGGTGCGCGAACTCCGGCCCGGAGGTGGACGCCCCGACCCAACGCAGTCGGGTGAAGTCGGTCGACTGGAGCAGCGGAACCGAATCCGCGTGTGCGATAACCCACGTCATAGCGGCATGATTACATCCGGACAAGCGTTCAGACTCCCCGGCTTGACCGAATCGATACCTGATGCGCGAATCGTCGAAACCCTGTGCGCAGATCACCCAGTCCGATCACGGAACCGGCACGACGACACCGACGGGCCCCGACCCCACGCAGAGCGCCAGGTCAGGCCCCATCGCGCGGAGCTCGAGTAGGTCGCCACCGCCCGTCAAGCGCACGAAGACACTGTTCGGGCCGTTCCGAACCGGGACCACGACCGGCTCCCCCTGTTCGAGCGACACCACGATCTCGCCGTCCGCCGAGGACAGGTAGTTCAGCCGAACGGTCCACTCCCAGCGGGCCAGCGGACCGTCGAGCGGCAGCTCGACCAGATCGGACCCGATCCGGTGCCCGCAGCCCTGCGCCGGGCCCGGATCGATCGCCCGGACCCAGGTCACCTCGGCGTCGACCGCTCTGCCGTCATCGTCGAGCATGCGCAGCTCCGGTGTCGCCGGGGCGAACTCGGGGCGATCGGGCAGCGGACCGAGAACACGACTGACGAGGTTGTGCGGGTGGGCGACGGGCAACAGCACCCAGATCGACACCGGCTGCTCGAGCAGCGGCACATCGGGATGCGCCGCGAGCGCCGACCGCGCATTGGCCAGGTAGTCGCGCGTGGTGTTGTCCTGCCAGCTGTCGGCGAAGGTCGCAGTCGAGACGAGGCTGCCGGCGACGAACGCGGACATCGCGGCCACCGCCGACGCCACCGTCGGTCCTCGCCCCGGAGCCGTCCGGCCGGCGCGCACGGGAGCGCGCAGAACGAGGGCCAGGGCGATGGCGATGATCACGGCGCTGTCGGTCAGGTAGCGCAGCGTCTGCCCGAGCTCGAAGGTCGTATCCGCCCCCGATCGGGTCACGACCATCGCTGTCACCGAGACGAACACATAGGCCCCCACCGCGATCCACACCCAGGCGACCCGGCGCTTCCAGACGATCGACGCGACGACAAGGGCGGCAGCGAGGACCCAACTCGCGGCGATGAGCCCCTCCGGCGGGTCCGCCCACGGCGGACTCGGCGGCCAGCGGTCCCAGGTCCACGGTCCGCCGAAGAGGGTCGGCAGCAGCCCGTTCGATGTCGCGTGCCGGACCATCTCGATCGCGGACGCCCCGTCGAAGGGCGCGAAGTCCGTGGTCACGGTCAGTCGGTAGATCAGCGACCACACGGCCGCCAGGAGCAATGCCGGCGCCCAGAACAGCGCCCCCCGGGAGAGCGCCGTGCGTATCGGTCGCACCCTTCCGTCGACCCGGTAGATCAGCGCGACCGCGACGAAGGCGACGAGCGGGACCAGCACCGCCTTCTCGAAGAACTGCAGCGACACCGCGAACACCAGGAACCCGGAGATCGCATGGCGCGCACTGCCTGTGCGGCACAACCGGATCGCGTCGCCGGTGACCCACGCGAGCCCGATCTGCAGAGGCAGCGCGTTGAGGCCCGCGGCCCACCAGGCAAACGCGGGCAGGGTCAGCGGAGAGAAGAGGTAGAACACCAGCGGGATCAGGATGACCGGGCGGCGACCGAGGATCAGCCGGAGCAGTCGTAGCAGGGCCAACGAGGCGAGCGCCTGGAGTACCAGCAGCATCAGCGCCGGCACCAGCCAGTCGTACGGCGCCAACCGGGTCGCCAGCCCCGCCGCGAGGAACGCCGCGGGCATGAAATGACCGTCGTGGTCGTAGAACAGGAACTCCGACGACAGCAGCGACAGGGATCCGGACCGGCCGGTCAGGATCAGGTCGTCCCAGTAGAAGTAACCCCGGCTCAGAACCACCGCGCGCACGACCAGCTGCAGGGCGATCAGCGCCAGCGCGATCTGCAGGACCCGAGTGCCGGACAGTTGCCACCGGCGAGGCGCCCGACGTCGCCGATTGCCGGCGGCCGGCCCCTCGACCGCCGCCGGGTCCGCGGGGACGGCCATTTCTGCGCGCATGGTCGTGAAGAGTGCCACCATTGAGCCCGCATTCGCGCGGACGGTGGCTAGTATCAGTGCTTGGTGTTGCCGAGAGTCCCGTGCGACCGAGAGGACCCCGATGCGTTTCCTCAAGCTTGCCGCCACTGCCGCCGCCCTCGTCGCTGTGCCCGCCGTCCTCGCGGCACCAGCCGCACAGGCCCTGACCCCGCGGACCGTCTTCGGGACGGTGACCTGCAAACAGGGTCCGCGGAGTGCACCACCGGTGGCGGTGTGGGTGGTCGCCGAGAAGGGCGAATCCGGGTGGGCGGAACTCGACGACCCGATCGGCCCCGGATCGGTGCGCGAGTACAGGTACACGACCTATGACGCCGAGCGATTCCGGCTCGTCGTCGGGTGCGGGGGAACAGACAAGCAGGCGGAGCAGGCCGTCGCCACCGGCTGGATGAAATCCGGTCGACACAACCTGACCCTGAACTACTGACCGTCCGGCACCCGTTGCCGCCGGGCCGCCGTGGGGATCACCCCATATCGAACTCGTCCGGATCGGGCCCCAGCCGGTTGCCCGCGTCCAGGTCGGCGATCGCGGCGAGGTCCTCGGAGTCGAGCTCGAAGTCGAAGACCTCGATGTTCTGCCGAATCCGGTACGGCGTCACGGACTTCGGAATGATGACATTTCCGAGCTGCAGATGCCACCGCAGCGCCACCTGCGCGGTGGAGCGCTGATGCTTCTCGGCGATCCGCGCCAGCACCGGGTCGTCGAGCAGCGCACCGCCCTGTCCGAGCGGTGACCACGCCTCGGTGACGATGCCGTGGTCGGCATGGAACGCCCGCAACTGCGGCTGGGCGAAATCCGGGTGCACCTCGATCTGGTTGATCGCCGGCACCACCGACGTCTCGTCGATCACGCGGCTCAGCTGTGCGGGCTGGAAGTTGGAGACACCGATGGACCGCACCCGGCCCTCGGCCCTCAACTCGGTGAAGGCGCGCCAGATCGCGACGTAGTCCTCGCGCATCGCGCGCGGCCAGTGGATCAGGTACAGGTCGAGGTAGTCGAGGCCGAGCCGATCGAGGGAGGCGTCGAACTCGCGGCGAACCGTGTCCGCCGTCCAGGTCTCCCCCGAGCCGTTCCACAGCTTGGTCGTGACGAACAACTCGTCGCGCGCAATCCCGGAATCCGCGATGGCCCGTCCGGTGCCCACCTCGTTGCCGTAGATCGCCGCGGTGTCGATGCTCCGGTAGCCGATGCTCAACGCGCTGGTGACGGCCGTGTAGCTCTCGTCGTCGGGCACCTGCCACACCCCGAAACCGAGCTGCGGGATGGTGTTGCCGTCGTTCAACGTCACGTCGGGGACAGGGCTCACAGAGGTCATGCAACGGAACAACCGCCGCCGCGGAATCCTTGTTCCCGGGCTGCTGGGACAATCGTCGCCATGACCGCAACACTGCACGCCGACGGGCTGTCCGCGTCCCGCGGCGAGCGCACCCTCTTTTCCGGGCTCGACCTCGTGGTGGCTCCCGGCGACGTGATCGGACTGGTCGGCGCCAACGGCGCGGGCAAGTCCACCCTGCTCTCCATCCTGTCCGGGCACAGCTCGGCCGACATCGAGGGTGCGGTCTCGCTCAGCCCGCCGCACGCCACCGTGGGCTATCTCACCCAGGAGCCCGAACGCCTGCCCGGCGAGACTGTCGAGGGTTTCCTCGGCAGGCGGACGGGCGTCACCGCGGCCGAGGAGGAGATGAACGCGGCCGCGGAAGCACTCGCGGAGGACGGCGGCGACGACCGGTACTCGCACGCGCTCGAGCGGTGGCTCGGCCTCGGCGGCGCCGACCTGTCCGAGCGCGCCGAGAAGGTGCTGGGCGACCTCGGCCTCGACGTCGGGCTCGACGCGGAGATGACCGCGCTGTCCGGCGGGCAGGCCGCACGGGCGGGACTGGCGTCGCTGCTGCTCTCCCGATACGACGTGCTGCTGCTCGACGAGCCGACCAACGACCTGGACCTCGACGGCCTCGAGCGGCTCGAACGGTTCGTCGCGGAGGCCCGGACCGGCATCGTGGTGGTCAGCCACGATCGAGAGTTCCTGGCACGCACCGTGACCGGAATCGTCGAACTCGACCTCGCCCAGCAGCAGATCGCGGTCTACGACGGCGGCTACGAGGCCTACCTCGCGGAGCGGGCCATCGCCCGCCAGCATGCGCGGGAACGCTACGAGGAGTACGCGGACACCAAGGCCGGTCTCGAGGATCGCGCTCAGATGCAACGCAATTGGCTCGAGCACGGTGTCCGCAACGCACGGCGGAAGGCCAAGGGCGCCGACTCCGACAAGATGGGACGCAAGGCCCGCTCCGAGTCCACCGAGAAGCAGGCCGCGAAGGCGCGGCAGACGCAGCGCCGCATCGAGCGGCTCGAGGTCGTCGAGGAGCCCCGCAAGGAATGGGAACTGCGCATGCAGATCGCGGACGCCCCGCGAAGCGGCACCGTGGTGGCCACCCTCGGCGGCGCGGTGGTTCAGCGTGAAACATTTCGGCTCGGCCCGATCAGTGCCCAGATCGAATGGGGCGACAGGGTTCTCATCACGGGACCGAACGGTTCGGGCAAGACGACGCTGTTGCGTCTGCTGCTGGGCAAGCTGACTCCCGACGAGGGCACCGCCGCACTCGGTTCCGGCGTCGCGGTCGGCGAGGTCGATCAGGCCCGCGGATTGTTCGAGGGAGACGAGACGCTTGCGGCGGCGTTCGGAACCCAGGTCCCCGACTGGCCCGACGCCGACGTGCGCACCCTGCTCGCCAAGTTCGGCCTGCGCGGTGCGCACGTCCTGCGCCCGGCGAGCTCCCTCTCGCCGGGCGAACGCACCAGGGCCGCATTGGCACTGCTGCAGGCCCGCGGCGTGAACCTGCTCGTCCTCGACGAGCCGACCAACCACCTGGACCTGCCTGCGATCGAGCAGCTCGAGCGCGCGATGGACGAGTACGAGGGCACGCTGCTGCTGGTCACCCACGACCGGCGGATGCTGGACACGATGCGCAGCACCCGCCGGTGGCGGCTGGCGGACGGCCGACTGTCGGAGGCCTGATCAGGCCCCCAGCAGCGACTGCCCCAGGTACTCACCCTCCCGGCAGCCCGGCGGGATCGCGAACACCGCCGAGCCGATCGGTGTCGACCACCGGTTGAACATGTCGAGCTCGGCCAAACGTTGCTGGACGGGCAGGAACTGGGCGTCGACGTCGGCCTGGTACGCGACGAAGATCAGGCCGGAGTCGGACACGTCCGCGCCGGCCGGGGCCTCGTCGTAGTTGTAGGCGCGACGGTGGAACCGCTGCCGCGGATCGGCCGAGCGGGCCCGCGCGATGTGCGAGAACTCGGAGATCACCGTCAGCCCGCCTGGCCCGGTCGCGCCGAAGTCCGGCTCGTCGTGCTCGGCGTTCCCGGTCAGCGGTGCGCCGTCGGAAAGCCGTCGCCCCATCACGGTTTCACGGCCCGGACGGTCCAGCTCGTCCCACGCGTCGAGGTCGAGGTGGGTGCGCCGGATCACCACCGAGGTACCGCCCGCGAGCCACGGCTGCGCCGCGCCGTCGTTCCACACCAGCTGTCCGAAGTCCTCGGTGCCGGCGCGGGGGTTGACGGTGCCGTCCACCTGCCCCATCAGGTTCCGCATCGTGGTGCCCTCCGGTTCGGTGCCCCGTGCCCGCCGGAACCCGCGTTGGGTCCAGCGCACGGTGGCCGTCTCCCGGGCGCCCTTGAGCAGCACCCGCAGCGCGTGCGCGATGGTGACCGGATCGTCCGACCCGACCTGCAACAGCAGGTCGCCGTCGTTCCACCGCTGCTCGAGCCGGTCGATGACGAACGGCGGCAACGGCTTACACCAGGTCGGCCGCCGGTCCTCGAGACCGACCGCGCGGAAGACGCCGGGCCCGAACCCCACGGTGACGGTGAGCCGCGCCGGCGAGGTGGCCAGGTCCGGCTCGGTGTCCGCGAGCGCGCCGCGGCCCTGGGTGAGCCGGGCGGCATCCGCGGTCCACACCTTCATCAGCCGCACCAGTGTCGACCGGTCGACCTCGGGCTTGAGGTCCAGCGCGACGAACGTGGTGTGCGCCTGCGGGGTGGTCGCGATCCCGGCCTGGTGCTCGCCGTGGAACGGGACGACCGGCATGGCGGCCTGCGCCTCCCGACCCGTGAGCGCGGCCCCGGCCCCCCAGCCGAGTGCGGCGCCGCCGACGGCGACCGCACCCGTGCCGAGCAGGCGTCGGCGACTCAGCTCAGCCACCGTTGCTCTCCTGGTACTCCTCCTTCGCGCCCGCGAAAGCCCGGACCTGCGCGGTGAACTCGGCGGTGCCGGCCTCCCCGAACAGGAAGGTGAACGGAACCTCGGTACCTGCCTTGATCGGGGCGGGCAGATCGAACAGCATCACGTGGTCGGCGCCGGGTTCGAGCGTGTACGACCCGCCCGCGGGCACCGTGATGCCGCCCTGCTTGCGGCGCATCACCGTCGAGCCTGCCCCGCCGTCCGCCATCTCGTGCAGCTCGACGCGCAGCGAGGCGGGACTGCTCACCTCGGTGAGCAGCAGGTCGGCGTCCGAGTTGTTGCGCAGCGTGCCGAACATCGCCGTCATCCCCGAGTCGGCCGCCTTGACCCACTGCTCCTCGAGGGTGATCGATGTCGCGGCCAAATCCGTCCGGGCCGCCGACGATCCCGAGTCGCCGGAGCAGCCGGCGAGGGCCAGTCCGATCGCCGCCACGCCTGCGACCGTCATGCGGGTACGGGTGAAGGTGATCATGCCGGGGTTTCCTTCTTCTCGAGTGTCTTCGCCCGCGACCGCGAGACGAATCCGATTGCGACGTCGACGACCAGGAAGGCCGCCAGGGAGATGCCGAGCAGGGGGACGAACATGCCGACCGCGCCCGCGACCACCGCGATCGCCGCGATGGCGGGCCAGGGCAGCCGGCGCAGCGCACCGCGGCGCGGCACCGTGCCGAACTCGACGCCCTGGGCGCGGGCCGGCCGACGCTGCCACCACATCAGGTAGCCCCGCACGATCATGGTGAGCAGCGCGACCGCGAGTGCGGCGAGCACCACCTGATTGGCGAGGCCGAACATGGTGCCCATGTGCAGGGCGATGCCCCACGAGGTGAGCTTGGCGACGAGCGGGACGTCGGCGAAATCCACCCGATCGGTGACCCGCATCGTGTAACCGTCGACGGCGATCGCATCGCCGCCGGTCTTCGCCGTCTCCTTCACCGTCCACGCCTCGGCGACGGTGGCCGGGACACCCACCGACAGCTGACCCGTCAGGCCCTGGGCGCGCGCCACGTGCAGCACCCCGTCGATCGCGGTGACGTCCACCGCCTCCGCCGTGGACGCCGTTGCGCCACCGCCGCCCCCGTGGCCGTCGTGATCCCCGCCCGCCGGCGCCGGCGTGCCGTCGAGCGAGGCATTGAGCTTCGGGGCGTTCCAACTCATCTCGGCGCGCAGCGTCTTGATGTTCGCGCCCGCGTGATCGGACCACGACAGTCCGGTCGCCGACAGGAACAGCAGGCCCAGCGCGGCCCAGGCGCCGACGGCCCCGTGCCAGTTCAGCGTTCGGCGCCGCCCGGCGACCGAGCGGTCCACCGTCAGCAGCCGGGCACGCCCGCCGCGAGCCCGGTCCTTGCGGGACTTGTCCCACCACAGGTACAGGCCGCCGAGCACGATGACGAACAGCCAGGACGCGGCCATCTCGGAGTAGAGATTCCCCACGTCGCCGAGGTGCAGGTTCTTGTGCAACGCGGACAGCCAGGCGCGCAGCGGCAGGTCGCCGGAGTCGGTCTCCAGGGCGCCGAGCACGTCGCCGCTGCCCGGGTCCACGAACACGGTCGACTGCCCCGAGGCGGCATCGGGGTCGGTGAACACCACACGGGTGGTGCCGCCCGGGTCCGCGGTCTGCAGCGACTCCACGGCGGCCGGGTCGCGCCCGTCCAGCGCGGCCTGCAGTTGCTCGGAGGCGGGTAGCGGCTCGCCGGTGGAGCGCGCGTCGAGGTAGTTCCCGTAGACGAGCTTCTCCAGGGTCGGCGCGAACGCGTAGACGAAGCCCGTCAGGGCCGCGACCAGGAGGAATGGTCCGACGAACACACCCGCGTAGAAGTGCAGGCGCAGAAGGAGTTTGCGCAGCGCCGATCCGCCGGGCGCTACGGGGGGACGGGTGCCCGGCGGAGAGGTTTCGGGCACACCGGACTTGTCGGTGATGGTCATGACATCGCTTTCGTCGATCAGACTTGGGGTGCGCGGGACCCAGAGGAGCTGAAGAACATGGGAACCGCGAGAAACCGCGCCCCGGCCGAGACGGCCGTGGTCACGCGGTGAGAGGTGACGTGATCAGACGAAAAGCGGTGGCCCGCGCCGCGGGACCGATACGCGGCAGAGGGCGGACACGAGGGGGTGCACCTCGGCGACGGGTCGCCAGCTGCGGGGTCGTTCGAGGACCGGGATGGCGACGACGAGTGCGGCGACGACCGCCCGCAGCGCGGCCTCGGTGCGCGGGCCGATCCGTTCGGCCGCCGCGATGAGGGCGGCGCAGACGCCGATCGCGACGGCGTGTGCGGCGAGCATCTGGGGGCTCAGGCCGCCGATCGGGCCAGCAGCCATGTCCGCGTGGTGACCGCCGCCGAAGGCCAGCGTGGTGTGGGCGCCGAGCTGCCCGACCGCCAGGATCGGGACGAGCGCCGGCCCCCCGCGGCGAAGCACAGGGACGGCGGCCATCACGGTGACCAGCACCGCGGAGAAACCGACGAGGAGCATGAGGGTGGACCCGGCGGGCAGTCCGCCGCCGCCCGCGCCATGCGCGGCGACGGCCACAGCCCCGGTGGTCGCACCCACGGATGCCCAGCGCACACGGCGAGAGAGCTTCTCACCTGGGCCGACGCGCATGGGCGAACCGTACTACATCGGGTAGGACTCACTCGCGGGCCGTAGGGACTACTTGACAACCTGTTGTGTTTTTCCAACAATCTGATGCATGAGCCCGGTACGACGCGGCGAATCACGCCCCATCTTCAACCGCATCGCGGTGCTGCGGGCCGAGCGCACGCTGAGCCGGGTTCGGCTGGCGGAACTCATCGACGTGAACCCGCAGACCGTGGGCGCGCTCGAACGCGGCGACCACTACCCGAGCCTCGACCTGGCGATGCGGATCTGCGAGGTGTTCGGCCTGCCGATCGAGGCGGTGTTCTCGCGAACCGAATTCACGCCGCTGTCCACCGAGCTCTACCGATCACGCGAGACAGGAGTGAACCGAGATGCCTGAGATGAACCTCGTCGAGCGCTATCAGGCGCACCGAGCCAGAAGGTTCCTCGCGAACTCCGAGAAGTGGCGGCACATGCTTCCCGGCTGGCGAACCCAACGCCGCCGCCGGATCCTCGTGATCGCCCTCGCCGCGACCTTCGCCTTCATGTTCACGGTCGGGGTGCTCTGCCACTTCTACGAGCGCGGCCCGCTGCTGTGGCTGCCCGCCTGCCTGCTGTTCTTCCCGATCTGGACCTCGCTGCAGATCGTCTCCGGCCGCCTGGGCGACGCGCCGTCGGGGACACTCGACGAGTGGGAGGTGCAGCAGCAGAACGCCGCCCGCTCCACCGGGCTGAGCATCACCCAGTCGCTGGTGATGATCCCGGTGACCTACCTGATCTTCGGCAGCGTGGTCACCGAGGGAAGCCACACCACGATGGCCTACACCGGCGGGCTGCTCACCCTCACCACCCTCATGATCGGCGGCTGCTCGCCCGCCATGATCCTGGCCTGGAGCCGCCCCGATCCCGACCCTGAGTCCGAGTCCGACGAATTCCCCATGGAGGCAGCGTGACCGACAGCCACACCCTCACCATCGACCGGATCTCCAAGCGCTACGGCGACGTGGTCGCGCTCGACGACCTCAGTTTCGAGGTGCGCCCGGGCGAGATCTTCGGGTTCGTCGGCAGCAACGGCGCGGGCAAGACCACCACCATGCGGATCGCGCTCGGGGTGCTGTCCGCCGATTCCGGCGAGGTGCGGCTCGGCGGCCGACCCGTCGACCTGGATGTGCGCCGCACCATCGGGTACATGCCCGAGGAGCGTGGCCTGTACCCGAAGATGAAGGTCGGCGCCCAGCTCTCGTACCTGGCCGAACTGCACGGACTCTCGCGCGCAGAGGCCGGGGCCGCGGTGGCCCGGTGGACCGAGCGGCTCGGCATCGCCGCACGCGTCGGCGACACCGTCGACTCGCTGAGCCTGGGTAATCAGCAGCGGGTCCAGCTGGCCGCCGCGCTGGTGCACGACCCGGCGGTGCTGGTCCTCGACGAGCCGTTCTCCGGGCTCGACCCGGTTGCGGTGGACGTGATGAGCGAGGTGCTGATCGAGAAGGCGAACACCGGTGTGCCGGTCATCTTCTCCAGCCATCAGCTCGACCTGGTCCAGCGGCTGTGCGACCGCGTCGGCATCATCGCCCAGGGGACGATGCGCGCGATCGGCACCGTCGACGAGCTGCGCGGGAGCGAGAATGCCCAGCTCACCGTGCACGCCCCCGGCGCCACCGCCGGCTGGGCACAGCACCTGACCGGGGTGACCACGGTCAGCCACACCGATGGGCGCACAGTGCTGACGCTCGAGCCCGGCGCCGACGACCAGGCGATCCTCGCCGCCGCCCTGAAAACCGGACCGGTCCATGAGTTCTCGTTGCACCGGCCGTCCCTAACCGAACTGTTCCGAGAGGTGGTCGCGGCATGAATACTGCCCGCGCAGTACGCCTGGTCGCCAAGCGCGAGTTCCTCACCCAGGTTCGCAAGAAGAGTTTCCTGATCAGCAACCTGGTCATCTTGCTCGCCATCGTCGGCGGCATCGTCGGGTACTCGATCTTCTCCGGCGGCGACGACGCCGACCGTGCCGCCATCGGACTGGTCGGCGACCAATCGCTGTCCCCGGCCCTGGTGGCCGCCGGAGAGCAGGTGGGCACCCCCGTGGAGGTGTCCGAGATCCCCGACGAACAGACCGCCCGGGGCCGCGTCGGCAGCGGCGACCTGGACGTGGCGCTCGTCCCGCACCCGGACGGATCCGCCACCGCCGTCACCGAATCCGAGATCGACGCCGGGCTGCGTGCCGTCGTCGACATCGCGGTCGCGGGCCAGGCCCAGCAGCGGGCGCTGACGGCCCAGGGCGTCGACGTCACGCAGCTGAGCGCGGACCTCGGTGCGGCCGTGGTCACCGTGGAGCCGATCGATCCGCCCGACCCCGAGAAGGGCCAGCGCATCGCGATGTCCATCGCCGCGGTGATCCTGCTGTACATGCAGATCCTCGGCTTCGGCATGTACGTCGCGATGGGGGTCGTGGAGGAGAAATCCAGCCGGGTGGTCGAGCTGCTGCTGTCCACGCTGCGCCCGCTGCAACTGTTGTGGGGCAAGGTCATCGGCATCGGCGCGGTCGGGCTGGTGCAGCTGACGGCATATGGCGTCGCCGGGGTCGGCGCCGGACTCGCCACCGGCGCGCTGACCATCACCGGCACCGCGCTCGGCGTGTTCGCGAGCACCCTCGGCTGGTTCGTCCTCGGCTTCACGTTCTTCGCGGTGCTCTACGCCGCGGCCGGCTCGATGGTCTCGCGCCAGGAGGACGTGAACTCGACCACGATGCCCCTGATGCTGCTGATCATGGCGATGTTCTTCTCCGCCTTCTCCGCGGTCGGCAACCCGGACGGCACCCTGAGCAACGTGCTGAGCTGGATCCCGCCGTTCTCGGCGGTCCTGATGCCACTGCGGATCGCGGCCGGGGTGACCGGCCCCGCACAGGTGGTCGGCACCATCGCCCTGATGATCGCGGTCACCGTGGCGCTCTCGCTCGTCGCCGCGAAGATCTACCAGCGCTCGATCCTGCGGGTCGGCAAGACGGTGTCCTTGCGGGAGGCGTTCGGCCGATAAGGTCGGGCCATGACCGTGCGCCTGTCGGCCCAGCAGATCCTGGACCTGGTACTCGATTCCGGTAGCTACGAGTCCTGGGACCGGCCACCGGTGCCGGTCGAGACGAACGCCTCCTACCGCGCCGACCTCGACGCGGCGGCAGCCAAGACCGGCCTGGAGGAGTCCGTGATCACCGGCGTCGGCACGGTCCGGGGTCGCCGGGTCGCGGTGATCGCGTGCGAGTTCGGATTCCTCGCCGGGTCGATCGGCGTCGCCGCCGCCGAGCGGATCGTCACCGCGATCGAGCGGGCGACCGCCGAGGGTCTGCCGCTGCTGGCGTCCCCGACGTCGGGCGGCACCCGGATGCAGGAGGGCACCCTCGCCTTCGTGCAGATGGTGAAGATCGCGGCAGCGGTCACCGTGCACAAGGCCGCGCACCTGCCGTACCTGGTGTACCTGCGCAACCCGACGACCGGCGGGGTGTTCGCCTCCTGGGGCTCGCTCGGGCACGTCACGGTCGCCGAGCCCGGTGCGCTGATCGGTTTCCTCGGCCCGCGGGTCTACCAGGCGCTGTACGGCGAGAAGTTCCCCGAGGGTGTGCAGACCGCCGAGAACCTCTACAACAGCGGCGTCATCGACGGCGTCGTGCCGCCGAAGTGGTTGCGGCACCTGGTTCATCGCGCGCTGCGGGTGATGACCGGCGAAACCGGACGGTGGGTGGACCAGAACCCCGAGCCCGCCCACATCCCGGACGTGCCCGCATGGCAGTCGGTGATGCTCTCGCGCCGGGCCGACCGTCCCGGCATCCGGCAGTTGCTGAGGTACGCGGCCACCGAGCAGGTCCCGCTCAGCGGCACCGGGCAGGGCGAGGCGGACCAGACGGTGCTGGTGTCGCTGGCGCGGTTCCGGGGCGCGCCGTGCGTGCTGTTCGGCCAGGACCGCGCCGGTCAGTCGCCGGAACACACGATGGGACCGGCCGCGCTGCGCGAGGCGCGGCGGGCGATGAAGCTCGCCGAGGAACTGCGGATCCCGCTGGTGCTGGTCATCGACACGCTGGGCGCCTCGCTGTCGAAGGAGGCGGAGGAGAAGGGGCTGGCCCCGGAGATCGCGCGCTGCCTCGCGGACCTGGTCACCCTCGACACCGCGACCGTCTCGGTGCTGCTCGGGC
Source organism: Rhodococcus daqingensis (assembly GCF_042665615.1). Lineage (NCBI taxonomy): Bacteria > Bacillati > Actinomycetota > Actinomycetes > Mycobacteriales > Nocardiaceae > Rhodococcus > Rhodococcus daqingensis. The sequence goes on along the minus strand of NZ_JBHTCS010000011.1, from coordinate 136,038 downwards.
AGGGCACCGGCGGTGGCGCCCTCGCGCTGCTGCCCGCGGACCGGGTGTTGTCCGCGCAGAACGGGTGGCTCGCACCGCTTCCCCCGGAGGGCGCGAGCGCCATCGTGCACCGCGACACCACGCACGCGCCGCAGATGGCCGCCGCTCAGGGCATCCGCTCGGTGGACCTGCTGCGCGACGGCATCATCGACGCGATCATCCCCGAATCACCCGACGCGGCCGACGAGCCGATCGGGTTCTCCAAGCGGGTCGGCGAGGCCATCGCCAGGGAGCTGGCCGGCCTGGTCGATCAGCCCGCCGCGAATCGATACGCGGCCCGGATCGCGCGCTACCGGAACCTGGGCCTGCCACGCTGACCGGACGGGCGGCCGTGCGTCAGGAGGCCCCGCCCGCCGTGGTCGCCGGGATGATCACCGCGACGATGATCGCGGCATTCACGGCCTCGACCGTCCGGCGGACAGCGGCCCCCGCCCACTCTCCCTCGGCTATCTCCTTGGCCCGCTTCTTGATTGCGCGACGGTCGCCGTCCGTGACGACCTTGGCCGCCGCGTCGACGGCGGAGAGCAGCGAGATCAGCGCCGCGGTCCGCTCGGACGGGGTGGCGCCGTCCACCAGGGCGGCGCGCAGCTCGTCACGGACCGCGCGTTCATGGCTCTCGTCGACCGCCGGCCACACCTTCGTCGGGAAGATCCCGAGCAGGCGGCTCCTCGCCTCGTGAACCCAGCCGCGCTCCACGATCCGTTGGAGGACGGCCTCGCGCAGCCGCTGGTCGATCTTCTCGATGGCGCGTTCCGGTTTGAGCGGCTTCGACTCCCGGATCCGGGCGACCGCGCGCGCGAGAATCGGGTCCTCGGGCGGCGCGGCATCGGTCAGCACGAGCCGGCCCTTCTTCACCTCCTCCCCGTCCCCGGCCGGGCGAACCACGCCGCCCAGCGCGAGTTCGAGGAGGACCGCGCCGGCCAGAGCCCTGGGCAACGCGGTGCCGTCGACCAGCGGCTTGCCGGATTCGTCGTCGAGCAGGAGCAGGAGCAGATCTTCGGCGAGAAGAGTCATGGGTCCACGGTACGTCCGATCAGTATGGTGAGGGCCATGAGCACCGCGGGCGCATACAGGTCAGCCATCGCCGAGAGCACCGCCGACCCGGAGGCCTTCTGGCTGCGGGCCGCGGAGGCCATCGACTGGGACACAGCGCCGGCGACGGCCCTCGACGACGCCGATGCGCCGATGTACCGCTGGTTTCCCGGGGCCACGCTGAACACCTGCTTCAACGCGCTCGACCGGCACGTCGCCGCCGGCCGCGGCGACCAGGCGGCACTGATCTACGACTCCGCCATGCTGGGCACGACCCGCACGTACAGCTACGCCGAGATGCTCGACGAGGTCTCACGTTTCGCGGGCGCGCTGGCCGCGGAGGGCGTCACCGCGGGCGACCGGGTGATCGTGTACATGCCGATGATCCCGGAGGCCGCGATCGCGATGCTCGCGTGCGCCCGCATCGGCGCGATCCACTCGGTGGTGTTCGGTGGGTTCGCCGCCGCGGAGCTCGCCGCCCGCATCGACGACGCCGAGCCTAAGGCGCTGATCACTGCGTCGGGCGGGCTCGAACCGGGCCGGACCATCGAGTATCTGCCGATCGTGGAGCGGGCACTGGGTCTGACCGCGAACGCCCCTCGCACCGTGATCGTCAAGGACCGCCCGCAGATCCCGGGTTCCGCGAGCGACGTCGCAGGCTGGCTGGACTGGGACGCGGCGCTCGCCGCCGCCGAGCCCGCCGGATGTGTGTCGGTGGCCGCCACCGATCCGCTCTACATCCTGTACACCTCCGGCACCACGGGGAAACCGAAGGGCGTGGTCCGCGACAACGGCGGCCACGCGGTGGCGCTGGCCTGGTCGATGCGCAACCTCTACGACATCGGCCCGGGCCAGGTGATGTGGACGGCCTCCGACGTCGGCTGGGTGGTCGGGCACTCGTACATCGTGTACGGCCCGCTGCTGGTCGGCGCGACGACGGTGCTCTACGAGGGAAAGCCGGTCGGGACCCCGGACGCGGGCGCGTTCTGGCGCGTGATCGGAGATCACGGGGTACGCGCGCTGTTCACCGCGCCGACCGCGATCCGTGCCATCCGAAAGGTCGATCCCGAGGCGAAAGAGATTGCGAAGTACGACATCTCCTCGCTCGAGACGCTGTTCGCGGCGGGCGAGCGCTTGGACCCCGACACCTATGAATGGGCCACCGAGAAGCTCGGTGTCCCGGTGATCGACCACTGGTGGCAGACCGAAACCGGCTGGGCCATCTGCGCCAACCTGCGCGGGCTCGAACCCATGCCCATCAAGGCCGGCTCCCCCACCGTTCCGGTGCCGGGCTATCACGTCGAGATCCTGGACGGGGAGGGCGCGCCCCTGCCCGCAGGCGCCGAGGGCAACATCGTCATCACGCTGCCGATGCCGCCCGGCACGCTGGCCGGGCTGTGGCGGGACCAGGACCGGTACGTCAAGTCGTACCTGGCGACCTTTCCCGGCTACTACCTGACCGGCGACTCCGGCTATATCGACTCCGACGGGTACGTGTACGTCCTCGGCCGCAGCGATGACGTCATCAACGTTGCGGGACACCGACTTTCGACCGGCAGCATGGAGGCCGTCGTCGCCGGGCACGCCGCGGTCGCCGAGTGCGCGGTGATCGGGATCAAGGACGAGCTCAAGGGCCAGCGGCCGAGCGGATACGTGGTGCTCAAGGCCGGCGCCGACATCGACCCGGAACAGCTCCGGGTGGAACTGGTCGCCATGGTGCGCGATCAGATCGGCGCGGTCGCAACCTTCCGCGATGTCACCGTCGTGCAGGCGCTGCCGAAGACCAGGTCCGGGAAGATCCTTCGCAAGACCATGCGCCAGATCGCCGACCACGACGAATACACCGTGCCCTCGACCATCGAGGACCCCGCGGTGCTCGACGCGCTGGCCCGGTTGCTGGGTGGTCGGGACGCCTAGGACGGTGGGAGGTTCGGACCAATCCGGCGGGCGGTCCGCTACGAACCACATCGCATGATGAACAAACCCATCGTCCAGGCCGCCGTGGGCCTGGTTGTGCTCGCGGGCACCGCGCTCGTCGCGGCGCCCGCCGCGGCCGCACCCCTGGCCCCGGTCCCGTCACTCGATGTGCAGCGCTACATGGGTCGGTGGCATCAGCTCGCCGCGGTGCCGCAGCCGTTCAGCGTGAACTGTGCCCGCGACACCCACGCCACGTACTCGCTGCTCGACGGACAGAACGTGCGCGTCGAGAACAGGTGCACCACGTGGACCGGGGGCAGCACAGGCGTCGTCGGTAATGCGCGGGTGAACGACCCCGCGACCATGGCGCAGCTGCATGTGAGCTTCCCAGGGGTGTCCACCCAGGACTCGCCGGACGGACCGACGAACTACGTCGTGAGCCACATCTCCGACGACTACTCGTGGGCCTTGGTCGGGGATCCGGGCCGGTTCTCGGGATTCGTCCTGTCGCGGTCCGCGTCCGCCTCCGCCGAACGCTGGCGGGAGATCCGCGCGGTCGTCGAATCCCGCGGGTACAACTCGTGCCTGCTGCTCACCTCTCCGACGACCGGAGGGCGCGAGGACATCCGTCCGCTGTGCACGGTGTGAGGTCAGCCGGCTGTCCGGCCGAGCTGATGGCGCAGCACCGACTCGACATCCGGATGCCGGAACCCGTGCCCCGCGAGCGCGAGCCGCGTCGGAACGACCCGCTGATCTGCCTCGGCCAGTTCCCGGGCACCCCGCTCGCCGAGCATCAGGCGCGGTCCGAACCCGGGGACCGGCAGAACCGCGGGACGGTGCAGTACCCGTGCGAGGGTGCGGGTGTAGTCGATGTTGCGGACCGGCGCGGGCGCGACCGCGTTGACCGGTCCGCGGAGCGTCTCGTCGAAGAGGGCCCGGTGATAGACGTCCACCAGGTCGTCGAGCCCGATCCACGACAACCACTGACCGCCGTCGCCGATCCGGCCGCCCAGGCCCGCCGCGAACAGCAGGCGGAGCAGCGCGAGGGTGCCGCCCCTGGCGGACTGCACCACGCCGGTGCGCACCCGGACGACCCGCAGCCCGGCCTCCTCCGCGGGCCCGGTGGCCGCCTCCCACTCGGCGACGACATCGGCGAGGAACCCGTCGCCGCGGGAGCTGTCCTCGGACAGGAGCTCCTCGCCGCGATCGAATCCGTAGTACCCGATGGCCGAGGCGGACGCGAACACCCGCGGGCCGCCGTCCGTGCGGCCCGCGAGCCCGGCCAGCAGGCGGGTCGGGCCCACGCGGCTGTCCCGGATCGCCCGCATGTGCGCGGCGGTGAATCGCCCGGCGATCGACGCGCCCGCCAGGTGCACCACGGCGTCGACGCCCGCCAGGAGGTCCGCCGCGGGGTCCTCGGGGTCCCACCGGCGTTCGTCGGGGGTCCGGGGCGCGCGGCGAACCAGGCGGATCACGCGGTGCCCGCCCGTGCTCAGGAACGCGGTCAGCGCCGAGCCGACGAGACCGGAGGCGCCGGTGACCGCGACCACCGCCGGCCGGACGCCCCGCCCGCTCGCCCAGCGGTGCGCGGCCAGGTCCCCGGCGAGTTGGCGATGCCGGTACGCGAACGTCGACCGCAGCAGGAACTCCGGCACCGGGGTCTCGACCCGGTCGATCACCCGGGTCGATCCCGCGGTGACCTCGGTGAAGTCGTGAATGTGCCTCCAGGACAGGGTGGCCCGGACCGGGAGCGATGCGGGCCCGTCGGCGGCGAGTTCGTCGACGAAGCGATGGGGTGGGTCGTACGCGGCGCCGTCGTGGCGGGCGACCCACCGCAGCCCGCCGGGCAGCGCGAGCACCGCCCGTCCGGTGGCGAGCGAGTCCGCCTCCGACACGATCCGCAGCGGCTGCCAGGGCGGCGACAGCCGGGCGAAGGCGCCCGGCCTGCCGTACCAGGCGAAGACCTCGGCTCGGGGCGTGTCCACCACGCTCGAGTACACGATGCCCATCGTTCGACCCTAACCCCGTTTCAGCTCGCCGTAACGGGCCAGCGCCTCCATACGCTCGACGCCGTGGTCCACGATCGGGTCCGGGTAGCCGAGCGGGCGACCGTCGTCCAGCGTGTGCACCCGGGCTCCGGCGATGGCGCGTAGTTCCGGCACCCAGCGGCGCACGTAGTCTCCGTCGGGGTCGAACTTCTGCCCCTGGCTGATCGGGTTGAACACCCGAAAGTACGGGGCCGCATCGGTTCCCGATCCGGCGGTCCACTGCCAGCCGTGCTGGTTCGAAGCCAGGTCACCATCGATCAGGTGCCGCATGAAGTACCGGGCGCCACGCCACCACGGCAGGTGCAGGTCCTTGACCAGGAAGGAGGCGACGATCATCCGGACCCGATTGTGCATCCATCCCTCCGCCAGCAGCTGACGCATCCCGGCGTCGACGATCGGATACCCCGTTCGGCCCGCGCACCACGCCGACCATGCCGTTTCCGCATCCGGTCCGCTGTCGTAGCGCATCGCGTCGAACCGCGGGTCGTAGTTGCGCCGCGCGCTGTCCGGGCGGTGATGCAGCACGTCGGCGTAGAAATCCCGCCAGGCCAGCTGCCGCCGGAACGCCGCCGGTCCCGCGTCTGGCCGTCCGGCGAGGTCCGCGAGCATGGTGCGCGGATGAATGCACCCGTACTTGAGATACACCGACATTCGACTCGTGGCGTCGAGATCAGGCCGGTCCCGGGTGGCGTCGTAGTGCGCCAGGTCGTTGTCGCGAAACTCGGTCCACCGGGCGAGCGCCGCCCGCTCCCCCGCCTCCCATCGGCTTGTCGAGCCGGCCCGCGGAATCGGCACCCGGATCGGTAGCGCCGGATCCAGCCAAGCGACGGTGCTTGCGGTGGTGTCCGCGGGGACACGCCAGCCGTGGTCGAGCCAGCGCCCGAAGTACGGCGTGAAGACCCGGTAGGACCCGCCGTCGGCTTTCGTCACGCGGCCCGGCGCCACCGCGTACGGCGATCCGGTTCGCACGAGGTCGACCTCGCGCGCCACCGCCTCGTCGCGGTCACGCCCATACGGCCCGAAGTCCGCACTCACGTGCACCGCGTCGGCACCGATCTCCTTCGCGACCTGCGGGACAACGACCCGCGGGTCGCCCCGGACGACGCACAGCCGGCCGCCGAGTTCCTCGTCGAGGGCCGCCAGGGTGGCGTAGAGGACCTCGCGCCGCGCAGGCCCGGACGGCCGCAGCAACGCCTCGTCGAGCACGAAGAGCCCGAGAACCGCGCCCCCGGCGGCAGCGGCAGCGGTCAGCGTCGGAAGGTCCCGGGTACGCAGATCTCGCCGGAACCACACGATCGCGGGACTCATGGCTGCCTTTCTACACCGCCGCTCGACCGGTTTCGCGGCGCTGCCCGGCTCAGAACGGCGGCGGGTCCGGTGGTGTCGGTGGTGGTGGGATGTGGCCGCGGCGGCCGGTGATGTGTGGGCTGGGGGTGGTGAGGGTGTGGCTGCCGTGGGCGCCGGCGGGGAGGGTGATGGCGGTGGTGCCGGTGTGGGAGGTCCAGAGCAGGGCGTGGCCGGGGAGGGCGGTCACGGTCCAGAGGCCGAGGGTTTTGAGTTGGTGATGGAACTGGCAAAGGCTTTGCAGGTTGGACACGATGGTCCAGCCGCCGGCGGCCGGGTCGTAGGCCCAGTATTCGACGATGTGATCGGTCTGGCATTGGGCGGCGGGGCGAGTGCAGCCGGGGAAGCGGCAGTGGCCGTCGCGGGCGCGGACGAGTGCGGTGGTGGCAGCGTCGGGGCGGTAGCTGAGGGCGCCGTCGGGTGGAGTCGCGAATCCACCGTGCCCGTCCGGATATTGCGGTCGGGCGAGGGTCGGGTCGGCATCGATGGCGGCGAGGATCGCCTCGGTGATGGTGCCGATGCTGGTCGGGGCCGGTGGTGTGGTTGTGCACGGTCGCGGTGGAGCGAGTGTCCCGAAGTCGGGGACGTATCCGGCTTTTCGGCGGTTGCCGCGGGCAAGGTAGGAGCGCAGGCAGAACCGCGGCGGTAGCGGGGGTGACGCGTCGGCGGTGGTTGGCACGGGGTCGGTATGGACCGAGGTGTCCGCCGTCGGTTCCGGTTCCGGTTCCGGTTCCGGTTGCGGCGCAGTGTCATTGATCGGGGCGGCGGCCTCGCGGGCAGCGGGATCGGCGCCGTCGGTTGTGCCGGTATCAGTCTTGGTCCCGTCTTCTGTCTCGGCCGCGGGAGTTGCGAATCCACCGCTCGACGTTTGACCGGTACCACCTTCGTCAGAGGCATCTCCGTCGTCATGGTGGATCAGGCCGAGTTCCTCGGCCAGATTGAGTGCCTCGGTGAGCAGCGCCTGCCAAGTCCCGTCCGCGGCCAACCTCCGCGCCAGTTCGGGGTCGATCGGTCCGTGTCCGTGCAGGTACGCCGGCTCGGACAACAACCCGAGCAGCGTTGCAACGTCGATGGTGATCTGGGTCAGCGACGCCCGACGGCCCGGCAGCGCGGTTCGTCCGGCCTGGGTGCAGTCATCGCGTCCGCAGCTGCACTGCAGGTACGGCTCGCCGTGCATGATCGCCATCACGGCATCGACCAGCCGGCATTGCTTGCCGCGCTTGTCATGCGGGCAGACGGTGGCGGCGAACTCGGCGACCAGCTGCATCACCTGTTCGGCCTCCTCGGGGGAGACGGTCACCTCGATGGTGGAGGTGGTGGTGCCGCGGCCGCGTTTGATGATCCGCCGCCCCAGCTGCTGGGCGGTTTCGCGTTGCGCGGCGGCCTCTTCCGCCGAGAACTCGGAGATGAGGCGGCTGATTTCCCCGGCCAGTGGGCCGGGCGTCAGGTGCCGTGCCGCGGCCACGATCTCCGGTTCCAGGACCGCGACGGTCTCGGGTGTCAGTCCCGTTGTCTCCCGCGCGATGGCCCGCACCCGCGGCAGGTCCAGCTCACCCGCCTCGAACGCCGCCCGGGCCAGGGGGAGCCGCAGCCGCAGGTCCATCCCCAACGACGCAAACGACTCCGCGACGGTCTTCGAGCAGCCCATCCGCACCGCCAACTCGGCGATCGCATTGTTGCCGCAGTCGACGATGTCACCCGACCCCAACCGGATATCGCGTTCGATCCACGATTCCCAGAACCGACCCGCCGCCAACACCTTCCGCGCCGCGCACCGATTCTCGATACGACAGGACCGCCCCACCTCGTCGAGGGCGGCGACATCGGCCAGCAGCGCCGAGGCCGCCGCCTCGGCGCCGGCGCTCACCTCGCCGACCTGGACTCCACCACCGAACTCGAACATACATTCGATAATACCCCCGGGGGCCGACAAGGAGGCGCACTTTCCGAATCCCGCGTGGGGTCACACGACGATCGCCGCCGACCCGCTGGCGCAGGGCGGTAACCCGAGGCGCGAGCGGAAGAGCGCCCGACGGGTGAACCCGTTCGCGATCGGGGCGGAAATTCCACCGCCGTTCCGGGCACAATGGCCGGGTGACCGAACCCGCCAACGCCACCGTCCTCGTCGTCGATGACGACGAGGATGTGCTCGTCTCCCTCCGACGCGGCCTGCGCCTGTCCGGCTTCACGATCCTCACCGCCGCAGACGGGGCCGAGGCGCTCGGCGTCGTCGCCGATCGCTCCCCCGATGCCATCGTCCTCGACATGAACATGCCTGTACTCGACGGCGCCAGCGTCGTCACGGCGCTGCGCGCGATGGGCAACGACATCCCCATCTGCGTTCTCAGCGCACGCGCCTCGGTCGACGACCGGGTGTCCGGGCTCGAGGCAGGCGCCGACGACTACCTGGTCAAGCCCTTCGTGCTCGCCGAACTGGTCGCGCGCATCCGGGCGATGCTGCGCAGGAGGACGACACCGCCCGCCGCGGTGACACCGCAGGGCGCGATCACCGTCGGCCCACTGACCGTCGACCTGCTCGGCCGCCGAGCACACGATGGCGACCGCGAAATCGAGCTCACCAAAAGAGAATTCGAGCTGCTCGCCGTGCTCGCCCGCAACAGCGGCGTCGTCCTGAGCCGGGAGCGCCTGCTCGAACTCGTGTGGGGATACGACTTCGTCGCCGACACCAACGTCGTCGACGTGTTCGTGGGCTACCTGCGGCGAAAGCTCGAATCGAACGGATCGCCCCGCCTCCTGCACACTGTCCGCGGAGTCGGGTTCGTGCTCCGGGAGGCCCCGTGAGGGTCAGGCATTCCTACTCGCTGCGGGCCCGGGTCGCGGCGGCCACCGCCCTCGGCGCCACCATCATCGTGGCGCTGCTCGGGGTGTTCGTCGCCCTCGCCATCTCGCGCAACAACATGAGCCAACTCGACCGCCGGCTGGAGACCGCCTCCCGGGTGCTGATCGTCAACATCGGCACCGCCTCGATGTTCCTGCCCAGGTTCGGCGACGCGGGTGCGTTCGCCGTCACGATCCGAAACGACGGCACGCTCGCCGCGAGCACCCCGACCCAGCTCCCCGAGCTGCCGGTCGGCGCCGCCACCGTGAACGTCGACCACACCGCGTATCGCGTGAACACCACGGCGGTGGCGGGCACCGACACGACGGTCTCGCTGGCGGTCCCCGCCGCCGAGGCCAAGGACGTGACCGCGGAGCAGCAGCAATGGGTACTGGTGGCCGGCCTGCTCGCGATCGCCGCCGCCGCCGGGCTCGGCTGGATCTTCGGCGGCCGGGCCGTCCGCCCGATCGTGCAGCTCACCCACCAGATCGGCGACGGACCGCCGCACGAGGGCCCGCCGCCGAAGGTCTCCGGGGTACGCGAGGCCGAAGAACTGGCCGACGCCGTCGAGCTCATGCTGGCGCGCATCGCAGAGGCCCAGGCCCAGACCACCGCCGCCCTCGACACCGCGCGCGACTTCGCGGCCGTGTCCGCGCACGAGCTGCGGACCCCGCTCACCGCGATGCGCACCGACATCGAGGTGCTCAGCACCCTCGAGCTCGACGAACCGCAGAAGGCCGAGATCCTCGCCGACCTGGCACGAACCCAGGGTCGCGTCGAGGCCACGCTGTCCGCACTCGAACGCCTCGCGTCGGGCGAGTTGTCGAGCGACAAGGACCACGTCCCCACCGACGTCGTCGAACTCTGTGACCTCGCCGCCCAGGACGCCCGGCGGCAACATCCGGACGTGCAGGTCCGGGTCGAATCGGAGCCCTCGCTGGTGATCCGCGGACTGCCCGCGGGCCTGCGACTGGCGCTGGACAACGCCATCGCCAACGCGATCCGCCACGGAGGCGCCACGACCGTGGTTCTCGCCGCCCGCCGCACCTCCCCGAACACCGTCACCATCACCGTCGACGACAACGGCGCCGGTGTGCCCGAGGCCGAACGCGAAGCGGTGTTCGCGCGGTTCTATCGCGGCGTGGGCGCCAGCAAGGGCGGCTCGGGTCTCGGGCTTGCGCTCGTCCAACAGCAGGCGCAACTCCACGGCGGCCGCACATACTTCCAGGTCAGCGGCCTCGGCGGGGCACGACTGGTGCTCGAGTTCCCGTTCCGGCCGTGAGCCGGGGGATGTGCGATCGCCCCTGAGCGAGTAACGATGGTGGTCGGCTCGCCCTCAAACCGGGCGGTCGCCATCATCCCTAGACGACTCGCGAAGGGAAGAACCATGTTGACCAGAAGAAATGTCCGTGCGTCCGCCGCGCTGCTGATCGCTGGAGCCGCCGCGAGCGCGCTGTTCGCCGCGCCGGTGGCCGGCGCCGCCACCCCATTCGGCGGTCAGACCGGGCCTGCCGCGGCGTGCGGCACCGTGGCCGCCGGAGGGCCAGGCCTGCTCACCATCACTGCCTCGAGTCCTGTCGATCCAGCCAGCCTTACCAGCCCGCTCGGTCCCCGGGTCGATCACTTCTTCCAGCTGCCTCCATCAGCGCCGCCGGCGCCGCCCGCCACCCTCGACGGCGCGATGAAGATCAAGGTGACGACCGCCACGACCCCACCCATGTTCGGACTCGGACGTGTCACCGGTAGCTACACCCTCGCCGGCGGGACTGTGAACTGCGTCCTCAACGTCCCGTTCTTCCTCGAACCCTGAGTACGCGAAAGGCCCCGTACCGCAACGCGATACGGGGCCCTTCGAGAAAAAACTACTTGGTGCCCAGCAGATCGATGACGAAGACCAGGGTCTTGCCCGAGAGCTGGTGCCCGCCACCCGCGGGCCCGTAGGCGAGCTCCGGCGGGACGGTGAGCTTGCGGCGGCCGCCCACCTTCATGCCGGGGATGCCCTCCTGCCAGCCGGGGATCAGCCGTGCAAGTGGGAACTTCACGGACTCGCCACGCTGGAACGAGGAGTCGAACACCTTGTTCGTGTCGAACTCGACACCGTGGTAGTGGACGTCGACGACCCCACCGGGCTGCGCCTCCGCGCCGTCGCCGACGGTGATGTCCTCGATGACCAGCTCAGCGGGGGCCGGGCCGGTCGCGGGCTCGATGACCGGGGCGGCAGGCGGGACCACCACGTCGAGCAGGTCGATGACGAAGACCAGGGTCTTGCCCGAGAGCTGATGGCCGGAACCGGCCGGACCGTAGGCGAGCTCCGGCGGGATGGTGAGCTGCCTGCGCCCACCGACCTTCATGCCGGGGATCCCCTCCTGCCAGCCGGCGATGAGGCCGGACAGCGGGAAGTTGATGGACTCGCCGCGGCTCCACGAGGAGTCGAACTCCTCGCCGGTCTCGAACTCGACCCCGAGGTAGTGGACCTCGACCTTGGCGCCGGGGGTGGCCTCCGCGCCGTCGCCGACGGTGATGTCCTTGATCACGAGCTCGGTCGGCGGGGGGCCGTCCTGGAACTCGATCACGGGCTCGTCACTCATTCGAGTCACCTGCTTCCCAGATCGATGTAGTTGCGCTCGGTGTAACCGGTGTAGATCTGACGCGGGCGGCCGATCTTGGTGGCCGGGTCCTCGTGCATCTCACGCCAGTGCGCGATCCAGCCGGGCAGACGGCCCATCGCGAACAGCACGGTGAACATGCGCGTCGGGAAGCCCATCGCCCGGTAGATCAGGCCGGTGTAGAAGTCGACGTTCGGGTACAGCTTGCGCTCGATGAAGTAGTCATCGGTCAGCGCCGTCTCCTCGAGGGACTTGGCGATGTCGAGCAGCTCGTCGTCGCCGCCCAGCTTGGACAGGATGGTGTCCGCGGCCTTCTTCACCAGCGCCGCGCGCGGGTCGTAGTTGCGGTAGACGCGGTGACCGAAGCCCATGAGCTTCACGCCGTCTTCCTTGTTCTTGACCTTGCGGACGAACTCCTTGGCGTCGCCGCCGGTCGCCTTGATCTCGTCGAGCATCTCGAGCACGGCCTGGTTGGCGCCGCCGTGCAGCGGGCCCCACAGCGCGTTGATGCCGGCGGAGACGGAGGTGAACAGGTTCGCGTCGGACGAGCCGACCATGCGGACCGTCGAGGTGGAACAGTTCTGCTCGTGATCCGCGTGCAGGATCAGCAGCATGTCGAGCGCCTTGGCGATCTCCGGGTCGACCTCGTACGGCTCGGCCGGGAAGCCGAACGTCATCCGCAGGAAGTTCTCCACGAGTGAGAGCGAGTTGTCCGGGTACAGGAACGGCTGTCCGACGGACTTCTTGTACGCGTAGGCCGCGATGGTCGGCATCTTCGCGAGCAGGCGGGTGGTGGACAGCTCCACCTGCTCCGGGTCGTCGGGGTCCAGCGAGTCCTGGTAGTACGCGGACAGCGCGTTGACCGCGGACGAGAGCACCGGCATCGGGTGCGCGTTGCGCGGGAAGCCGTCGAAGAACCGCTTGAGGTCCTCGTGCAGCAGCGTGTGGCGCTGGATGCGGGTGGTGAAGGCGGCCAGCTCGTCGACCGAGGGCAGCTCGCCGTAGATCAGCAGGTAGCTGACCTCGAGGAAGGTCGAACCCTCCGCGAGCTGCTCGATCGGGTAGCCGCGGTAACGCAGGATTCCCTTTTCGCCGTCGATGTAGGTGATCGCCGACTTGGTGGAGGCGGTGTTGACGAATCCGGGATCCAGGGTGGTGTACCCGGTCGCGGACAGGAGCTTGCCCAGCTCGATGCCGTCATTGCCCTCAGTTGCTCGGGCAATCGTCATCGCATGGTCGCCACCGGGGTAGCTGAGCGTCGGTGTGGTGTCATCGGCAGCGGGCACGAAGGATCCCTCTCAAACTCGGATCAGCGAGTAGCACTATCAGTCGGATAGAACCTAGTCGCTGTTACGCCCACTTGCCCAGGGAGGGTCCACGGCAAGTGGGATTTACCACTTAGAGAGCGCCGAGGCCCCACGTTCCCGTCCACGTCTCGCCGGGCCGCAGCACCACCTGGTCGATGCCCGAGTTGAACGCGTCCGGCGGGCAGGTCATCGGTTCGATCGCGAGCGCCCGACCACGGCCGGGATAGCCCTGGTCCCGCTTCGGGTCCGCCGTGAACACCTGGATCCAGCCGAACTGACGGTCGGTCCACAACACCGCCCCCGAACCGTCCGGGGCGCGCAACTCGTGGCGGGCGCGTCCGTCCGGGTCCGGGACGATCGAACTGAACGGAGTGTCCAGCCACACCCCGTCGAGCGAGCGCGGCGCGGTGAAGTCGAAGTCGGTGCCGTACACCGACTCGGAGTTGCCCGCCGGCAGCATTCGCTCCGGGTCCAGCGGTAGCCGGGTGCCCGCGGTCAGCCGCAGCGTGCACTCGTCCAGCGGCGCGTCACCCGCCCGGACGAAGGTGTGCACACCCATCCCGAACGGTGCAGGCATCGCGCCGATGTTGGCGGCCGTGTGTGTGACGGTCAGGCCCGCAGGGCCCAGCTCGTGCGTGGTCGTGAGCTGAAGCGGGTACGGCCAGCCCTTGTGCAGGCCCAGGCGGATGCTCTGCCGCACCCGGACCGGGGTGTGCTCCTCGAGCTCCCAGTCGTCGCGGCGCACCAGCCCGTGGATCGCGTTGTTCCTGGCTGGTTCGGTGATCGCCAGCTGGTGTTCGACGCCGTCGAAGATGAAGTAGCCGTCCCGAATCCGATTCGGCCACGGCGCGAGCACCAGCCCCGCGGACAGCGGCGGCTTCTCCCCTGCTGGCGATGTCTCCGTGAGCGGCCTGCCGCCGATCTCGAGCAGCCGGAGACCGGCCCCACGGGAGACGACCTCGGCGCGGTAGTCACCGTGCTCGATCTTGAAGCTGCGTACACCGGACGAGCGAACGGCGCCGTTGACGGACTCAGACATGACACGACTCGCACATGGCACACAGTGTCCACCAATCGGCGCGCGACGGCACCCATCCCGCCAAAGCCGCCGCCCCGGACGATCAGTCGCGCCGCACCCGGTACCGCAGGAACATCGGGAACGCGAGACAGGCCAGCCCGACACCGATCACCACCAGCACCCCGCCGCCCGCCGCGGCGACCGCCGTGCCGAAGGCGTAGGCCGCCGCGCCGTGCAGGACATCGCCGATCCGCGGCCCGCCCGCGACCACCACGATGAACACCCCCTGCAGGCGCCCGCGCATCTCGTCGGTGGCGACCTGTTGGAGCATCGTGCTGCGGAAGGCGGCCGAGACCATGTCCACCGCGCCGCCGAACGCGAGGAAGCCGAGGGCGACCCACAGCAGCACCGGGCCGCCGCCCGGGTCGGCGAACCCCACCGCGACTCCGAAGCCCACCATCGCCAGACCCCAGGCCACGATGCAGGCCACCACCGCCCGGCCCTGATACCTGACCCCCGGCAGCCAGCCCGAGAACACGCCGCCGATCACCGCGCCCGCGGACATTGCGGCGAACAGCAGGCCCAGCGCGACGCCGCCGGTCACCGGGTCACCGAAGCTCTCGTGCGCGATCGCCGGGAACAACGCCCTCGGCATGCCGAAGACCATCGCGATGATGTCGACGACGAACGACGCGAGCAGCACCTTCTGCGTGGACAGGTACGCGAAACCGTCGAGGACCGCCCGGAGCCCGGCCCTGGTGGCGGCGCCGGTCGGCGGCAACACCGGCAGCCGCAGCACGGCCCACAGCGTCGCCATCAGCGCGATCGCGTCGACCAGGTAGAGCACGGCGAGCCCGGTCAACGGGACGAGCACTCCCGCCAGCAACGGTCCCGCGATCGCGCCGAACTGGAAGACCGTCATGTTCAACGAGTTGGCGGCGGGCAGCTGGTGCGCGGGCAGCAGCCGCGGGATGATCGCGCCCCGGGTGGGCGAGTTCACCGCGAAGAACGCCTGCTGCACCGAGAACAACACCAGCACCAGCCACACGTTGTTCACCCCGGCCGCCGCCTGCGCCCAGAACAACACCGAGGTCACCGCGAGCCCGATGGTGGTGATCGTCATCAACCTGCGACGGTCCATCACGTCGGCGAGCGCCCCGCCCCAGAGCCCGAAGACGATGAGCGGGACCAGCCCGAACAGGCCGGTCAGCCCGACATAGGCCGAGCTCAGGGTGATCTGATAGATCTGCAGTGGCACCAGCACCACGCTGATCTGGGCGCCGATCACGGTGACGATGCCTGCGACCCACAGCCGACGGAAGTCCTGGTTCTGCAGCGGCGTGACGTCGGCGAGCAGCCGCCTGCGGGTGACCTCGGTCAAGGCTGCAATCGCTCCACGGTCCAGCGGCCGTCCACCAGCGTGGTCCTCACCCGGTTGTGCATCCGGTTCGCCCGGCCCTGCCAGAACTCGACGCTGTCGGGCCGGATCAGGAAGCCACCCCAGTTCGGCGGCACCGGAATGTCGTCGACGTCGGCGAACCTGGCCGTGACCTCGGTCAGCTGCGCCTCGAGCGCGGCGCGGGAGCCGATCGGGCTCGACTGGCGCGACGCCCAGGCCCCGAGCTGAGATCCGCGCGGCCTGGTGCGCCAGTACTCCTCGGTCACCCGCGGGTCCACCCGGGAGACCGATCCCCTGACGGTCACCTGGTGGGCGAACGCGATCCAGGAGAAGGTGGCCGCCGCGTAGGGGAAATCGGCGAGCTCGCGCGCCTTGTTCGACTCGTAGTTGGTGTAGAACACCAGCCCGTCCTCCGAGAGGCCCTTGCACAGCACCGTCCGCGAGGCGGGCCTGCCCGCCGAGTCGACGGTGGACAGCACCATCGCGTTGGGTTCGGCGATGCCGGACGAGCGGGCCTGGTCCAGCCACCGGCGCAGCAGCGGGTACCACCCTCCGCGCACCGATCCCACGCCGAGATTTCCCTCCGGCACAGCAGGATTCGGGTCCTGGTGGGCATAGCCGACCCGCATCGCGGCGAGGTCGGGGTTCGCGGCGGGCCCGGGCTCGGAATCGGGTGACACAGCCGCTGACGTTACTCCCGGGTATGTGCCGCTCACCCACGCCACGCAACGGGCTAGAGTTTCACCTGACCCACCCTGTCGACCGTGGATCGCACCCGCGATTCCCGCGACGCAGGGCTACCAGTCACGGCGGCACAGAGCCTGCACACCATGCCTGCGCCCCGCACGACGGCGATGACTTAGGCGGAGCAGCCCGGACCGGGCGATTACCGAAGACGACGAGGAGAGTCCACGAGCAATGGCAGCGAGCGCGGCAGTACCCGAGGATTTTGTCAGCGGTCTCGAGGGCGTCGTCGCCTTCACCACCGATATCGCCGAGCCCGACAAGGACGGTGGCGCGCTGCGCTACCGCGGTGTCGACATCGAGGACCTGGTCGCCCGCGGTGTCACCTTCGGTGACGTCTGGGCACTGCTCGTCGACGGCGAGTTCGGCCAGGGCCTGCCGCCCGCCGAGCCGTTCCCGCTGCCGATCCACACCGGCGACGTCCGCGTCGACGTGCAGGCCGGCCTGGCCATGCTCGCCCCGATCTGGGGATACCAGCCGCTGCTCGACATCGACGACGAGACCGCCCGCGAGCAGCTCGCCCGCGCCTCGGTGATGGCGCTGTCGTACGTGGCGCAGTCGGCCCGCGGCGTCTACCAGCCCGCCGTGCCGCAGAAGGTCATCGACGAATGCCCCACCGTCACCGCGCGTTTCATGACCCGCTGGAAGGGTGACCCGGACCCCGCTCACACCGAGGCCATCGACGCGTACTGGGTCTCCGCCGCCGAGCACGGCATGAACGCCTCCACCTTCACCGCCCGGGTGATCGCCTCCACCGGCGCCGACGTCGCGGCCTCGCTGTCCGGCGCCATCGGCGCGATGTCCGGCCCGCTGCACGGCGGCGCGCCGGCCCGCGTCCTCCCGATGATCGAGGAAACCGAGAAGAGCGGCGACGCCCGCGCTCTGGTCAAGGGCATCCTGGACCGCAAGGAGAAGCTGATGGGCTTCGGGCACCGCGTGTACCGCGCCGAGGACCCCCGCGCCCGCGTGCTCCGCGCCACCGCCAAGCGCCTGAACGCGCCCCGCTACGAGGCCGCGGCCGCGCTCGAGCAGGCCGCCCTCGCCGAGCTGCGCGAGCGTCGCCCGGACCGCGCCATCGAGACGAACGTCGAGTTCTGGGCCGCCGTCATCCTCGACTTCGCCGAGGTCCCGGCGCACATGATGCCCGCGATGTTCACCTGTGGCCGCACCGCGGGCTGGTGTGCACACATCATGGAGCAGAAGCGCCTCGGCAAGCTGGTCCGCCCGGCCGCCATCTACACCGGACCCGAGCCCCGCACCCCCGAGTCCGTCCAGGGCTGGGACCAGATCGCCGGCTGAATCGGGCCCGCTACCCGTTCGCACCACCAACGAGAAGGAACTCGAACCGATGACCACCCCGATCATCCCCGCCGACCTCAAGCCCGTCGATGGCCGATTCGGTTGCGGACCGTCCAAGGTCCGCCCCGAGCAGCTCCAGTCGCTCGTGGACGTGGGCGCCTCGGTGTTCGGCACCAGCCACCGTCAGAAGCCGGTCAAGGACGTCGTCGCCCGGGTTCGCTCGGGCCTGGCCGACCTCTTCTCGCTGCCCGAGGGCTACGAGGTGGTGCTCGGCAACGGCGGCACCACCGCGTTCTGGGACGCGGCCGCGTTCGGCCTGATCCGCGAGAAGTCGCTGCACCTGACGAACGGCGAGTTCAGCTCCAAGTTCGCGTCGGTGGCCAAGGCCAACCCGTTCATCGGTGACCCGATCGTCGTCTCGGCCGAGCCGGGCAGCGCGCCCGCGCCCGTGTCGGACCCGTCCGTGGACCTCATCGGCTGGGCCCACAACGAGACCTCCACCGGTGTCGCGATCCCCGTGTCGCGTCCGGCCGGTTCGGAGAACGCGCTCATCGCGATCGACGCCACCTCCGGTGCGGGCGGCCTGCCGGTGAACATCGCCGACTCGGACGTCTACTACTTCGCCCCGCAGAAGTGCTTCGCCTCCGACGGTGGACTGTGGATCGCGATCATGAGCCCGGCGGCGCTGGCCCGCGTCGAGGAGATCAAGTCCACGGGCCGCTGGACCCCCGACTTCCTGTCGCTGCCGATCGCGGTGGACAACAGCTCCAAGGACCAGACATACAACACGCCGGCGCTGGCCACCCTGCTGCTGTTCGCGAACCAGATCGAGTGGATGAACGGCAACGGCGGCCTCGACTGGGCCACCAAGCGCACCGCCGATTCGTCCTCGCGCCTGTACAACTGGGCCGAGGCCAGCGAGTTCGCCACCCCGTTCGTCACCGATCCCGCGCACCGCTCGCAGGTCGTCGGCACCATCGACTTCGACGAGAAGATCGACGCCGCCGCGGTGGCGAAGATCCTGCGCGCCAACGGAATCGTGGACACGGAGCCGTACCGCAAGCTCGGCCGCAACCAGCTGCGTGTCGGCATGTTCCCGGCGATCGACCCCGAGGACATCACCGCACTGACCAAGAGCATCGACTGGGTGGTCGGCCAGCTCTGAGTCAGACCCAGCACAGCAGTCAGCCCCCGGCATCGCTTGCCGGGGGCTGACTGCTTTGTGACGCGGACTGCGCCCGATCGGGTTGACGTATTTTCCGGCCCGAGGATGACAGGATCGGCAGCGACTGACATCGATTGGGAGGGAATCGTTCATGTTCAAACGCAGTTTCGTCGTCCTCGCCGCACTGACCCTGACCGCGTTCGCCGCGGGATGCGGGAACGATGCCTCGGACACGTCCACGACGACAACATCGGCGGCGACGTCGACCACGACCGCGCCGACCACCACGGCCGCGCCCGCGGCCCCGGCAGCACAGTCACCGGCAGTCGATCCGCTGTCGCCCGCGCCGGTCTCACCCGCGCCGGT
Organism: Rhodococcus daqingensis; assembly: GCF_042665615.1. NCBI lineage: Bacteria > Bacillati > Actinomycetota > Actinomycetes > Mycobacteriales > Nocardiaceae > Rhodococcus > Rhodococcus daqingensis. Next base: position 116,915 of record NZ_JBHTCS010000011.1, on the reverse strand, counting down.
GGTGGTACCCCCGGCGCCGGGACCCGTCGGCGCGGACGGGTCCACCGGCAACAACCTGAGCACCGAATACTGTGCGCGCAACCAGGATCCGGGGTGTCCCATCGGCAGCTACGTCGCGCCGGACGCCATCCCGCACCCCGACGGTAGCGGCAAGTACGTCCCGTGCGAGGGCACCATCTGCACCAACCCGGACCACGGCGCCGGGACCAACCCGCAGCAGAACGGTGGCGCGGTGATGCAGAACCCGAACGGCGACGGCACCGTCGTCCCGTGTGAGGGCACCATCTGCACCAACCCGAACAACGGCGCGGGCGGGTAGGCGGGACTACGGCGTGGTGATCGTGGTCAGGAAGCTCATCCTGGCGTCGTCGCGGCCGGCCGCGCGGAGCAACGCGGAGAATGCCATGGCCTCTTCCGCCGAGACGCGGCGGGCGGTGTCGGCGAGGAAGGCGGGGTTGTCGAACAGTTCGGCGACGGCGTCGGCGGCGCGGGCCAGGTTGAAGATGTCGTACATGGGAGATAGATCCTGACAACTGCGGCGAAAACTGACGATGTGAATGCTGTGGTCGGCGCCCACGGGCGCCGACCACAGCGGCGTTACTAGCTGCCGAACTGGCCGAGCAGGCCGCTCAGCAGGCCCTCCAGGCCGCTGGAGCCTCCCGGGGTGGCGGTGGCGCCGGTGACGGTGACGCGGACCGGGGCGATCGGATCCTGGTAGTCGACGTCGCCCTCCTCCTTGCACTTGGTCCGGACCTGGTACTCACCGTCGGCGAAGGTCGCCGACGTGCCGGTGCCCGATGCGCCGGTCAGGACCTGACCGGCGACCATCGACGCTCCCACGATGAGGTAGCTCTCGCCGACCTTGGTGGTCTTGTCCAGGACCGTGGCGTCGCCGCGGTAGACGGTGCCCTCGCACTTGACGAACGCCTTCGTGGTGTTCAGCCCGGTGATCGTGGTCGTGATGGTGCCCTTGCCCGCGTTCGCGGCCACGGTCGCACCGCCGGTGATGGCCGCCGAGCCCATGGCGGGGTTCGCGATCAGGGCGAGAGCCGAGAGTCCTGCGATGGCGCCGACGCCGGCCAGACGCCGCTTGATTGAGGTAGCCACGGATGTGTCCTTTTCGATAAGTGCCGCGCCCCGACGCACAGACAGGATTAGCTTAGCTTGCCCTTCATTAGGGCTGCCTTAGTAAAGGTGCGCGCGGCGTTCAAAGTCAACAGATGTGGGATCAATCACAGGCGCATACCTGCTGGTAGGCGCCTGTTCGAACGTCCAGTCTCGAACCATCACCGGGAGGCGGCCTATACGGTACCGTCGATCACAGATATGTTGCCTTCTGTGAGGAGGTCCGTCGTGACCGAACACATCGACGTGCTGATCGTCGGTGCCGGACTGTCCGGGATCGGCGCCGCCCATCAGATCCAGGCCAGGTTCCCCGGCCGAAGCTTCGCGATATTCGAGTCCCGCGATGCCATCGGCGGCACCTGGGACCTGTTCCGCTACCCCGGGATCCGGTCGGACTCCGACATGCAGACCCTCGGCTACCGATTCCGGCCGTGGACGGACGAGAAGTCGATCGCGGACGGCCCGGCCATCCTGAAGTACGTCCGCGACACCGCCCGCGAGACGGGCATCGACGAGCGCATCCGCTTCGGCCATCGCGTGAACCGCGCCGAGTGGTCGAGCGAGGACGCCCAGTGGACCGTCGAGGCCGCGCACGGCGACGACACCGTCACCGTCACCTGCGGCTTCCTGTACATCTGTAGCGGCTACTACCGCTACGACGAGGGATTCACGCCGAACTTCGAAGGCACCGAACGCTTTCGGGGGCAGATCGTGCACCCGCAGCACTGGCCCGAGGACCTCGACTACACCGGCAAGAAGGTGGTCGTCATCGGCAGCGGCGCCACCGCCGTCACCCTGGTGCCGTCGATGTCCGACCGGGCCGATCACGTGACGATGCTGCAGCGCTCGCCCACCTACATCGCCGCCCTGCCCGCCAAGGACCCGATCACCAACGGGCTGCGGCGACTGCTCGGCGACAGGCTCTCCTACCCGATCGCGCGATGGAAGAACGTCGCGTTCTCCACCGTCACCTACCAACTCAGCCAGCGACAACCGCGCCTGGTCAAGATGTTCCTCCGGAAGGCCCAGCAGCGCGCGCTGCCCGCCGGGTACGACATCGACACCCATTTCACACCGAACTACAACCCGTGGGACCAGCGGATGTGCCTGGTGCCGGACGGCGACCTGTTCCGGGCGATCCGGCACGGCAAGGCCTCGGTGGTCACCGACCGGATCACCACCTTCACCGAGGACGGCCTCGAACTCGAATCCGGCTCGCAGCTCGAGGCCGACGTGATCGTGACCGCGACCGGGCTGAATCTGCTCGCGTTCGGCGGGATCGCACTGACCGTCGACGGCCGCGAGGTCTCGCTGCCGAACACCCTGGCCTACAAAGGCATGATGCTCAGCGACGTCCCGAACTTCGCGTTCACGGTGGGCTACACCAACGCGTCGTGGACGCTCAAGGCCGACCTGGTCGCCGACTACGTGTGCCGGTTGCTCGCGCACATGGACGAGCAGGGTCACACGGTGTGCGTCCCGACCAACGACGACCCGACGATCACCACCCGACCGCTGCTCGATTTCGCCGCCGGCTACGTCCAGCGCTCGATCGACGAGTTCCCCAGGACCGGCACGAGGGCACCCTGGCAGCTCGGGATGAGCTACGCGCATGACCTGGTGACGCTGCGGCACGGCCGTCTCGAGGACGACGTGCTGCAGTTCAGTTCCTGACCAGCGAGGTCTCGGATGCGATGCGGGACAACTTCTCCGGATTGCGGACGTAGTAGAGGCCGATGACGCGTGCGTCCTCGACTCGGATCGACAGGATGCCGTCGATCTCGCCGTCAAGACGCAAGACGAGTGCAGGGTTGCCGTTGACCACGGTGGGGTCGACGGTGAGCGTGGCTCCGGACTTCCGGAGACCACCGAAGACGAAGCGGACCAGCTTCTCGGCGCCGGTGATCGGCCGCAGCGCGGCTTGCTTGACGCCGCCGCCGTCGCTGACAAGGACCACCTGTGGGGCGAGCACGTCGAGCAGGCCCTGCGGATCCCCGGTTTCGAGCGCGCGCTGAAATGACTCCACCACCGCCCTGGTCTCGCTCGGAGAGACCACCTCACGGGGGCGGCGAGCATCGACGTGCAGGCGGGCGCGGTGCGCGATCTGGCGGACCGTCGCCGGGCTCTTGTCGACGGCGGCCGCGATCTCGTCATAGCTGACATCGAAGACCTCGCGCAGCACGAAGACGGCGCGCTCGGTCGGCGACAGCGTCTCGAGCACGAGCATCAGTGCCATCGACACGCTCTCCGCGAGCTCGACGTCCTCGGCCACATCCGGCGCGGTGAGCAGTGGCTCGGGCAGCCATTGGCCGACGTACGACTCCTTGCGGCGCGTCAGGGTGCGCAGCCGGTTGAGCGACTGCCTGGTCGTGATCCGGACCAGGTAGGCGCGCTGGTCACGCACGTGCTCCAGGTCGACCTCGACCCACCGCAGCCAGGTTTCCTGGAGGACGTCCTCGGCGTCGGCCGCCGACCCGAGCATCTCGTATGCGACGGTGAAGAGCAGGTTGCGGTGGGCGACGAAGGTCGCGGTCGCCTCGTCGGTGGCATGGTCGCTCATCTCTCGACTCCTTTCCTCGAACGTCTGCGTGCGGCCCAGAACTGTTGACAGTCAACCGGACCGGCCGCCGGTGTGCGGCCGGGCCGCCCTGTTCAGTGGCGGGCAGGCGCCTCGACGCGCCGGTCCTGCAGCAGCTGCCGGCGCTTGTCGTCCTTGAGCCACACGTTGCGCGAACCGGGATTGCGTGCCTCGTTCGCGAGCTGCCGAACGGTGCTCTTGCAGACGAACTCCTTGAGCTTCGCGCCCGGGCGGCCGCCGAGGTGGTACCTGTTCGCGGTGTCGTCCTTGGAGGCGAACTGGAAGATGCCGACCCGACGCCCGAGGCTGATGCACTGGCCGGCGAACCCCGCGTCGATGGGCGCGGGCTGCTCACCCTTGAGCCGGCTGAGCACTGTCTCGGCGGCCTGCGGGCCCAGCTGGACCGCGGCCTGGCAGCTCATCCGGAACGGCAGGTCCGAGGGTGCCGCCGAATCCCCGGCCGCGACGATGCGCTCGTCGTCCACGCTGGTCAACGTCTCGTCCGTGAGCAGGCGGCCCACGGTGTCGGTGCTCAGCCCGCTGTTCGCGGCCAGGTCCGGCACGCCGAATCCGGCGGTCCAGATGGTCACCGCGCTCGACAACGTGTGGCCGCCACTGAGCCGCACGGTGTCTCGGGTCACCGCCGTCACCTTCGCGTCGGCGCCTTCGAGCACGGTCACACCGAGCTTGGCCAGCCGCTTGGCCACCGAACGTCGAACCCGTGGATGCAGATACGGTCCGAGCGGCCCGCCGCACGCCAGGGTCACCCTGCGGCCCTGCTCCGCGAGTTCGGCGGCGGTCTCGATGCCGGTCGGACCGGCACCGACCACCGTCACCGCGGCCGTGGCGGACGCGGCCTCGAGGACCCGCCGCAGCCGCTCCGCCGCCTCCAGATCGGCGATCGAATAGGCGAGCTCGGCGGCTCCGGGCACGCGCGGGTCGGCGCTGCCGCTGCCCACCGCATAGATCAGGTAGTCGTAGCCGACCGTGCCGCCGGTCGCCATCGTCACGCTGCGCGCTGCCGCGTCGATCCGTGTCGCGCTGTCGACCACCAGCCGGACACCCTCACCCAGGACTTCGCGGTAGTCGACGACCGCGTCGTCGGATCCGCCCACCAGTTGGTGCAGGCGGATCCGCTCCACGAAGTTCGGCCGCGGATTGATCAGCGTCACCGTCACGTCGTCGCGCTTCGTCAGACGATTGGCCGCCATGACACCGGCGTATCCGCCGCCGATCACGACCACATCGGTGTTCTCCGTCATGATGTCTCCTTCGCTCGAGGGGGTTCGGCCACAAGACACCGCGGGATCGATCGTTGTGACATCGCTGTGAGGCGGATCACTCCGCGCCGCCACCCTCGGGACACCTGGCACGAGAAACAGGTCAGCCCCCGACAACACGTCGGGGGCTGACCTCGTGCAGCTGAAGTGCCCTACTCCGCGATGATCGCGTCGGCCTCGATCTCGACCAGCAGCGCGGGATCGATGAGCGCGCTCACCTCGAGGATCGTGGTGGCGGGCCGGATCTCTCCGAAGACCTCGCCGTGCGCGAGTCCGGCCTCTTCCCAGCGGCTCATGTCGGTGAGGTAGATCCGGGTGCGGATCACGTCCTCGGGCTTCGCGCCCGCCTCGGCGAGCGCGGCGACGATCCGGCGCACCGCCTCACGGGTCTGCTCGGCGAGGCTGTCGCCGCCGACCGGGCCTTCGGGGCCCGACGCGGTGGTGCCGGACACCGACACCTGCTGGCCGATGCGGACCGCCCGCGAGTATCCGATCTTCGACTCCCAGTCGGAGCCGGACGAGATGTTGTTTCGATTCGACATGGCGCTGATTCTGTCAGGGCGCCGAGTCGCCTTCCGCAGGCTAGTCCGGGTTCGCCGCCACGAAGCGCCGGAACGGGTCGAGTGCCTCGTCACCGAGGTGGGGTCCGCTCACCTCGATGCCGGCATCGGCCGAGGCGATCACCTCGGCGCAGCCGAGGCCGAAGCGCGGTCCCCCGCTCAGGATCTCTCCGAACCGGGCCGCCGACGCCGCGAACACGACCCGGCTCACGCCCGCCCACACCATCGCGGCGCTGCACATCGGGCAGGGCTCCCCGCTCGCGTACACGGTGCTGCCGACCAGGTCGTCCGTGCGACCCTCCGCGCACGCGGTGGTGATGGCGTCGAGTTCCGCGTGCTCCGTCACGTCCCCGGAAGTGGCCACCGAATTGGCACCCTCGCTGATCACCGCGCCGTCCGCGCCGACCGCGACCGCGCCGAACGGCCGGTTGCCCACCGCCCCGGTCTCGTTCGCGAGTTCGATCGCCCGTCGCAGATGTGCGAGGCCATCGGCATCGAGACCCGTCATCGACTCTCCCTTCGCAGGAACGCTTGAGCGACGACCCCCGCCGCGATGAAGGCATAGCCCAACCAGTCGGGGCCACCGTCCATTGTCACGATCAGGATGCCGACCGGGATCAGCCACACCGCCAGCGGGGCGACCAGCGCACTCAACGGAGGCCGGGGATCCTCTGGGTACCAGGCCGAGAACTGCAACGCGAACAGCATCGCCGCGGTCTGGATGACCCACCCGGTCCACAGGTTGTCGCTGTCGCGCAGCACGGCGTCCCCATAGAACCCCGCGATCGCCGCCACCAGGAACGCCGCCGCCCAGACACCGGTGATCACGTAGTTGATCCTCAGGAACTCCGGCGTCCGCCAGTACTGCTCGTCCACCTCTTCGCGCGCGTACTGAATGGTGAACGGCATCCGGGCGAGCATCGAACCGACCGCGATGACGACCAGCGTGATGTTCGCGATCTCGCCGACCCAGATCTCCATCCAGTCCTGCCCGGCCTGGTCGAGCACGAAGTGGACCGCCAACAGCGCGGCGAAGAACACGACGTCGAGCACGCCCAGCAGCTTGAGAGAACGCCCGCGCAGCAGGTCGACCACGACGAACAGCACCGAGATGGCCAACGCGATCCCGGCCGCCCAGGCAACCCGTCCCGGTCCCTCCACGACCGCGAGCACGATCCACGGAGCCAGCCCTGTCAGCGGACCGTCGAGCACTGCCCCGAGCGCATCCCACGCCCGACGCACGGGTGAGGGAGCCGCCTGCGTTTCCGGTGCCTTCTCGATCATCGCTGTGCCCTCGCCGGTCCGACCAAGTCCGATTTCTGAGAGTAGCGCCGGATTGCCCCGAATCGCCCCGAATTTCGGCCAGAGACAATAGCGCGCCCTGCATCAAACCGGTCGACAGGGCGAGGCGTGTCCTGACCTCACCCCCATCACGGGTCCATTACAGTCGGAAAGGGCGATATCGCGAGCTACGCGATGAGGGAGGTCACGGTGCGAGAACTTCGAGTGATCGGACTTGAGCCCGACGGCACGCACGTCGTGTGCGCCGACAGCGAGAGCGGCGAACGCTTTCGCGTGCCCGCCGACGACAAGCTTCGCGCCGCCTCCCGGGGCGACGTCGCCCGGTTCGGGCAGATCGAGATCGAGACCGAGAGCCGAATCCGACCCCGCGACATCCAGGCCCGCATTCGATCCGGCGCCACCGTCGAGCAGGTGGCGGCCGAGGCCGGGGTGTCGATCAAGAAGGTCGAGAGCTTCGCGCACCCGGTACTGCTCGAACGCGCACGCGCCGCCGAGATGGCCCAGGCCGGTCACCCGGTGCGCGAGAACGGCCCCACCGTCCTCACCCTCGCCGAGATCGTCGGCCTTGCCTTCCGCGCCCGTGGCCACAACCTCGACGAGGCCGAGTGGGACGCGTGGCGCGACGACGAGGGTCATTGGGTCGCTCAACTCGAATGGCAGGCCGGACGCACCCGCAATGCGGCGCACTGGCGTTTCCAGCCGGACTCGCACGGCGGCACCATCGCCCCCCTCGATTCGACCGCGACCGACCTGATCGACCCGGACTTCGGACGCCCACTGCGCGGGCTCGCCCCGATCACCACCCCGGAGGACCCATACTCCCCCGCCCTCGAAGCCGTGATCGAGGCCGAGGTCGAGGAGGAGGCGGACGAGCCGGATTCGCCCGAGGCCGGCGTCATGGACTCCCTGTTCGAGGAGGAGGACATCGTCCACCCCGAGGACGCCGAGCACAGGCCGAAGCCGGCGCCGCAGCACCAGGGCGCCAAGGACAAGCGCGGCAAGCCCTCGCTCCCCTCCTGGGATGACGTCCTCCTCGGAGTGCGGAGCAGCGGCCGAGGCTGACCGCCACCCGACCCCACGGCCCCCGCCGGGATCACTTAGAGTTACGCCGAGTAACACTAAGTACCTGAAAGTGAGCAGGGGGAAGACTGTGCTGGATCTCGACTGGCGTCCGCGACTGAACACGCTGACCCGAAACGCCTGGGGGCTGACGTTCGGCGGCGGAGTCCAGGCGGCGGAACCGACCCCCTCGGAGCAGATCGCCCAGGGCCTGCACCGCGACCTGTACCGATTCGGCGCCCTGGCCGGCGACAATCCGGTCCTGATGGTGCCCCCGCTCGCCGCGCCCGCGCACTGCTACGACCTGCGCCCCGGACAGAGCCTCGCCGCCCACCTGCTCGGCAGCGGTCGCACGCCCTACCTCGTCGACTACGGCACCATGACCTCCGCCGACCGGGATCTCGGTTTCGAGGCCTGGGTCGACGACATCGTCCCCGAGGCCGTGCGGCGCGTGTCCGAGCTGCACGACGGCGCACCCGTTGACCTGATCGGCTGGAGCCTGGGCGGGACGCTCTCGCTGCTGACCGCGTCCGCGAACGCCGACCTCCCGATCCGCTCGGTGACCGCGATCGGCACCCCGGTCGACTACGAGGAGATCGGGGCCATCGCGCCGTTGCGCGCCATCGGCAGGATCACCGGGGACCGGCCGCTCACCGCGGCCACCTGGGCACTCGGCGGCCTGCCCGCCCCCGTGGTGCAGGCCAGCTACCGGTTCACCGCGCTGCAGCGCGAGTTGACCAAGCCGTGGTTCATCGCGCGTAACCTCCACAACACCGAGACGCTGGCCCGAATGGAGTCCATCGACAAGTTCATGGCCGCCATGCCCGGCTACCCGGCCCGCTTCTTCCACCAGGTGTGCACTCAACTGATCCTGGGAAATACGCTGGCCTCCGGGGAGTTCCGCCTCGGATCCCGCACGGTTCCGCTGTCCGCACTGTCGGTGCCGGTGCTCGCGATCGGCGGCACCGAGGACGTCATCGCCCCGGTCGCGTCCGTCGCACGCATCACCGACGTGCTCACCGGCGTGCCGTCGGTCCGGTTCGAGACCGCGCCGGGCAGCCATCTCGGCATGCTCGCGGGCCCGGGCGCGAGGGCGACCACCTGGGCGCACATCGACGATTTCCTGACCGAGTCCGCCCTGCAGCTGGTGTGACGCTCAACCCCGGGCGAGGTGCGCATCCACCGTCCGGCCGACCAGCGCGGCCGCGCCCTGCGGGTCCCCGATGACCTGCAGGGCGCGGTCGGCCGCCAGCACCGCCATCCCGTGTAGCCCCGTCCAGATGGCGAGCGCCCGGTCCCGCGAATCCTCGCTGCCCGCCGTCGCCTCGTCCACCAGCTCGACGAGCGACTCGAACAACGGCAGACTCGTGCGCCGCAGTTCCGCCCCCGAACCCTCGAGCAGATCGTGGCGGAACATCAGCTCGAACATCGCCCGCCGACGATCGGCGAATCGGACGTAGACCCAGCCGAGGGCCACGAGCCGGTCTCGCGCCGACCCATCCCCGTCTGCCAGCGTCGACCGGACCTCAGACGTGAGGTCGGCCAGGCCTTCCCCGGCGATCGCGGCGAGCAGCGCCCGGTGCGTGCGGAAGTACCGGCGCGGGGCGCCGTGCGACACCTCCGCCTCCCTGGTGATCGCGCGCAGGCTCACCCCCGCGACCCCCTCCCGTTCGAGCAGCTCGACGCCACACCTGACCAGCCTGTCCCGAAGCGGTTCGCCCTCCACGTAGACATTGTCTAACACCCAGTGTCAGAATCGGAGACTCAATGGGTAGACAGTGTCTACCACCTCGTTCGAATCGCCTCGGGGGTGTCCACGTGTGGTACTGGTTGTTCAAGAACGTCCTGATCGGGCCCGTTCTGCGCCTGTTCGGCCGACCGACGATCGAGGGCGAGGATCACATACCGCCGACCGGGCCGGTGATCCTGGCGAGCAACCACCTGACCGTCGCCGACTCGTTCTTCCTCGTCCTCATGGTGCGCAGGCGCATCACCTTCGTGGCCAAGAACGAGTACTTCACCGGGACCGGGCTCAAGGGCCACCTGACCCGCTGGTTCTTCACCCGCACCGGCCAGGTCCCCATCGACCGCAGCGGCGCGGACGCCGCTCGCGGCGCCCTGGCGACGGCCAGGGGGATCCTCGAGGCGGGGGGCGTCTGGGGCATCTACCCCGAGGGCAGCCGATCGCCCGACGGCAGGCTGCACAGGGGCAAGACGGGCGTCATGCGGGTCGCGCTGCCGACCGGAGCCCCGGTCCTGCCCGTGGTGATGCGTGGCACGCCCGCCGTCAATCCCATCGGTTCCCGGATGTGGCGGTTCGGCAAGGTCCACATCACCGTGTGCCCACCACTCGATCTGGCTCGCCACCACGCGCCCACCCCGAGCGAACAGACCGTTCGCGCGGCGACCGACGAGCTGATGCGAACCCTCCTCGCCAACTCCGACCAGGAGTACGTGGACGCGTATGCCGCCCAACGGGTCCGGGTTTCGCTCCCACACGAACAGGCACCCAGGTCGTACCCTTTCAGGTAAGCAACGAAAGGGAGGTGCCGGCTGTGGGGGCCAAAGCATCAACGATCTGGTACGTCGACGCCCCCGATCCCATGGCCGTCCTGCGCGAACACCCCGAGCCCGACGCCGACGCGGCCCAGGCACTGGTCGGCAAGCTCTACCCCGAAATGATCGTCACCCCACTCGAACCCGGCCCGCTCGCCACCTCGGCCGGGGTCGAGCCCGGCGTGGTCTACGTGGGCAGCTACCCCGGACTCACCGTTGTGTGCGGGTCCAACCTCACGGTGCACGAACCGTCGAAGTTGGACGAATCCTGGACTCGCCCACTGGCTTCCGAGCGCACGTACCTGATGTGCACGGAACCGGAGACCGCATGGGCCTCCTTCGCATACTGGGAGCGTGGGGCGCTGCGCCGCTCGTTCAGCGCGACGCCGGTCGACATCTACGAGGACTTCGGGTTGCCACTGGTCTGGGAGAGGGAGTTCTGGGCCGGCGAACACCCCCTGGCCTACCCGGCGGACGTGCTGCCCGATCCGCAGTCGCTGCCGTTCCACCCCGGAGAGTTCGCCGAGGCCGCCAACGCCGAGTGGCTCGGGTTCCGCTACACCGGGCCCGTTCGCGACGGCGAGATCGACGCCACCACCGTCGGTGTCTGCGGGTTCGCCGTCTACAAGGAGGGCGAGGAGCCGCCCGCGGTCCTCGCGGCGAAGCCCGATCGCCCGCCCCGGGTCGGGCTGATCCGCGGGATTCGCCAGTGGTTCGGGTTCGGCTTCGACTGACCAGGAGTCAGCCGGCCGCCCCGGCCAGCAGCGCGATCCACCCCGCGCCGACACCGATGACGGCACCGAGCACTGCCCACCGCCACACCGGCACCAACCGCCACTGCCACAGCGTCGGGGCCACCCCGACCGCCACCAGCAGGTTGACCACCAGCGCCAGCAGCGGGTGGACCGCCGCCATCGCCGCCCCACAGGCGGCGACCCCGACCCCGGTGAGCGCGGCCGCAAAACCCGACACCAGCAGACCGGTGGCCCACGGAGTGTGGGCGTCGACCGGACCGCTCACCCGGCCGTCCTGACCCGTTCATAGAACGCCATCGCGGCCGCGGTCGCCACGTTCAGCGAATCGGTGCCCGGTGCCATGGGGATCCGGGCACGCACATCGGTGTTGCGCATCGCGTACTCCGACAGTCCGGGACCCTCGGCCCCGAGCAGCAGCGCGACCTTGTCCCCCGTCATCGCCTCGGCCAGCGTCACAGCCGACGGATTCGGCGTCAGCGAGATGAGCTGAAAACCGTTGTCCCTGAGCACATGCAATCCGCGCGGCCACTCCGGCACCCGCGCGAACGGCACGCGGAGAACGTGGCCCATCGACACCCGCACGGCCCGACGGTAGAGCGGATCCGCGGTGCTGCCCCCGAAGAGCACCGCGTCCACGCCAAGGCCCGCGGCGTTGCGGAACATCGAGCCGATGTTCTCGTGATCGTTCACGCCCTCGAGCACCGCGACGGTGCGCGCGCCGCGCAGCACCTGCTCCAACTCCAGCGGGGGTGGGCGGTGTGCGGCGGCCAGCACGCCGCGGTTGAGATGGAAGCCGACCACGTCGGCCATCACGTCGGCGGAGGTCCGGTAGAACGGCACGTCGACGCCCGCGAGATCGTCCGCCAGCTCGCCCAGACGCCGATCGACGCCGAGCAGGCTGATCGGCTCGAACCGGGATGCGAGCAACCGCTGCACCACCAGCACACCCTCGGCGATCACCAGCCCCTTGCCCTCCGGAAGATCGGGACGCCGATCCGAGGAGTTCAGGTCGCGGAAGTCGTCCAGGCGGGTGTCGGCCGGATCGTCGATGTCGATTACGTGAACCACAGGTTCATCCTGCCGTACCGACCACGGCGAACCGGAAATTCCCAGGCGCCGACCGCCACGGCTGTGCCACCCTCGGAGGATGGGCGACAGGGCGATCGCGATCAGGACCGCGACGGAGACGGACTGGGACGCGGTTGCGTTGCTCGACGCGCACGCGTTCGGTTTCCACCCCACCGACGAGGACATGGCCTTCACCCGGCGGTTCGCCCGGACGGAGGACGTCATCCTGGCCACCGACGACGACCGGCCCGTCGCGGTGGTGATGCATTTCCCGATGCGGATCACCGTCCCCGGCGGCACCCAACTGGACCTGCCGGGCGTTTCCTGGGTCTCGGTCGCCCCGACCCACCGCAGGCGCGGAATCCTGCGCGCACTGTTCACCGAGCAGCACCGGCGGTTCGTCGCGGCGGGGGCGCCGCTGTCGATCCTCACCGCGACCGAGGCCACCATCTACGGCCGCTTCGGCTACGGCCCCGCCACCAGCGAGCTCGCGGTGTCCGTCGACCGGCGCTCGGCCCGGATCCGGGACACCGCAGCGGATCCGGGTGGGGTGGCCCTGGTGCCACCCGCCGCCGCCCGCCCGGCACTACCGGGCATCTACGACCGCTGGCAGGCGCGCACCCCGGGGGCACTGGCCCGGCCGCCGGTCTACTGGGACCGGATGTTCGCCGACCTCGAGCACCGCCGCGACGACGCCTCCGCCCTGTTCTACCTGGTGCACGCGGACGGCTACGCGGCCTACCGGCGCAAGCACACCCCGGACGGGATGGTCGCGGTGGTCGATGACCTCGTCGCCGCGACCGACGAGTCGTATGCGGCGCTGTGGCGGGTCCTCGCGGGCATGGACCTGATGCGCGAGATCCGGGTCGATCAGGCCGCGGACGACCCGCTGCCGTGGCTGCTCACCGACGCCCGGCTGCCGCGGGTGACCTCGCGGGACGACGCCGTCTGGGTGCGGATCATGGACGTGCCCGCCGCGCTGACCGCGCGCAGTTTCGCCGTCGACCTGGACGTGGTCCTCGAGGTGCACGACCCCTTCCTCGACGCGGGCGGCAACTTCTCGCTGCGCGTGGTGGACGGCCGGGCCGCGGTCACCCGAACCGATGCTCCCCCGCAGGCCCGTCTCGATCTCGACGTGCTCGGCAGCCTGTATCTCGGTGGCCACCGTGCGCGTTCGTTCGCGCGGGCCGGGCGGCTGTGGACCCGCGACGAGGCGGTCCTGGACCGGCTCGATCTCGCCTTCGGCACCGACCGGGAACCGTTCGCCGGCTGGCACTTCTGAGGCAGGAGCGGAGCGCGCGGAGCGACCACGGACGGGAGCGGAGCTCGCGGGGCGACCGCGGACGGACTATTCGGAGTCGTTCACCATCGAGCTGATGATCTCCACTGACTCGCGCAGCACAGCGATCTGCGCATCGTCGAGCGCCGCCAACCGCTCGTTCATCCACTTCTCCCTCGCGCTGGTCTCGTCCGACACCAACGCCTGACCGGAGTCCGACAGGGACACGATGATCTGACGACCGTCGGTGGGGTGCGGGGTCCGCACGACGAGGCCCAGATCCGCGAGCGAGGCGATGACGCGGGTCATCGACGGCGGCTGCACCCTCTCCTTGGCGGCCAGCGCACCCGGCGTCATCGGCCCGTCCGCGGAGAGACTGGCGAGCGCGGACAGCTGCGTCAACGACACCTGAGAGTCCGTGCGCCGCCCGCGGAGATGCCGCGTGAGGCGCACGACGGCCAACGACAGATCACTGGCCAGAGTGCGAGTATCCAAGGTCACCCTCCGGAGGATACGGCACTATCTGACAAGCGGTTCAGGTAATCGCGTCCGTGATCGGTCCGACCGCGAAGTAGGCCACGAACAGGCCCGCGACCACCCACAACAGCGGATGGATCTGCTTGATCTTGCCGCTGGCCGCGCCGATCACCACCCACGCGATGAAGCCGACGCCGATGCCGTTCGCGATCGAGTACGTGAAGGGCATCACGACGATCGTCAGGAAGGCGGGCAGCGCGATGTCGAACTTGGTGAAATCGATGTCTCGGACCTGCCCGATCATCAGCGCACCGACCACCACGAGGGCGGGCGCGGCGGCCTCGATCGGCACCACCGAATACAGCGGCGTCAGGAACATCGCGGCGAGGAACAGCAGCCCGGTCACCACGTTCGCCAGCCCGGTGCGGGCCCCCTCTGCGATACCCGAGGCGGACTCGACGAAGACGGTGTTGGAGGACGCGGATGCCCCGCCGCCGACGATCGCGCCCGCTCCCTCCACGACAAAGGCCTTCCCGATCCCCGGCAGGTTGCCGTGCTCATCGGTGAGGCCGGCCTCCTTGCCGAGGCCGGCCATGGTGCCCATCGCGTCGAAGAAGTTGGCCAGCACCAGGGTGAAGACCAGCAGGCTCGCGGCGAGCACGCCGATACGGGTGAAGGCCCCGAACAGGTTGACGTCGCCGACGAGGCTCAGATCCGGCATCTGCGCGATCACGTCCGGCAGCGCGGGGACACTGAGGTTCCAGCCCGTGGGGTCGACCCCCTTGGACGGGCCGATGTCGAAGACAGCCTCCAGGATCGCGGCGAGCACGGTCGTGACCACGATGCCGATGAGCAGGCCGCCGCGGACCTTGCGCGCCACCAGGATTCCCATCAGGAGGACGCCGAACACGAAGATGACCGTGGGCCACGAGGAGATGGAACCACCGATCCCCAACCCGACGGGCACGGTGGTGCCTGCCACATCCGGGATGCGCCGGACGAAGCCGGCGTCGACGAATCCGATGAACGCGATGAACATGCCGATGCCCGCGACGATGGCCGACTTGAGCGCGTCGGGAACCGCGTTGAACACCGCGGTCCGGAAGCCCGAGATCGCGAGGACCACGATGATGATGCCGTCGATCACGACCAGGCCCATCGCCTCCGGCCAGGTGACCTGGGGCGCGATGGTCACCGCGAGCAGCGCGTTGATGCCCAGGCCCGCCGCGATGCCGAACGGATAGTTCGCGATGATGCCGAAGGCGATGCTCATCACACCCGCGACCAGCGCGGTCACCGCCGCCACCTGGGTGACCGGCAGGATGTTGCCGAGCACGTCGGTCTTCGCCGCCGCGTCATCGGCGGAGAAGCTGCCGAGGATCAACGGGTTGAGCACCACGATGTACGCCATCGCCACGAAGGTGACCAGGCCGCCGCGGACCTCGTTGCTGACCGTGGAACCACGTTCCGTGATCTTGAAGTAGTTGTCCAGGAGCCTCGAGGTTCCAGCCATAGCGTTCCAATGTCCCAATCGCCGAAGGTGCGCGTCGCACCTGGCAGGTTAGGGCAAAAGGGTACGGGTAGCTTAATTATGTGACCCAGACCCGCCACGACCCGTTGATCCCGCTCAGGCTCACCGACCCCCGTCCCGTGGTGACGATCGGCACACTCGCCTGGCTGGTGATCACCGCCGTGGTGTTCGCCGCGGGCGACCGCTGGCAGACCGCTCTGCCCATCTGCTTCGCCGGATTGGCCGTCGGGGCACTCGGATTCGCCCTGTTCCTCGTTCAACGTGCCGCCGCCCGGCGCGGCAGCAAGGGCGCCCAGCGCGGGCTGAGCTGACCGGGTCCTCGGGAGGCGCGCGCTAGACCCGGCTCGGCTCCAGCGTCGGGTCCTCGCCCGCCTCGAGATCGTCCAGCTCGTCGAGTCCGTCCTCGTCCGTCACGGCGACGGCGTCCTCGGTTCGCCGCCGCCACCAGATCGTCACCGCCACGGAGGCGGCCACCAAGGCCAGCAGCACCAGGACGGCGAACCAGAACCTCGGACCGTAGTAGCCGCTGAGCGTCATCCGGAGGGCGTTCCTCGCATAGGTGAGCGGCATCAGTGCCTGCAGCCACCGGAACGGCTGCGGCATCTGCTCGATCGGGAACACGCCACCGAACGAGAACAGCTGGACCATCAGCAGACCCAGGGCGATGAAGGTTCCGTTGACGGCGCCGAAGACGGCGGTGAACATCCGGCCGAGTGCGAGGGCCGCCGCGCCGATCAACAGCATCGCCGCGACCATCATCACCACGCTCGGCGGCTCCGCGCCCGCCAGTGTGATCGCGGCGATCGAGGCCAGCACGGCGCCACCGGCCATGATCGCGGCGGGCAACCGGTAGCGCCGGAGCCCGTCGCGCCTGGTCGGCCTGATCACGAACCAGATGAGGATCCCGAGCAGGAACAACGCCACGGACATGACCACCGGCACGGCACCGGGACCGAAACCGGCCGCCACGTTGAGATTCTGCGGGCTCAGGTTCACCGGTGACGCGAGCATCGCGGCCGTGGCCTTGCGCTCGTCCGGCGTGAATGCCGGCACCTGTGCCGCGCCATCCGCGAGACCCTTGGCGAGCTCCGCGCTGCCGTCGTCGAGCTGTCCGACGCCGACCTCGAGCTCACCGAGTCCGTCTCGCAACTGCACGCCGCCCGCGTCGAGCTGTCCCAGTCCGGAGTTCAGCTCCGCCGCGCCCGCGTCGAGCTGGTGCGCACCATCGGCCAGTTGACCCAGCCCGCCCGACAACTCGCCCGCGCCCGCGGCCGCGGACTGCAGGCCGCCCCGGTAGTCCGCCGACGGGTCGGAGAGCTGGAAGGCGAGCTCCCGCGCGCCCTCCCGCAGCTGCTTGAGCTGGCCGGCCACGTCCTCGTCCCCGACCGGGAGCCCGGCGGCGACCATCGTGTCGACGAGCGGACCGACCACCGTGTCGATCACCTCGCTGATCTGCTTGGCGCCCGCGCCCAGCTCATCGGTTCCCGAGACCAGCTGCGCGAGGCCGTCCTTCAGTTCGGTCGCCCCCGCCGCGGCCTCGTCGCTGCCCGCGGCCAGCTCCGAGGTGCCCGCCGCGAGCTCCCCGCTGCCGGCGTACGCCTCGCTCAGACCCGCGGAGAGCTCGACGCTGCCGTCGGCGAGCTGGGTGGTGCCCGACAGCGCCTCCCCGGTACCGGCCGAGAGCTGGCGAGCGCCCGACGCGGCCTCCTCGAGCCCCTTGCCGACGTCGCCCAGCCCGACGAGCACCTGGTCCACGGACTGCTCGCCGATCGACTCGGAGACCGCGGAGCGCACCTGCGCCATCAGGCCCTCGCCGACCGGCGTCGCGACCAGGCTGTTGTGATCGTTGTAGACGACCTCGAGCCGCGCCTTCTGCGCGTCGGCCGATCCGGCGCTGGCGATGTCCGCGCTGAAGTCCTGCGGGATCACCAGCGAGAAGTAGTACTCCCCATCCTCGACGCCCGCGGTGGCCCGCTCCAGGTCGACCTCCTGCCAGGCGACGTCGCCGCTCTCGACCAGCGAGGCGGCCACCTCCTTGCCCGCCTCGAGCCGGGTGCCGTCCAGGTCCGCGCCCGCGTCGTTGTTGACGATCGCCACGGGCAGCCGGTCGAGGGTGTCGCCGGGGTTCCACAGCGCCCACATGTAGAAGCCGATGAGCGCCAGTGGCGCGATCACGATGGCAGCGAGCACCGCACGGTTGAGGTGCACCCGACGCGTGGGCTGGTCGGGAACGCCAGGGGTGGCTGCTGCCGCCATGGTGTGACCTCTTCTCGTGACCGCAAAGCTGGACGATCGTCCAAAGCGGTCACCTTAGGGAAGACGGCCCTCCGTTGCAGGGTTTCGCGAAGATTTGTCGATTGCCCATATCCACAGACCCGCCCATGCGGCGCCGAAGAGCCAGCCCGCGATCACGTCGGTGAGCCAGTGCGCGCCGAGGTACACCCGGGAGAGCCCGATCGCCAGCGTCCACAGGGCCAGGCCCGCGAACAGCATGGGGGTACGCCAGCGATCCGGCGCGCTCCGCCGGCTCCACGCCGGCGACCCCGCGAGCCGCACGATCACCGCCCCCACGACGCACACCAGGATCGACGACATCATCGCGTGCCCGGACGGGAACGAATGGGTGACCTCGACCACCAACCGTTCAGGCTCCGGCGGCCGAGCCCGGCCGAACGCGAGCTTGAGCAGGGACATCACCAGCTGGCCGGTGAACATCGCACCGCCGACCAGGAGCGCCTCCGCCCGATGCCGCCGCGCCAGCAGCGCGAGCACGATCACCGAGGTGATCACCCAGGAGGCCACGGTCCCACCGAGATTCGTGATCACCGTGACGACGTCGGTGAGCCAAGGGGTGCGGATGTCCAGCACGGAATCGAGAACGGACTGGTCAATCTGCATGGCGCTCCGCGTCCGTTCCGGCAAACAACCCGCGCTCCGTGCAGTGCGTGCGCCCGTCCTCGTCCACCCACCACGGCAACTCGACATCGCGCCGCACCGCTCCCGTCAGCCGAACGGTCAAGCGGTCGTGCACCACCAGGGTGCCCTCGGGCAGCGCCAGCCCGAGCGCGACGTGGGCGAGCACCGCCGCGGGCTCACGGTCCCAGGCACTGACGCGCCTGCCGGCGCCGAGCACCTCGCCGCGGACCGCCTCCGATGCGGGCGGCAGGTCGAGCAACTCCGCCAGCCCGGCCGCGCTCGGCAGGTCACCGATCACGAGCAGCTCCGGCGGCACCGCCGCGGCGAGCCACGCCCGGTCCAGCACCACCGCGTCGGCCGGGTCGGCCAGTGTCCCGGACAGCGTCCGCACCGCCGCTGGCGGCGAGAGCTCGTCCAGGTCGAGGACACCCGCCGCCGTCGCCTCCGCCAGCAATCGGTGCGTCCGCGCCACCACCGCCGGGCTCGGGTCCCGATCCCGGTCGGCGAGCCGATCCAGCAGCAGTTCGGCCATCTCCACACCGTCGACGCGGTCGGCGGCCAGCACACCCGACAGCGCCACGGCGTCACGGTGCTCGAACACGTCGAGCAGTCCCTCGAATGTGCGATCGTCCGCCTGGCGCATCGCGCCCAGCCGGACCCCGTTGACGCGCGCATGCCTGCGCAGCCACCACGCGGTGTACCCGAGCCGATCCGTGAGCAGCGCCGACGTCGCCGGCTCCGAAGCCAAGAGGCCGAGCGCCTCCGGCCAGGCATCGGCGTCCACCAGATCGAGATCCCGGACGGCGAGCAGCACGTCCGGATCATCGGCGAGCGTCGACCACCAGGCGTCCTCGTCGTCGAGGTCCTGCTCGGGTCCGGTGGGCAGCTCCGCCCGCAGCACCGTGAAACCCCAGCCGACCCCGACACCGCGCAGCGCTGCCTCGCCGAACTGCTCGACCAACGCCGACGACACGGTTCCGAAAGGTGAGTCCTCGACGAGCACACCTGCCAGCGGTGCGCCCGGCAACAGCAACTCGTCGGCCGCGCGCAACAACCCGTCCGCATCGGGCAGCGGTAGCCGACCGAGCCAGCCGGGCAGGTCCCCCGCCCCACTCGCGGCCCCGGCCAGCTGCAGCACCGAGTCCGCGAGTTCGCTTGTGGCGGTGTGGTCGTCGAGATCGACGTCCTCGATCGCAGTCAACAGCGCGGGGTCGGAGAGGACATCGAGTGCGGTCGCGGTGCCCGCCCCGAGCCGGCCGAGCAGCCGGTGCGCGGCATCGGGATGCACCAGCCGCATCCAATGGACTCCATGCATGTCAATGCCATGCCGGGGCGAACCGAGGTCGTGGCCGAGCACGACGGTCCGCGGGCCCGTCACCGTGCGGCCGTCCGTCAACGGCACCGGGATCGCGGCCAACTCCTCCGCGGCGACCGAATCCACGACCAACGGCTCCAGCGCCGCGTAAAGCCTTCCCCACCAGTCCGGTTCGCGATGGATCCCGGCGAGCAGTTCGGTCAGGTGCGCCAGACCGATGCGGTGCGCCCCGACCGCCGACAACGGCTGGGCATCGCGCTCGGTGGACAGCCCGGGACCGACCAGCCCGGGGATCACGTCCCCCAACAGGTCGGCGAGCTCCGCCGTCAGCCCCGGCAACACGACGGCGGATCCCGGCACCAGCGCCCGCCCGTCGGCACCCGGCAGCCAGGGATTGCCGGTCAGTTCCCACAGCACCGCCTCCCGTAGCACCGCGTCCACCTCACCGCGGGCGAACCCGGGCACCGGCACCAGCCGCAGTCGTTGCGACTCCGGGAGCGCGGCAACGAAATCGGCATATCCGTCGGCCAGATGGGCGAGGGCGGCGCCTGGCATCAGGCGCCTACGGTCGGGCTGCAGCGCCGCGTCGGCGATCAGGATCGCGGGCAGCGACAGCTCCTCGTCCGACCGGGTCGGCGCGCGCAGCACGTCGGCGGCGACCGGGCGGACCCGTCCATCGACGACCGGCACCAGCCAGCGGGCGGACGGACCGGCCGAATACTGCCACCACGTGCGCGAGCCGATTTCGAGCTCGGTCAGCCCGTCGGCGAGCGGCCGCTCGGATCGGGTGACGGTCTCGCCGGCGAGCTCGATCGAGACCAGCGCCGGCAGCTCCAGCAGCAGGTCTGCTGCGTCGTCGGCCAGTTGTCGCAACAGCCGGTCCCCGTCGACGCCCGGCCGCAGCGCCAGCACCACCTCAGAGTCGAAGCCCGGCGGGGGCTCGGTGTCGATGGGCCACACCAGTCGTAGCACCGGCAGTCCCCGCTCGGGTTCTTCCAGCCCGGCGGCGCGGAGCTCGTCGCGGGTCCGAGCGGCGGAGAAGGCGATCGAGCCCGTGGTCGACCTCAGCTCGATTTCGTCGCTCACCGACAGCACGGCGGTGAAGCCGACGCCGAACCTGCCTACCGCGGGCCCGCCGACGGCGTCCTTACCCGAGACCCGCAGCGCGGACAGGGCCTGCACCCCCGCCCGATCGAGCGGCGCACCGGTGTTCGCGACGTGCAGGCGGGTGCCGTCGAGACGGATCCGCATCGTGCCGGGCACCCCGGCACGGGCGGCGGCATCCGCGGCGTTCTGGGCGAGCTCGGTCAGCAACCGGTCGCGGTACCCCGCGACCGCGAGATCGGACTCGGTGGCGGCGTCCTCCCGGAGCCTGGTCGGCGAGGACCGCCATGCGAGCAGCGTGGATTCCCTCAGCGCATCGGCGCCGAAGGGGTCGGCGGGGGTCAGTCCGTCGATGCCGGATCCGCGGCGGTGTCGGAGGTCGGCTCCTCATCAGCGGGGGCCTCGACCGCGGGGGCCTCGACCGCGGGGGCCTCGACCGCGGGGGCCTCGTCTGTGGGTTCGTCTGCGGGCTCTTCGACCGCGGGTGCCTCCGCCGGGGGTGCCTCGGCCGCGGACGCCTCGACCTCTGTGGCTTCGGCCGTGGGCGCCTCGACCGCGGGAGCTTCCGCCTTCGGTTCGGGCAGCGCGACCACTTCCACCGCGCCGTCGTCGTAGGCGTCGAACTGCGGGCTACCCGCGCCGGTGGGCAACGTGGTGTCCGAGTGCGCGCCGCAGCCGTACTCGGCGTAGACGACGTGACCGTCGGCGGCCATCTCGTTGCCGCACACCCCGAACGCCGCCCGCAGCGAACCCGCGAGCGGCAGGTAGAACCCGCACAGTTCACAGGTGGACGGCGCGGACTTCGCCATCTCGGAGTCGGGTCCGTAGTCGCCCTCACGCCACCGCTCGGCGGCATCCAGCCTGCCCTCGAGGCTCATCACCTGCTTGCGGCCGAGTCCGAGCTCGCGCGCCACGTCGTCGACCGCGGGGTCACCGGTGGCCACGTACCCGGGCACCAGCCGCGGGTCCCCCGGCGGTGGGGCCAGCAGGTCACCGGGCGACAGGTCACCCGGGCGGATCCGCTCGTCCCACGGAAGCCAGTCCGGCGCGGTCAGCGCGTCGGGTCCGGGCAGCAGGGCGAGTTCGCTGACGGTGGCCCGGTCGGCGTCCGGTTCGGCCGCGAGAACCACCGCCCACTGCCAGCCGCGATAGCCGGGCAGCTGCGCGGCAAACCGGTGAGTGGCAGCACATTCGCCCTCGGAGGTCACTCCGAGATGCGCACCGACCTCCCCCTCGCCGAGGTCGATCAACGCCTGACGGGCCAGGTCCACGGCATCGGCCAGGACGGGGCGCACGGGGGCAAGCTCGGGGACAACGTGGGCACTCACACCCCCATTTTGCCGTATCGCAGCAAATCATCGGCGCAACGGGCTGCCATGCTGGTCCGATGACCGGGCGACGGCTACCCCAGATCGCGGCCGCGATGGCCGCCTTGATGCTTGCCGGCTGCGCTAATGCAGCCACGAACACCGACCCCGATCCGGACCCTGTCGAGCGGCTTCGCGTCGAGGTCGTCGGTGAGCGACCACACGACCGCGCGGCGTTCACCCAGGGGCTCGAGGTCGCCGACGGCGAACTGCTCGAGGGCACCGGTCTCGCCGGACGGTCCGATCTGCGCGCCGCATCTCTCGAGACCGGCGCCGAGCGGCTCCGAGTACCCCTGCCCGAGCAGATGTTCGGCGAGGGCATCACCGTCGCCGGGGACACCGTCTGGCAGATCACCTGGCGTGACGGCGTGGCGATCGCCCGCGACCGCGACACCCTGGCCGAGCGCTCCCGCACCCGCTACGAGGGCGAGGGCTGGGGCCTGTGCGCGCAGTCGGACCGGCTGGTGATGAGCGACGGCACCGACACCCTCACCTTCCGCGACCCGGTCACCTTCGAGTCGCGCGGGACGGTCGCGGTCACCCTGGACGGGCAGCCGCAGGACCGGCTGAACGAGCTCGAATGTGTCGGGGACACAGCGGTTTACGCGAACGTGTGGCAGACCCAGCAGATCGTCCGGATCGACCCGGACACCGGTCGCATCACCGCCGTGATCGACGCCTCCGGCCTGCTCACCGACGAGGAGAGCCGTTCGGTGGACGTGCTCAACGGGATCGCGGAAGTGCCCGGCACCGATCGATTCCTCATCACGGGCAAGTACTACCCACGCCTGTTCGAGGTCCGCTTCGTCCCGTGACAGCTGCGACGGGCGAGGCGTGTGGTCGTTTGCCGGCGATCTAGGACAGAATTGACCCGTGACCGGACCACGCGTGCCCAACGACCCCGACGGGAGTCGGACGTCCGGCGACCTCGGATCGGGCCGGAATCATCCGGGGTTCGAGAACTACCCGCCGACGCGCCGGACCTCGGCCCGCCGTACACCGCTGCCCCCGCTGCATCCGGTCGGCGACGCCCGACAGGGTTCCTCGGGTGAGGCCCGGCAGGGCCCCTCGGGTGAAACCCGGCAGGGTTCCTCGCCGAAGCCGCCGCCGATCCCCCGCAAGCTCACCGTCACCCGGGTGGCGGCGATGCGCAGCCGCGAGCTGACGAACCGGGGGATCGCCACCTTTCACCGGGCGGCCAAGGCCGACGGCGCGGAGAAGTCGGGACTGACCGCGCTCACCTACGCGGTGATGGCCAACTTCGCCACCGACGCGGCCATCGCGGTCGCGCTGGCGAACACCCTGTTCTTTTCGGCCGCCACCGGCGAGGACAAGACGAAGGTCGCGCTATACCTGTTGATCACCATCGCCCCGTTCGCGGTCATCGCCCCGCTGATCGGCCCGATGCTCGACCGGCTGCAGCACGGACGCCGCATCGCCCTGGCGTCCTCCTTCGCGCTGCGCACCGTGCTGGCGGTGGTGCTGGTCTTCAACTTCGACAGTTGGGGCCTGTATCCGGCGGCGCTCGCGATGATGGTGCTGAGCAAGTCCTTCTCGGTGCTCAAGAGCGCCGTCACCCCGCGCGTACTACCGCCGGAGATCGACCTGGTCCGGGTGAACTCGCGGCTGACGGTCTTCGGTCTGATCGGCGGCACCATCGGCGCCGGTGCGGTGGCAGGCGCGCTCGCGCTCATCGTCGGGTCGTCGTCCGGTCCGCTGTGGTTCGCCGCCGCGATCGCCGCGCTCGGTGCGTACCTGAGCATGCGGATCCCGGCCTGGGTGGAGGTCACCGAGGGCGAGGTGCCCGCGACCCTGACCTATCACGGCGACGACACACTCACCGTCCCGATCAGCAGGGAGGCAGGCGAGACGGTGAAGGCGAGCAAGCGCCGCCAGCCGCTCGGCCGCGCCGTCATCACCGGGCTCTGGGGTAACAGCACCATCCGGGTGCTCACCGGGTTCCTCACCCTCTACATCGCGTTCGTCGCGAAGTCCCGCACCGAGCACGAACCGATGGCGCAGGCGGCCATGCTGGCGCTGGTCGGCGCGGCGGCCGCGATCGGCAACTTCGCGGGCAATGCCACCGGCGCGCGACTCAAGCTCGGCAGACCGTCCGTGATCGTGCTGCGCTGCACGGCCGCGGTGACCGCGGTCGCGATCATCGCCGCCTTCACGGGCAGCCTGCTCACCGCGGCGCTCGCCACCCTGGTGGCATCGGGCGCGAGCGCACTGGCCAAGGTGTCGCTGGACGCCTCGCTGCAACACGACCTGCCCGAGGAGTCCATCGCGTCCGGCTTCGGACGCTCCGAGACGGTGCTGCAGCTGAGCTGGGTCATCGGTGGCGCGCTCGGTGTGCTGCTGCCGACCGAGTACTGGATCGGGTTCTCGGTGGTGTCGGTGCTGCTCGTGATCGGCCTGGCCCAGACCTTCCTCACCTACCGGGGTTCGACGCTGCTCCCCGGCCTCGGTGGCAAACGCCCGAATGTGGCCAACCAGGAGATCACTCGACCGATCTCCGCGAACGCAGGGAACCGAACGTCGTGACCAAGACAAAGAAGATAGCCCTCGGAGTGACTCTGGGGCTGCTGATCGCGCTGGCCGGGTTCGCGGCCGTCATCACCGCACTGGTGCGTGGCGCCGACGAGAAGCCCCCACAGATCACCGCGTTCGCCGGCGGCAAGTCCCTCGAGGTGGGCCCGACCCAGTACTGCAACCTCTATCTCGAGGACTGCGTCGAAGGCCCGGTCGCCGAACTCCGGGTCCCCCGCGGCAACCCCCTGCAGATCTCGCTGCCCGGTGACATCTCCGACGGACTGTGGCGAGTGGTGATGGTCTACCAACTCGATGACGGCACGGTGGGGATCGACGAGCGCTACCACTCGCCGGGCGAAGCCCTCGCGATCACCGTCGAGACCCCCGACGGCATGCAGCTCAACGGGATCGAGATCCAGCAACCCTCCGCGGTCGTCAACGAGCAGGGCCTGCCGCTCGTCCACGCGACCTGGGCCATCAAAACCGCCTGAGCCGTAGGCACCAACGCCGAGGGGCACCGTCGCGAGACGGTGCCCCTCGGCGTTGTGGGTCCGGTGCGCTAGCTGTCGAGCTCGCGGGCGACGGCGCGCACCACCTCGGAGATGCGCTGCGCGGTCTTGCGGTCCGGGTACTTGCCCTTGCGCAGGTCGGGCTGCACCTTGGCCTCGAGCAGGGTGATCATGTCCTCGACCATGCCGTGCAGCTCGTCGGGCGTGTGCTTGCGCGCCATGTCGTCCTTGCGGGCGCCGCCGCCCTGCCGGATCGACGGCGCGGGATCGAGCACCTTCAGGCTCAGGGCCTGCGGACCGCGACGTCCCGCGGCCATCCCGAACTCGACGCGCTGGCCCGCCTTGAGCCCCTCGACACCGTCGGGCAACGCAGACGAACGAACGTAGACGTCCTCTCCGTCTTCCTGGGAGAGGAAGCCGAAGCCCTTTTCAACGTCGTACCACTTGACCTTGCCGGTAGGCACTGCGTTCACCTGCTCATCTACATAAATGAACGCGCCCCACCGTTTGCGGGACGCGATAGACCGAAGTCTACCCCCGCGCGCCCCTCCCGGGCACCGGGGTTTACGGGGGATACGGTTGGTGGGTGGTCAGCCAATCCTCTCCCCGCGGCAACGGTCTCCTGCGTGCCGCACTCGTGTTCTTCTTCGTCGGTGTGCTCGCCATCGTCGCGATCTTCGTGGTGGCCGCGACCGGCCACGAGCCGGGACTGGCGCTGTACCTGATCGCCCTCGCCTGCCCGGTCGGGTTCCTGCTCGGCATCATCTTCGCGCTGCGGTCCGGGCGCCGCGTCCGACGAGAGGGAACGCATTGAGAATCCTGCTCAACATCATCTGGCTGATCTTCGGCGGCCTCTGGCTGGCGCTGGGTTACTTCGTCGCGGGCATCATCTGCTGCATCCTCATCATCACCATCCCGTTCGGGATCGCGTCGTTCCGGATCGGCGTCTACGCACTGTGGCCGTTCGGCAAGACCGTCGTCGACAAGCCGACGTCGGGAATCGGCTCGCTGATCGGCAACGTGATCTGGCTGATCGTGGCCGGCATCTGGCTCGCCATCGGCCACGTGGTCAGCGCGATCGCGATGGCGATCACGATCATCGGGATCCCGCTGGCCGTCGCGAACCTGAAGATGATCCCGATCTCGCTGATGCCGCTCGGCAAGGAGATCGTGGACGTCGGCTCCACGCCCACGGCGTCGACGAGCTACCCGGCATGACATCACCGCCCCGCGCCACCCCGGCCGCGGGGCGAGCACTCCCCTCTCACCCGCTGTTCACCGGTTCCCTCGCCGCCCTGGCCCTTGCCGTGGTCGTGGCGCACGACCGGGTGGTGCCGATGGGCTATCCGTTGTGGGGACTGTTCCAGAACGGCCTCGACCTGCTCGTCTACCGCAGCGGCGGCGCCACCGTGCTGCAGCCCGTCGGGCTCTACGACCACGCCCTGCACGGCGGCATGTGGTTCACCTACCCGCCGTTCTCGGCCGTGCTCTTCGCCCCGCTCAACGCCGTGTCCGCGGAGCTCGCCACCCTCATCGGATACCTCGCGAACTTCGCGATCCTGTACCTCGTGGTCCTGCTGTGCTGGCGACAACTCGGATACCGGTCGGACCGACGTCTGTACCTGGTCACCGGGCTGCTGACGGTGATCGTCACCTGGCTCGAGCCGGTCCGCACCACGATCTGGCTGGGGCAGATCAACCTGCTCCTGATGCTGCTGATCGTCTGGGACCTCGGGCGTCCCGAGGGCAGCAGGCTGCGCGGCATCGGTGTCGGGATCGCGACCGGGATCAAGCTGACGCCGGGGCTGTTCATCGTCGAGCTGCTGGTCACCCGGCAGTGGCGCGCCGCGGCGACCGCGATCGCCGGCGTCCTCGCGACGGTCGTCGTCGGGTTCGTGGTGATCTTCTCCGACTCGTGGTCCTACTGGACCGCGGTGATCCGGCACTCGACACGGATAGGCGAGACCGCGTGGCCCGCCAACCAGTCCGCCGCGGGCGTGCTGGCCCGCTGGCTGGACGTCGCGGACCCGCCGCTGCTGCTGTGGGCGCTCTGCGCGGCGGTACTGGCCGCGCTCGGGCTCGCCGCCTCCTGGCTGGCCCACAAGCGCGGACAGGCACTGCTGGCCACCACCCTCTGCGGGTTGACCTCCGCGGCGGTCTCACCGTTCTCCTGGGGCCACCACTGGGTGTGGTTCGTACCGCTGTTGGTCCTGGCGATGCACCGCGCGCTGGGCGCCGGACGCGCGACCGCCTGGCTCCTGCCTGCGGCACTCGCGCTGCCGCTGCTCTGCTGGACCCACGAGTTCCCGGACGGCGTGCAGGCGATCGGCCTGTTCATGATCCCCACCTCCGATGCCCTGGCTCCGTTCTTCGCCGCGGTGTACCCGCTGATGTTCGTCGTGATCGCGGTGGCCACGCTGATCGCATTGCGCCCGCGCCGTCGCCGGGCGGAACCCGAGGTCGGCTCGGATCGAAACTGTGATCTACCTCACATCACGGTAACATAACAGGACGGTCTCGGGCCAGGACAACCACATCTGACCTGCAAATTTCTACTGAATTTCGAGCGAAACGCCGAGAGAATCGAAATTCAGGTAACAGATGACTACACGCCGTCGGCCACGTACGGTCATCAGCGGCCGGAGAAGTCCGGCCAGATCCGATCCGCCGCGCCAAACCTCGTCCCGCGGAACCGGATTCCCACGAGTTACCCAGGGACGAGGACGGGGGACCCACGTCCCCGGTGGACACCGAGGAAAGCGCAGAAGCGCCTTCTTCTTGGGGTGAAGCCAGACCCGCACCATCCAGGAGCGGCGAGGCCGGGCGACCTCTCAGCCCGAACCCGACAGCTGACCTCGCAGGCGCGTGAGGAGAGGAAAACCCGCATGAGCACTGGACGCCATCGCAAGCCCACGAACACCCGCCGCAACGCAGCCAAGGTCGTCGTGACCGGCGCAGTGTTGGGCGCAGCCGGCGCGGCCTTCGCGGCCCCGGCCAACGCAGCCCCCGATTCCGACTGGGACCGCCTCGCGCAGTGCGAAGCAGGCGGCAACTGGGCGATCAACACCGGCAACGGCTACCAGGGTGGACTGCAGTTCTCCCCCAGCACCTGGAACGCCCACGGTGGTGGCGAGTACGCCGCGACCGCCAACCAGGCCACCCGTGAGCAGCAGATCGCGGTCGCCGAGAAGGTCCTCGCCTCGCAGGGCTGGGGCGCCTGGCCGTCCTGCTCCTCGAGCCTCGGCCTGACCAGTGGCTCCACCCCGCGCACCGCGCCCGCCGCCGAGGCCCCCGCGCCCGCGGCCGAGCTGCCCGCCGTGACCAGCCTCCCGACCACCGACGGCGCGGCCGACGTGCTCGACAGCCTCGACAGCGCCCTCGAGGCGGTTCAGGCCAAGGGCATCGCGCTCGATCCGCAGATCGAGGCGCTCTACGAGCAGGCCAAGCTGAACCCCCAGGTCATCGAGTTCCTGAAGGCCAACTCGGGCCTGCTGCCCCGCTGAGGCTCCCCATCCACGTGAAAGGCCCCGCACCTTCGAGGTGCGGGGCCTTTCGCGTTCGGTATCCGAGGTCAGCGATTGATGACCGTGTGCGGATGGGTGTAAGGCAGTTCCGACGCGGGGAGAGGAAACTCGGTGTCCTCGCCGAACGGGGACAGCCCACCGGAGCGGCTCGACGAGAGCTCCGTGACGGCATGGTCGCCGTCCTGGAGTTCGGGCGCCGGCCAGCCTGGATCTACGTATCGCTTGCTCGAATTGTTAGCCACGAACCCATTTTGACAGCAGGCCGCGCCGTGGTACACCCCAGGTCTCTAATCTGATAGTTGATGACCGATACCGAAGGCAGCGCCCCCGTCAGCCCCGAATCACCTCACGGCACCGCCGTGCCCGAAAGCCTGCTCACCTGGCTGACCGCGCGGAGCGATGCGGAGCTGGCGGAGCTGCTCAGGCTGCGCCCGGATCTCGCGGTGCCACCGCCCGCGAACCTGGCGGTGTTGGCTGCCCGCGCCGAACAGCGGGCCTCGGTGCTGCGTGTGGCCGACGAGCTGAACGTCCTGGAGCTCACGGTGATCGGGGTGCTCTCCCTCGAACGCGGCGCGGAGGTGGGCGTCCGCCGTGAGGTCCTCGCGGAGGCGCTGGCGGGGCGGGCACCGGTCAAGGCGGTCGACAAGGCCCTGCAGGCGTTGCGCGCCCGGGCGCTGATCTGGGGTTCGCGGGTGTTGCGGGTCGTCCCGACCGGGAAGGACGCCGTCAATTGGCGAGTCGACAGGCCACAGGAACCGATGACGGCCGCACAGGTCATCGCCGGCCTCGCGACCGTCGGCGATGCCGAGCGGCGGCTGCTCGAGACCCTGGCCACCAGCTCGCCGATCGGCCGCACCCGCGACGCGGCGCCGGGCACCCCACCGGACCGGCCGGTGCAACGGCTGCTCTCGCTCGGGTTGCTCACCTGGGTGGACGATCAGACCGTCGAGCTGCCGCATCAGGTCGGGCAGGCGCTGCGCGGCGAGACGATCACCGATCCGACCGCACTGACCCCACCGCCGATCCGCACCCACAAGCAGAAGGTCGGCGACGTGAACGCCGTCGCGGCGGGCGAGGCGCTCGAACTGATCCGGCACTGCGAGGATCTGATCGCGGCCCTCGGCGACCAACCGGCGCCGACCCTGAAGGCGGGCGGGCTCGGGGTACGCGAGACCAGGCGGCTGGCAAAGGTGGCGGGCGTCGAGGAAAGCCGGGTGAGCCTGCTCGTGGAGCTGCTCGCCGCCGCGGGGTTGATAGCGAGCGGCGCCCCCGAACCGCCTCCCGCCGCCGACACCGGCGACGACTACTGGGCACCGACGGTGGCCGCGGACGCCTGGCTCAACACCACCACCGCACAGCGGTGGTACACCCTCGCCCGCGGCTGGCTGGAGATGCCACGCAGGCCCTGGGTGATCGGGCTGCGTGACCCCAACGACAAGGCGATCGCCGCGCTGTCCGAGGAGGTGCGCGCGTCGGGCGCACCCCGCGACCGCAGGTTCGTCCTCGAACTGCTCGGCGAGCTCGCCGCGGGGCAGGGCGCGACGACCTCCGAGCTCGCCGCGCTGGTGGCGTGGCGTCGCCCACGCTGGTCCGGCCGCTTCGGCGCGAGCGCCGTCGAGCACACGCTCGCCGAGGCGGCGGCGGTCGGTCTGATCGGCCGCGGCGCGCTGGCCTCGCCGGGCCGCGGGCTGCTGCACGGGGCCACCCCGGAGGCGGTGGTCGCGGAGATGACCGCGAGCCTGCCCGAACCCCTCGACTACGTCCTGGTGCAGGCGGACCTGACGGTGATGGCCCCCGGCCCGCTCGTCCCGGAGCTGCAGGAGCAGATCACCCTCGTCGCGGACATCGAATCGGCGGGCGCGGCCACCATGTACCGGATCCGCGAGGACAGCGTGCGACGGGCGCTCGACGCCGGGAAGAGCGCGTCGGAGCTGCACGCGCTGTTCGACAAGCGCTCGAAGACGCCGGTGCCGCAGGCCCTGACGTACCTCATCGACGATGTCGCGCGCAGGCACGGCCAATTGCGGGCGGGGGTGGCGTCCGCGTTCATCCGCTGCGAGGACCCGGCGCTGCTCGCCGAGGTGCTGGCCTCCGCGGTGGCCGAGCAGCTGGCGCTGCGCGCCCTCGCCCCGACCGTCGCGATCTCGCAGGCGCCGCTGAGCGAGGTTCTCGAGCAGCTCCGGTCGGCCGGGTTCGCACCGGCGGGCGAGGACTCCTCCGGCGCGATCGTGGACCTGCGACCGCGCGGCGGCCGGGTGCCGCGACGGCGGACGCGCCCCGCACTCCGGATGCCCGCCGTCCCCACCGACGACCAGCTCGGGTCCCTCGTCGGCCAGCTGCGCGCCGGCCAGCGGGCCGCGACCGCCCCGCGCGGTCAGGGTGTGCGGTCGGACGGCAGCCGGGCGGGCGGCGCCGCGACGATGGCCCTGCTGCAGCTGGCGGCGAAGGTCCGGCGCAGCGTGGCGATCGGCTATGTGGACGCGCAAGGGGTGGCAACGGAGCGCGTCGTCGACCCGATCAGTGTCGGCGGTGGGCAGCTCGACGCGCTGGACCCGGACACCGGGGCGGTCCGCCGGTTCACCCTGCACCGGATCACCTCGGTGAATCTCCTCGACTGATTCCGGGCCGCTCGGGCAGAAAAAGCACGCCCGCCTGCGCGGCTGGCTTTTTCCTGGAAATGACGTATGGTCGGCCCAAGTGATTGCCACTTCGAATTCAGGAGCGACAATGGCAGACAAGAAACCCGGTAAGAGCCTGAAGAAACCGGCACAGTCCCTCAAGGAACGACGTGCCGAAAAAAGGGATCGCGCCGCCGATTCCGGAGACCTGATCAGAAGACGGAAACGCCACTGATGCACACCGATGCGATCGCACCACCCGTCCCCCGGATCCTCGACACCCTGCACAGCCGGATCGGCGAACTGACCGGGGAGGCGACGTTCTCGAATGCGCGGTCCAGTG
The DNA here is from genome assembly GCF_042665615.1 of Rhodococcus daqingensis. NCBI lineage: Bacteria > Bacillati > Actinomycetota > Actinomycetes > Mycobacteriales > Nocardiaceae > Rhodococcus > Rhodococcus daqingensis. Next base: position 85,117 of record NZ_JBHTCS010000011.1, on the reverse strand, counting down.
GGTATCACGCCGCACTGCGGTCCGCCAGACTGTTCGTGCTCGACGAACGAGCACGGCAGTGCGAACTTCCGGAACGCCGCCCAACCACAAAAAACCAGAAGGACCATCCGTGAAAAGAACACTTCTCGCCCTGGACCGAATTCAGGCCAGGCTGGAAAATGAACTCGACGCCACGGAGGTCCGCACCGAACGAGACGCCGGATACCGTTCCGGAATTTCCGAGGCGCTCGTGCACGTAATGGAGACGAAGAAAAGTGTGACCGCACAACGGTGACGCACTAAAAGTGAAGGATTCTCCGGATCGCGGGAGAATCCTTCACTTTTTTCGGCCACGGACCGGGACCGCCGGCGCCTGCGACGACCACCCCACCGCGAAGCGTGGACAATGGAGTGGTTGTCTACGTAGGAGGCGCACGTGACCGACGGCCCCTTGATCGTCCAGTCCGACAAGACCCTGCTCCTGGAGGTCGACCACGAGCTCGCCGGCCAGGCCCGGCAGGCCATCGCCCCGTTCGCCGAACTCGAGCGCGCACCCGAGCACGTGCACACCTACCGGGTGACCCCGCTGGCGTTGTGGAATGCGCGCGCGGCGGGCCACGACGCCGAGCAGGTGGTGGACGCGCTGGTCACGTTCTCGCGGTACGCGGTCCCGCAGCCGCTGCTGGTCGACATCGTCGACACGATGGCCCGGTACGGCCGGCTGCAGCTGGTGAAGAACCCGGCGCACGGCCTCACACTGGTCAGCCTGGACCGCGCCGTCCTCACCGAGGTGATGCGGCACAAGAAGATCTCACCGATGCTCGGCGCGCAGGTCGACGAGGACACCGTCGTCGTGCACCCGAGCGAGCGCGGCCACCTCAAGCAGATGCTGCTCAAGATCGGCTGGCCCGCCGAGGACCTGGCCGGCTACGTCGACGGCGAGGCACACCCGATCGACCTCGCCTTCGACGAGGGCCACTGGCAGCTGCGGGACTACCAGGAGATGGCGGCGGACTCGTTCTGGGCCGGCGGCTCGGGCGTCGTCGTGCTGCCGTGTGGCGCGGGCAAGACGATGGTCGGCGCGGCGGCGATGGCCAAGGCCAAGGCCACCACGCTGATCCTGGTCACCAACACCGTCGCGGGCAGGCAGTGGAAGCGCGAGCTGATCGCGCGGACCTCGCTCACCGAGGAGGAGATCGGCGAGTACTCGGGCGAACGCAAGGAGATCCGGCCGGTCACCATCGCGACCTACCAGGTGATCACCCGCCGGACCAAGGGCGAGTACAAGCACCTGGAGCTGTTCGACTCCCGCGACTGGGGCCTGGTGATCTACGACGAGGTGCACCTGCTGCCTGCCCCGGTCTTCCGGATGACGGCGGACCTGCAGTCGAGGCGCCGCCTCGGCCTCACCGCGACCCTGGTCCGTGAGGACGGACGCGAGGGCGACGTGTTCTCGCTGATCGGCCCCAAGCGGTACGACGCGCCGTGGAAGGACATCGAGGCGCAGGGGTGGATCGCACCGGCCGACTGCATCGAGGTGCGGGTCACCCTGACCGATGCCGAGCGGATGGCCTACGCGACCGCCGAGCCGGAGGAACGGTACAAGCTGTGCTCGACGGCGCACACCAAGATCGCGGTGGTGAAGTCGATCCTCGACCGGCACCCGGATTCGCCGACACTGGTCATCGGCGCCTATCTCGACCAGCTCGAGGAGCTCGGCGAGGCCCTGGACGCACCCGTCATCCAGGGCTCGACGAAGAACAAGGAACGCGAGGCCCTGTTCGACGCCTTCCGGCGCGGGGAGATCCAGACGCTGGTGGTGAGCAAGGTCGCGAACTTCTCCATCGACCTGCCCGAGGCCTCCGTCGCCGTTCAGGTCTCGGGAACCTTCGGCTCCCGCCAGGAGGAGGCCCAGCGCCTGGGCCGTCTGCTGCGGCCGAAGCAGGACGGCGGCCAGGCGCACTTCTACTCGGTCGTCGCCCGCGACACGCTGGACGCCGAGTACGCCGCGCACCGCCAGCGTTTCCTCGCCGAGCAGGGCTATGCCTACCGGATCACCGACGCTGACGACCTGCTCGGCCCGACCATCGGGTAGGCCCTGTCATCGGGTAGAAAGGGGACCGTGCGCAGCTTCGAGTTCCCCGTCGACCACTCCCACGCCAACTCCGTCAACGAGACGGTCGGCGACGTCCGGCGACTCCGGGTCTCGGCGATCGTCACGGCCCTGTTGCTGGCCGGGCTCGCGGCCTGGCTGATCTACCTGGCCCATCCGTGGTCGTACATCGTCGGTGCGGTCGTCGCCCTGCTGGCCGTCACGTCGGTGTGGGTGGCGTTCTGGGCCCCGAAGAAGGTCGGTTCGATCGAGAAGCTCTACGCCGACGGCCCGTTGGTGCCCGCCGTGGTCGCGGTGGCCCGGCCCCGCGGGGCCACGCTGCTGGCGCTGGTGGACGTGGCCAAGCCGTCCGCGGATCGACCGCACTACGCGCTGGTCACCCGCAACATCCGGACGCTGCCGGGGCATTCCCTGACCAACGTCGGCGAGCGGGTGCCCTCGGTCGCGGTGCTGTCCGACCGCAGCACCAAGTCCAACTCGGACACCTGGCAGATGGTCAGCCCGATGCCGATCGCCTGGGGTACCAAGGACCAGAAGGTGATCCGGCGGGCGGCGGACTCGATCAGCGGCGCGGAGTGGAAGCTGTTGGCGAAGTCGATCCCGCTGGCCGAGCAGGTCCCGCGCGCCGAGAACCAGCAGATCCCGGTCGACCAGGCCGACCTGCGCTAGCCGAGGTCGGGCCAGCCCTCGGCCTGCTCACGCGGATCCGCGTAGAGCAGGCCCGCGACCCATTCGTCACGCCTGCGCCCGCGCTGGAGACCGCCCGCGCGCAGCGTGCCCTCGAATCGGAAGCCCACCCGCCGCGCCACGGACGCGGACTGCTTGTTGCCGACGTACGCGCGCCACTCGATCCGTTCCAGGGCCATCCCGTCCGGGCGGAAACCGAAGTCACACACCAGGTTCACCGCCCTGGCCATCAACCCTCGGCCGCGGACCGCCTGATTGAGCCAGAAGCCCAGGTCCGCGGCCGAGTCGTCGCGGCCGGCGAGACCGATCATCCCGACCACCGCACCCGCGGGGTTGTGCCGCAACGCCCAGGTGGGGCTGCGGTCCGCCCATCCGACGGGTACGACCCGTTCGACGAACCGGCGCGCATCGTCGTGGGTGTACGGCACCGGCAGGGTGGTCCACTCCCCCACCGCCTCGTCCTGACAGCACCTGGTGATGGACTCGATGTCGCCGGGGCCCGGCGGCGTCAGCCACAGACCCTCGTCGTTGAGCGATTCCACGAACATGTCAGCTCCTGCCTCCGTGCCGGTCGGCCAGCGCGGGGATCACCTCGCGTTCGAACATCTCGATGCCCGATGTGTCGTATGCGGCCTCGGGGAAATAGCAGATCCCGTAGCTCAGGCCCTGATTCCGCAGCGCGGTCAGGTTCTCGATGATCTGCTCGGGCGTCCCGACACCTGGCATCCCACGGAACGCCGCCATCGATGCCTCCGCCAGGTCCTCGCCCACGTACTTCGCCATCCTGGCCTTGGTCGCGGCCAGGCGGCCCTCCACCTCCGCCTCGGTCGCACCGATCGCGATGTTGTAGTTGGCCGAGCGGACGATCGCGTCGAAGTCGGTCCCCACGGCCGCGCAGTGCCCCTTGAGCACGGCCGACTTCTGGGTGAAGCCCTCGAGGGTTCCGTCGAAGTTGGTGTACTGGGCGTATTTCGCCGCGATCTTGAGGGTGACCTTCTCGCCGCCGCCCGCGATCCACAGCGGGATGCCACCCTCCTGGAGCGGCAACGGGCGGACGATGGCGCCATCGACCCGGTAGTGCTTGCCATCCAGGGTCGCGGACCCGGTGGTCCAGGCCTGCCTCATGATCTGCACACCCTCGTCGAGCCGGGCCAGGCGCTCGCCTGCGGACGGGAACCCGTAACCGTAGGCGCGCCATTCGTGTTCGTACCAGCCCGCACCGATGCCCATCTCGATGCGGCCACCCGAGATGACGTCCGCGGTGGCGGCGATCTTCGCCAGGTAGGCGGGGTTGCGGTAACTGATCGCGGTGCACATCTGCCCGAGCCGGATGGTGGAGGTCACCGCGCCGAGCGCGGACATCAGCGACCAGGCCTCGTGGGTGGCCTCGTCGGTGGGCGCGGGCACGGTGTGGAAGTGGTCGTACACCCACGCCGACTCCCACGGTCCGGACTCCGCCCGCAGCGTGACCGACTTCATCGCGTCCCACTGCTCGGCCGGGTCGATGCCCACCAGGTCCAGACGCCAGCCCTGCGGTACGAACATCCCGAAACGCATGGGGGTGATCCTACTCAGCGTGACCCCGGCCGGCGGTTGTAGAAGTATTGGGGCCATGGGCACCGTCGCACTCGCCGAGACCTTCGAGACCCACCGCCGTCACCTGCTGTCGGTCGGGTACCGGATGACGGGCAGCGTGTCCGACGCCGAGGACGCCGTCCAGGAGGCCTGGCTCCGGCTGAGCGAGACCGACCTCGATTCCGTGCGCGACCTCCGTGCCTGGTTGACCACCGTGGTCGGGCGGATCTGCCTCGACCACCTGCGCAGCGCGGCCGTCCGACGCGAAAGCTATGTCGGGCAATGGCTTCCGGAGCCGATCGTGATGCCACTCGAATCGTCGGGTTCGGTCGACCCGCTGGAAGCGGTTGTCCGCGAGGAGGACGCGCGGTTGGCGGCCATGGTGGTGCTCGACACCCTCGGCCCGGATCAGCGCACCGCGTTCGTGCTGCACGATGGGTTCGGTGTCCCGTTCGACGAGATCGCCGGGATCCTCGGCACCTCGACCGCCGCGACCCGGCAACTGGCCTCGCGTGGGCGGCGCGCCGTGGCAGGCGCCGAGAATCCGAGCCCGGACGACGAGCACGCCGAGGCGGTGGGCCGCCTGATGGCCGCGATGGCGGCCGGCGACCTGCAGGCCGTCCTCGACGCGCTGCACCCGGACGCCCTGGTGATCGGCGACGCCAACGGCACGACCCGCACCGCGGTCAACGTCATCCACGGATCCGACAAGTTCGCCCGCTTCTACCTCGGCCTGATCAAACGCTATGGGCCGCAGACATTCCTGGCGATCGAACCGGCCCTCGTCAACGGGCAGCTCGGCTTCTTCACGCACGGGTCGCCCGGGGACGAGACGCACCCGGGCTTCCCGGCGAGGGTCGGCGGCTTCACCGTTCGCGACGGCAAGGTGTGCGCCGCCTACGACATCGCGAATCCGGAGAAGTTCACCGGCATCAGGCTCCCGGACCGGCCTGCTCGATGACCGACTGATCGGCCCACGGAACCCGGCACGCGTCACCCGAGTTGAAGCCCTGATCGGTGATCCCGAGAGCGGAGTTCATCCGGGACCGCTGATTCTCCAGCGCGATCTGATAGGTCAGCTCGACCACACCGTCCCGGCCGAACCGGCGCTCCAGGTCCGCCACCTGCTCATCGGTGACCTCCGTCGGGGTCGCGGTCATCGCATCCGCGTACGCGATCGCCGCACGCTCGTCCTCGCTGTAGAGCGGGGAGTCCTCGTAGTCGCCGATCTGCTGGAGTCGTTCGATGTCGAGGCCGTCGAGTCGCATGAGCATGGAACCGAAGTCCACGCACCAGGAACACCCGACGGTCCACGCCGTCCGGTAGACCGCCAGCTCACGGATGTTCGCGGGCAGCACCTTCGACCCCTTCTGCACGGCCATCTCGTGCCGCGCGGAGGCCACGAACAGCTTCGGATGGTTCGCGAGGACCGCGAAGGGCTCGGGCACCTCACCGAATCTGCGCCCGGCGAACTTGTAGCCCACCTTGATCAGCAGCCCCGCGTCCTTCGGTGCCACCGGCTTGATTCGAGTCATGACGCCCTCCTGTTTCCCGTGTGGGCGGCCCGTTCGCGCCGCCTATCCCTTGGACGAGGCAGCCCCACAAAACGTGACAGCCCCGCAAACATCATGGCCCCGTCAGTTGGTCTCGATGTCGCGCCGCCGGAAGGCGGCCGCCCCCACCAGGCACAGCGCGGCGGCAACCAGCGTGGTGGCCAGGACCGGCGCCACCCGGAAGTCCACCGCGGGGACCAGCGGCAGGTTGTCGAACGGCGAGACGCTCATCAGCCAGTCCGGGAACTTCAGCGTCGCGCCGAACATCAGGACGAAGAAGCAGAAGGCCAGCCCGATCCAGGCGGCGGAGGCGAACCGCGGCAGGAGGCCGAAGAGGAGCAGGGTGAGCCCGCCGAGGACCCAGACGGCCGGGAGGTAGGCGAGGGTCGCGCCGAGCATCCGGGGCACCTCCGCCATGTCGTCGGCGATGGCCCCGTACATCACGCCCATGCCGAGCCCGGCGAGCACGAGCACCAGGGCCGAACCGGCCAGCATGATCACCGCGTGGCCCGCGACCCAGCGAATCCGGGTCAGCGCGGTGGACAGCAGCGGTTCGAGCCGGCCCGCCGCCTCCTCCGAGCGCAGCCGGAGCCCGGAGGAGATCGTGTACGCGGACCCGATCATGGCCAGCATCGCGGCGGCCATCGCGTAGAACGCATCGACCATGCTCGCGCCCTCCTGCCCCAGCAACTCACCGATGTCGATGTCGCCCAACAGGTCGCCGACGTCGTTGCCGATCGTGCCGAACGCGAGCCCGCCGAGGAACAACCCGCCCGACCAGCCCGCCAGCGTGCCCCGCTGCAGCCGCCAGGCGAGCCCGAACTCGCCCAGCAACCCCTGTGCGGCCCGGGCAGGGCCGGGCCGCGGCGGGAACACCCCGGCCCCGACGTCACGATGGTCCAGCACCCGCAGCGCGGCGAGGCCGACGGCCACCGCGACGACCAGCGACAACAGCGCCGGCCACCAGATCTCACCGTCGTACGGCCGCATCGCCTGCCCCCAGCCCAGCGGGGACAGCCAGGACAGCGCACCGCCGCCGACATCGCCCACCGCGCGGAGCACGTAGGCCGCGCCGATGGCGGCACCGGTGATGCCATAGACCGTCCTGATGCTCTCGGTGACCTGCGCGGCCAGCAGTGCGATCGCCGCGAACACCAGGCCCGCGCACGTGGCGCCGACGCCGAGGGCGATCGATCCGGCCGCGGCGAGACCGTAGGCGATCAGGCTCAGCGCGACCGCCGCGCCGTAGAGGACGCTCGCGACCGCGGCGACGATCGCCGCGGCGGCGACGGGTGCGTGCCTGCCGACGACGGCGGACCGGATCAGCTCGTCGCGACCCGTTTCCTCGTTGGAGCGGGTGTGCCGTCCGATCAGGAACATGCTCATCAGGCCGGCGACGATCATGCCGAAGGCACTCGCCTGGAAGGCCACCTGTCCACCGATCGTGTCGAGTGCGCGCGGCGGTCCCGCCATCGCCACCATCGCCGCGTTGGTCTCCATGCTGGCCGCGACCGCGTCGAGCTCCGGTTGGGTCGGGTACGCGAGGTCGACGCCGACGGCCTGCGAGTAGTAGACGAAGACACCGCCGAGGACCCACCAGACCAGCGCGAACCGTTCGCGCCGGAAGCAGAACCGGGTGAGCGTCGCGGTGCCCGTCAGCGTGGTCACGATTCGTCCACCCCCGCCGCCGCGAGCTCGTCGCCGTAGTGCCGCAGGAACAACTCCTCCAGGGTCGGCGGCTGACTGGTGAGTGTGCGGATACCGAAACGCGTGAGATGGGTGATCGCCGCGTCCAGATCGGCCGTGTCGACCTGGAACCGGGCCCGGTCCCCCTCCACCACCAGATCGTGCACGCCGGCCAGCTCCGCCAGCCCGGTCGGCGGGCTCGTGGTCTCGCACGCGATGGAGGTGCGGGTGAGATGCCGCAGGTCGGCCAGGCTGCCGGTTTCGATCGCCCGACCGAGCCGGATGATCGTGACCCGGTCGCACAGGGCCTCGACCTGGGCGAGGATGTGGCTGGACAGCAGGACGGTGCGTCCCTGGCGCATGGCCTCGGCGATGCACTCCTGGAACACCGCCTCCATGAGCGGGTCCAGCCCCGAGGTGGGTTCGTCGAGGACCAGCAGCTCCACGTCGGAGGACAGCGCCGCCACGAGCGCCACCTTCTGCCGATTGCCCTTGGAGTAGGTCCGGCCCTTCTTCGTCGGGTCCAGGTCGAACCGCTCGAGCAGCTCGGCGCGCCGCCGCTCGTCGAGGCCGCCCCGCAATCGTCCGAGCAGATCGATCACCTCGCCACCGGACAGGTTGGGCCAGAGGTTCACGTCCCCCGGGACGTAGGCGAGACGTCGGTGGAGCGCGGCCGTCTCGCGCCAGGGGTCGCCGCCGAGCAGTCGCACGTCGCCGCTGTCGGCGCGGAGCAGGCCGAGCAACACCCGGAGGGTGGTCGACTTCCCGGCCCCGTTCGGGCCGAGGAAGCCGTGCACCTCCCCCGTGCGCACCTGGAGGTCGAGACCGTCGAGTGCCCGTGTCCGACCGAAGGTTTTGACCAGGTTCGAGATGTCGACCGCGGCGCTCATACCTCGACGGTAGAACGGACTCGCCGCGCAGTTCCGCGGTTTGCCGATGCTAAGCATCGGTTGTTCGTCGACCACGCGGCCGGAATCGGTCCGGACGGCGAATAGGCTGTGACAATGCCCGCAGCACGCCACTCGCAAACGGTCAGTCGCCTGCAACCGTTCAGCTCCACCATTTTCGCCGAGATGACGGCGCTGGCAGTACGGACGGGCGCGATCAATCTGGGCCAGGGGTTCCCCGACACCGACGGGCCGCGCGCGATGCTCGAGGTCGCGCGGTCCGCGATCGCCGACGGCCTCAACCAGTACCCGCCCGGACCCGGGATGCCGGTGCTGCGCGAGGCCATTGCCGCCGACCGCGCGGCCCGGTACGGGTTGCAGTACGACCCGGACACCGAGGTTCTGGTGACCGTCGGCGCCACCGAGGCGATCAGCGCCGCCCTGCTCGGGCTGGTCGAACCGGGCCAGGAGGTCGTGCTCATCGAGCCGTATTACGACTCGTACGCGGCGGCGGTCGCCCTGGCCGGAGGCGTGCGCCGGACGGTGTCCCTGATCCCGGACGGCGACGGCTACGCCCTCGATCTCGACGCGCTGCGCGCCGCGGTCGGCCCGAACACCCGGATACTGGTGCTCAACAGCCCGCACAACCCGACCGGCACGGTGTTCACCGACGCCGAACTGCGAGCGGTCGCGGAGCTCGCCACCTCGCGAGACCTGCTGGTGCTCAGCGACGAGGTGTACGAGCACCTGGTCTTCGACGGTCGCGTGCACACCCCCGTGGCGGCACTGCCCGGGATGGCGGAGCGAACGGTCACCGTGTCCAGCGCGGGCAAGTCCTTCAGCGTGACCGGCTGGAAGACCGGCTGGGTGTGCGGACCCGCCGAACTCGTCGACGCGGTCCGCTCGGCCAAGCAGTTCCTGACCTTCGTCGCGGGCGGGCCGTTCCAGCCCGCCGTCGCGCACGCCCTGACCCACGAGCAGGCATGGGTGGCCGGCCTGCGGGAGGACCTGCAGCGCAAGCGGGACGTGCTCAGCGGGGCGCTGCGCGAGGCCGGGTTCGGGGTCCGCTCGAGCGGCGGCACCTACTTCGTGTGCGCGGACATCACTCCGTTCGGCACCACCGACGGCGAGTCCTTCTGCCGCGCGCTGCCGGAGCGGATCGGCGTGGCCGCCGTCCCGGTGAGCGTCTTCGCGGACCACAAGACCCCGTGGAACCACGTGGTCCGCTTCGCCTTCTGCAAGCGAGACGAGGTGCTCGCCGAGGCCGCCGAGCGTCTCCTGGGGCTGGCACGGCGGTGGTGAGGCACCGATGAATCAGCGGACCGTACCCGCGGATTTCGTGCGCCGGGCGGCCGCCCTGGCGGCGAGCGGCGGATTCGACATGGCGATCCCCCTGGAGGCGGCGGGCATCACCCTCCCCATGCTTCGGGACGAGAAGGCGCTGCTCACCGCCAAGCAGCTGACGCTGTTCACGCAGGCGGCCTGGCAGCTGACCAGCGACGAGCTGTTCGGTCTCGGCGCGGCACCGGTGCCGCGCGGCACCTTCAAACTGGTGTGCCTGTCGCTGATCCACAGCCCCGACCTCGGGCGCGCGATCGAACGGATGGCGGACGTGATCCGGGCACTGCCGGGGCTGCCGCCGCTGCGGATCCGGACCGGCGAATCGACCACCCGGCTCCAGGTCGTGATCCCGCGGCGGGACGACACGCTGCCCGTCGCGACGGCGGAGGCCGCGGACCGGCTGCTCACCGATTTCGAACTGATCCTCCTGCATCGGTTCGCGGCCTGGCTGGTCGGCAAGCGCGTCAAGCTGATCGCGGTGGAGCTGCCCTATCCGGCCCCGGATCCGTTGCTGGCCAAGAACTATGACGTCATCTTCGGTGTCCGGGTCACCTTCGGCGCCGACATGGCCGCCCTCGAGTTCGACAACGCCGTGCTGCGCGCCCCGATCATCCAGACCGAGGAGACATTGGAGGACTACCTGCGGGAGTCACCGAATCTGCTCTTCTCCGAACGCGACTACGACAGCACCGCCTCGGCGCAGGTCCGCAAGGTCCTCGAGTCCGGGGTCAAGGGCCGCACCTCCACCGCCGACGACATCGCGGAGATGCTCTCGATCAGCGTCCCGCATCTGCGCCGGCTGCTGCGGCAGGAGGGCACCTCGCTCAATCAGCTCCGCGAGGAGGTGCTCCGAGACGCGGCCATCTCCGGGCTCGGTCGCGGCGAGTCCGTCGACGACCTGTCGGCGAGGCTGGGGTTCTCCGAGCCCAGCGCGTTCCGGCGGGCCTTCAAGCGGTGGACCGGCGAGACCCCGGGCGCATATCGCTAGCCGCTCAGCTGACGCAGAACTCGTTGCCCTCGGGGTCCGCCATGGTGATCCACCAGAACGGGCCCTGCTCCCCGCGGTGCAGGACCGTCGCGCCGCGAGCGACGAGTGCGTCCGCCACGGCCTGCTTGTCCTCGCCGACCCGCACGTCCAGGTGCAGCCGGTTCTTCACCGACTTCGACTCGGGGACAAGCTGAAAGAGCACGCGCGGGCGGTCTGGGTGGTCGGGATCACCGATCGCGGCACCAACCCTCCAGACCAGGACCCCGTCGTAGATCTCGGTGTCCTCCTCGCGGGCGTGCCCGGCCGCGACGACGCCGCGGATGAAGTCCTCGTCGCTGGGCTCGACCCGCCAGCCAAGGGTCTGCGCCCACCACTTGGCCTGGTCGTGCGGTCGCGCGGAGTCGACGGTCACCTGAAATTCGTATCCCATGTGGCGACACTACGACCGGGCACCGACAGTGTCCCCGTGTCGGGGCCGGCGCCCGTCAACCGTGTTCGATGTAGGCCTCGAGCTGGTCACGTTCACCCTGCAGCTCGCCGATCCGGCTCTTCACCACGTCGCCGATGCTGACGATGCCGACCAGCTGCCCGTCCACGACCACCGGCAGGTGCCGGATCCGGCGCTCGGTCATGGTCTCGGCGAGGCTGTCGACGCTGTCGGTCGGCAGGCAGGTGAACACCGCCGTGGTCATGATGTCCCCGACGCGGGCGTTCAGCAGCTCGGCGCCTCGCTCGTGGATGCGGCGCACCACGTCGCGCTCGGTCACGATGCCGACCACCTCGTCGTTCTCGACCACGACGAGGGCGCCCACGTTGTGCCTGGCGAGTTCGCCGATCAGCACGCTGACGGTGATCCCCGGTCCGACCGTCGCCACCGCCGGGCCCTTGTTCCGCAACACGTCCGCAATCTGCATCTGGGCACCCCGATCCATCCGCGCTCGGCTACCGCTGTGTCGATCATAGGCAGCCGGGAGGCCCGCCGACCATCAACGGACAAAGGAAACCGGGGCGCATCACCGCCGGTCAGGCGGCCGCGGGGCGGGACCGGTCGAGGGCGAGTGTCAGCGCCAACCCACCGAGCACCGATCCCATCGCGTAGCGCTGCACCCTCAGCCAGCCGGGCCTGGCCGCGAGGAGACTCGAAAGGGTGCCCGCGACAAGGACTATCGCGGCATTCACCGTCAACGCGACCACGATCTGCACGCCGCCGAGACCGAGACTCTGGGCCCAGACCCGCCCCGCCGCCGGATCGATGAACTGCGGGATCAGCGCCAGATACATGATGGCGATCTTCGGGTTGAGCAGGTTCGTGACCAGACCCATCGTGAACAGGCGGGCGGCGGAATCGACGGGCAGCCCCCGCGGCGCGAACACCGAGGCCCCACCCGGCCGGAGCGCCTGCCAGGCCAACCACCCGAGATAGCCCGCGCCCGCGAGCTTCACGGCGAGGTAGAGCTGCGGCACCGCGACGAAGACCGCCGAGATCCCCGCGGTCGCGGCCGCCAGGTAGCAGGCGAAGCCGAGCGCGACGCCGCCGAGTGAGATCAATCCCGCGCGTCTGCCCTGGGTGACGCTGCGCGAGACGAGATACATCATGTTCGGCCCGGGGGTGAGCACCATGCCGAGTGCGACCGCCGAGACCCCGAGGACTGCCGCGCCGGTGATCATGGCGATGAGGCTCGCACGGTTCTCGCACCGCTGTCGCGGGCCAGTTCAGCACCACTGGACACCCGTCTCAAATGACACATATCTGTGTCATCTCAGTCATAACCGCTACCGTCGAGGGGTGCCACACGACGCGCAGCGGACCTTCGCCGACCACGTCGGCCGCTTCTACGCACGCCAGTACGGGTTCCCGCCGATGGCGGGGCGACTGCTGGGTTACCTGTTCGTCTGCGATCCGCCGCAGCAGACGATCGACGAGCTGGGCGACGCCTTGCTGGCCAGCCGGAGCGCGGTGACCGGCGCGGTCAAGCTCTTGGAGAGCTATCGGATGGCGCGGCGGACCCGCGTCGCAGGCGAGCGGGTGGACCGGGTGAGCCTGGATCCCGTGAGTCAGCAACCCCAGAACTTCGATTCCGCCGTCCACCGCGAGCACGCGGCGCTGTTCCGCGAGGGACTGGCGCTGCTCGCCGACGCCCCACCGGACCGCCGCGCCCCGCTCGAGGAGATGGTCGCGCTGGCCGAGTTCCTCAGCGAGCGGCTCCCGGCACTACTGGACGAATGGCACACGCATCGCGACGAACTCCGCCGAACGGGAGCACTTCCCGCGCCCCACAACTGAGAGGTTGCCGATCATGACCGACAACGACCTGTCCGCGCTGCGCGATCGTGCCGAACGCGGCGACGCGATCGCCCTCGACGAACTGATCCAGCTCGCCGTCGAACGGGGCGACATGGGCGAGCTCCGACGTCTCGCCGACGGCGGAAACTCCGACGCGGTCGACGAGCTGATCCAGCTCGCCGGCGAACTCGGCGACATGGACGAGCTCCGGCGCCTGGCCGACGGTGGGAGCACCGATGCGGCCGACCAGCTCATCGAACTCGCCACCGAGCGCGACGACCTGGACGAACTGCGGCGCCTCGCCGACCTCGGCAACACCACCGCTGCCGAGCAGCTCACGGAGCTCACCGCCGAGTAGCGGCCAGAACGCTAGAACAATTGTTCGACTCGGGGTAGGGTTCCGTTCGTGGACATCGCGGTGCAGGCGTCGCTGTTCGACGACCCGACCGAGGGCGCTCGGCTCGAGCCTCTCGGCACGAGCGTGCGCAGGCGGACCCTGTCCGAGGGCGCCTGGGTCGACGTGCGCCCCGGCTGGCTGCAGGGATCCGAGCGGCTGTTCGCCGATCTCGTCGACAGGGTCCCCTGGCGGGCCGAACGCAGGCGGATGTACGACCGGGTCGTCGACGTGCCGAGGCTGGTGAGCTTCTACGCCGAGGACGCCACCCTCCCCGACCCGCTGCTCACCGAGGCCAGGGCCGCCCTCGACGCGCACTACCGACACGAGCTCGGCGAGGCCTTCGCCACCGCGGGGCTCTGCTATTACCGCGACGGCGCCGACAGCGTCGCCTGGCACGGCGACACCATCGGGCGCGGCGCCGTCGAGGACACGATGGTCGCGATCGTCTCCCTCGGCGCCGCCAGGACCCTGGCCCTACGGCCCCGTGCTGATGAGCGACACCGCCGCACCGGTGGCGGCGCCTCCCTTCGGTACTCGCTCGGCCACGGCGACCTGTTGGTCATGGGCGGGTCCTGCCAGCGGACCTGGGAGCACGCCGTCCCCAAGACCACCCGCCCCACCGGACCGCGGATCAGCGTGCAGTTCCGGACCCGCGGCGTGCGCTGACCGCGCCCGCGAGCCGGTCCAGCTGGGCGGCGGTGGTGGCCCAGTCCAGGCACGCGTCGGTGATCGACTGCCCGTAGGTGAGCTCGTCCGCGCGGCCCAGGGTCAGGTCCTGACGGCCGGCGACGAGGAAGCTCTCCAGCATGAGCCCCACGACGCCCGCCTCCCCCGCCTCGATCCGCGCGGCGACGTCGGTGACCACGTCCACCTGCTTGTTGTGATCCTTGCGGCTGTTGCCGTGGCTGGCGTCGATGACGACCCGCTCGGGCAGGCCGGCCTTGGCCAGCCGCGCCTTGGTGTCGGCGACGGTCGCGGCGTCGTAGTTCGGGCCGTCGGTGCCGCCGCGCAGGATCACGTGGCAGTCCGGGTTGCCCGCGGTGCGGATCAGCGCGGACAGCCCGTTGAGGTCCGTCCCGGGGAACACGTGGCTCGCCGCCGCCGCCCTGGTCCCGTCGACCGCCACCTGCACGTCGCCCTCGGTCGAGTTCTTGATCCCGACCGGCATGGACAGCGCGCTGCAGAGCTGGCGGTGCACCTGACTGGCGGCGGTCCTGGCACCGATCGCGCCGTAGCTGACCAGATCCGCGATGTACTGCGGGGTGATCGGGTCGAGGAACTCGCAGCCGACCGGCAGACCGAGCGACGAGATGTCCAGCAGCAGTTTGCGTCCCATCCGCAGACCGGTGTTGATGTCGAAGCTGCCGTCGAGGTGCGGGTCGTTGACCAGCCCCTTCCATCCGAGCGTCGTGCGCGGCTTCTCGAAGTACACCCGCATCACGATGTGCAGGTTGTCCCGGTGCTGCTCGGCCTTCTCCGCGAGTCGGCGCGCGTAGTCCATAGCGGCGTTCGTGTCGTGCACCGAGCACGGACCGACCACCACGATCAGGCGGTCGTCGCGGCCGTCGAGGATGTTCACGGTCGCGTCCCTGCCGCCGCGCACCGTCGCGGCGACGGCGGCGTCGACGGCGTATTCGCGCCGCAGCTCGGCCGGCGCGGCCAACGGACTGATCGAGACGGTGCGCTGGTCGTCGAGGCCGAGCACATCGGTGTCGAGAGTGAGGGTCATGGTGGTCCTGTTCGTTCAGGCCGACCCAGGAGAATGCGTGCACACCCGCGAGCCGGTCGTTAGCGGCTCGGGGTGGAGGAAGTCAGCGCGTGGTTACGCCGACCGACCCACCCGGGGCCGGCCTGCTAAACCAGAAATATGCGCGCTGCATGGCCGCCACTGTAGCAGCGCCCCGCGACCCCGG
Organism: Rhodococcus daqingensis; assembly: GCF_042665615.1. NCBI lineage: Bacteria > Bacillati > Actinomycetota > Actinomycetes > Mycobacteriales > Nocardiaceae > Rhodococcus > Rhodococcus daqingensis. The sequence continues at coordinate 69,714 of NZ_JBHTCS010000011.1, read as the reverse complement.
TGTGAACGGTCACCGCATTTGGCAAATTGTCAGGTAGTTGGCGCGACTGTCGCCGTAGTTGGCAATTCTTCACGTAGTTGGCACAGCACCCCGGCGCGGCGAGACTGGGCTGGGGCCGCCCAAACACTCCACGTAACTCCGCGCGGCATTTGACTGCACCCCGACAACCGTTGCAGGGCGCGACGAGGTCCCGCCGTCTTCCGGCTCAGTAGAACCGAGGGCGCGAGTACAAACAACGATGGCCCGCCTTTCGGCGGGCCATCGTTGTTTGTCGCCGTGCTGAGAACCGCACGGCCCGAGGCTCTCCCCGTAGATCAGAAAAGGGGGCGCCCGATGATCAGGCCGCCCAGCCCGACGATGAAGAACGCCGCCGTGAAGAGCGCCCCTCTGATCGGATCCCCCGCAAGCACGCCCTCATGAAGCCATTCCATGATCTCAAGCGAACCCATGTTTCCCCCTATTGTCATGCTGAACCGATATCCAATGACGATGTCGCAATCGCACGGGCCGACGTTACCGCGGTGGACCGGGGCGGAGGGCGACGCTCGGTGAACGGCGGGGAAACACGGAACAGGTCGTGGCTACGCACCCACCACAGGAGTGACGCAAAGAGTCCGGCCATCGCCGCTTTGACCTACCACTCCGTGCGCCGGTGAGCGACCACAAGAACGAAGATCGGCCAGGCGATAGCGTGTGCGGCGGGTTGGGGCTTGCCGATCAGGGCCAGGGCGATGAAGAAGTTGATCTGGCCGATCGCGATGGTGAGGGTGGCCAGCGCCTTCTCGTCGTAGTGCCGGGCCGCCTCCGCGTACAGCTCGTCGCTGACGCGCTCGTTGCCGTGCGGGGCGGGCTGGAGGACGGCTTCGATCAGGGCGAGCGCTGCTTGTTCGGCGTCGGTGAAGTAGGGGGCGTCCTGCCAGGACGACACGGCCGTGATGCGCTCCTCGGACTCCCCGGCCTTGCGGAGGAAACCGGTGTTGAGGATGGTCAGGTAGGTGTTGCCGACGATCTGCCCGGCGCGCAGGTGGACCAGGCTCATCTGGCCCGGGGGACCGACTGGTTGCCGGTGGCGCGGAACAGGGCGGCGCTGATGTCCTTCAGCTCCGGCACGAACTCGCCGGGTTGGGCATCCGCGAGATGGAGGTGGAGTTCGTGATGGTTGCTTCTCTCTTTCGGTTGGCGTCTACACAACGCCCCGTGGCCGGATCGGTGACGACCGCCGGCCGACCGAGCACGCTGACTTGCTGACCTCCAGATTCACGCGGTAGGTCTGCGAACAATTGCCAACTATCTTGACCACGATCGCGACAGCATGTCGCCACGGTAGTTGTCACACCGCTGGTCAGCGCGCCGGCGCATGGCAATTACGATGGCGATTCACACCCCCCGGGTGAGAATCGCCACCGTAGTTGGCGCGAGGGCTCCCGATGGATGGGACACCCCGGGGTCGGTTCTGGCGAATAGCTGCTTGTGTGAGATGCGACACTCCAAATTTCGATTCTTCGGCATACCTGAAGTGGTGTCCCCACGATGAAAGGCGTTCCCACCCATGCGAATCCGATCTCTTCGACTATCCATTGCGGTGATGGCGGCCGCGGTCGCGGCCACAACCGCTAGCGCCGGCGTCGCGTCCGCCGATATCGACTTCGGAAGCTCCGGGGGCAGCTCCGGCAGCAGCGACGGCGAAATGGTCATCACCCTGGTGCGCCATGCCGAGTCGGCCGGTAACACCTCCGGCCTGATCGACACCAAGGTGCCCGGACCCGACCTGACCCCACGCGGCCGGACACAGGCAGACAATCTGGCCATCCAGTTGGCCGACCAGGATTACGACTGCGCCTTCGCGTCCAACATGGTGCGTACCGAGCAGACTGCGGCACCGACCCTCGCCAAGCACGACCTGAGCCTCAACATTCAGCCCGGTTTCCGGGAGATCGAGGCAGGCCAGTACGAGGGCACCCCGGAGGCTGCGGCGCTGTCCGGGTACCTACAGGCGCCGATCAAGTGGCTCTCCGGCGACCTGAACGCACGGATTCCGGGCTCCATCGACGGCAACGAGTTCGACGGACGCGTCGATGAGGCACTGCTCAATGTGCAGCGCCGCGGCTGCGACAACCCGGTGATCTTCTCGCACGGCGGCACCATCATGTTCTGGTCCATGATGAACGCCAGCAACGCCGACAAGAGCAAGCTCGGCACCGATCCGATGCGTAACGGCGGCCACGTCACCCTCAAGGGCAGCCCGCAGAAGGGCTGGACGATTGTCGGGTGGGTCGGCCACCCGGACCTTGGCTGATTCACCCTTCCGCGCCCCGGATGTCACCGACACAATCGGTGGCACCGGGGCGCAGTTGTATCTCCGCCCAGGGTCCCCATGGCGACGTCGGCAACAGCCTTCATCGTGATGCGACTGACCTGAACGGCCCCTCGGGTATGGCCTCACCGACTGACCAGCTCAACTGCTGACCGATACAGCCGATACGACATCCGCCCTAGTTGGCGGATGGTCACTCCCAACGCCCGACGCACCCGCATTGCTCGCCGTTGTCACATCGTGGCTTCACCCAGCCAGCGGCGCTCGTAACCGAGGCGGCGGGCGAGCCGGGCCAAGCCACCCAGCAGCAGGCGCTGGAGCCCCGCGGGGATCCCGCCGAGGTAGCCGTCCTGATGGTCCCACAGCAGTGCGAGGGCGAGCGGATCGCGCGGCAGGCCACCCTTAGTCGTCTTTCCGGCGGTGTCCAGTGCCTGCCAGAGCCGGAACATTTCCCAGTGCCGCAGCGGCGGCCGGATCTCGTGATCGAACCGTGTATCCGGTGCCTCACTCCAGAATTCGTGCACCGCCCCGGCCGGAGCTGCAGCCGAATCGCCCTGACCCACCACCACTTCCGTACCATCGATATCGGCCACGCGCGTCGAGGCATGCAGCCTGTCGCGGCGATTCCGAGCCCACACCGGTACGACGCCGACGCGATGGCTGCTCGACCGCCGCCTCCACCGGTCACGGGAACTACTCGAAACGACTGCCCTCTCGATCGAGATCATCGCCAGAACAGCAGGATTCGGATCGATCGAAGCCTTCCGATACCACTTCGTCCGGCACGTCGGCACCACTCCCGCGGCATACCGGTCGGCATTCCAGCCGGATCCGCATGTGGGGTCCAGCTGAATGAGAACTGGAGTTGCGAGAGCATCTCGAAGAACAGCTTCCCGGTCGGGTCTGTTGCGTCGTGGATGTACCGATGGTGCTCAGCGACCTGGGGTTTGATGGGCCGCCGTCGAGTTCACCCGCCCCCAGGATGGTTAAGAATGCAGGGTGGGCCGGTAGATGAGCTCTTGGATGTTGTCGTCGAGCGTCCGGCTCTCGATCAGCTCGAGGTCGAAGTCGGCCGCACCCTGGAAGATCGGGTCCAGTCCAGTCTTACCGGTGATCACAGGGAAGAGCGTCACCTGGACGCGGTCGACCAGACCGGCGGCCATCAGCGCCCGGTTCATCGACAGGCTGCCGTGCGAGCGCAACGGCACATCGGACTCCTCCTTGAGCCGGGCGACGACGTCGACGGCGTCACCGCTCACGACGGTCGCGTCCGGCCAGTCGAGGGGTCCTTCCAGTGTGGACGACACCACCGTTGCCGCCAAGCTCCTCATCCGGGTGACCCAGGGATCACGCACGTCGGACCCCTCGGTGCTCGAGGCCAGCATCTGCGCGAACGCCCGATACGTGTTGGCCCCGAAGACCATCCGCTGCTCCTCGCCATACAAGGCGAGGCGGTGGTCGAGCAGCTCGGGACCTTGCTTGCCCCAATAGCCGGTCCAGTTCCCGCTGGCGGCGCCAAAGCCGTCGAGGCTGGAAAAGACGTCGAAGGTGTAGGTAGCGGTCATGGTTGTCTCCCTAAGTTTGTAGGTGCGGTTGATCGGATCTGTCGGTATAGACGGGAGCCGACCAAGAAACTCATCGCCGTCGGACCATTAATGCGGAGCGAGCACTGACACCAGGTGGGAAACCCACTGACATCTGGTGGGAAAACCCCAGCTCAACGCACTGACATCCTGGTAGGAACTCTCACCCCACTGACGCTGCGTGCCCATCGTGCCCGGAAAGACAGATTCCACGATGTCAGAGGTAGCCGTGTGCCATTCGCGGTGAACCGCACCCGAGGTGCCGGGGCAATCTCCCGCCGGGGTGCCGGTCGGTTCTCCGGTTTTATCAGGGTCCACGGAGAAGTCGTGGAACGGGACGGGGAAGGATCGCGTACGCACCCGCGCGTCCCGCCCAGTGCGCCGCGGGGTTTGGCGAAAGCACCGACGCCCCAACACTTCTCCCGCTAGAGTCTCGCGCACCCGGACGATTGTCCAGATAACTGACTCGCGAGATGGAGGAAAATGCGCACACTGAAGTCGATCGTCGTCATCGCCGCGATCGCCGGATGCGTCGTCGCCACAGCGCCCGCGATCGCCGGCGCCGACGAAGTGGCGCCTCACGCGGCCGGTCGCCTGCACGCCGAGGGGCCGAGGCTGGTCGACGAGTTCGGGCGGACCGTCTTGCTGCACGGGGTGAACAACGTTGACAAGGACGCCCCGTACATCAACCCGGGCGACGGTCTCACGGTCACCGACCGGGATGCAGACCTGCTCGCCCAACACGGGTTCAACACTGTTCGGCTCGGGACCTCGTTCGACGCACTGATGCCCGAACGCGGCCAGATCGACAACACCTATCTCGACCGACTCTCCGCCGTCGTCGACACCCTCACCGCACGCGGCATCCACGTCCTACTCGACAACCACCAAGACGGACTCTCGAAGGTATGGCGCAGCAACGGCTTCCCTCCCTGGTCCATCAAGGCGCGGCCCAGTCCCGGCGAGCCGAACCCGGGCTTCCCGCTCTACTACCTGATGCCGAGCATGAACGTCGGCTGGGACGAGGTGTGGAACAACACCCACGGCGCGCTCGACTACCTCGGCACCGCACTGGCCGCGCTCGCCGCGAAGGTGGACGGCAAGCCGGGCGTCCTGGGCATCGAGTTGATGAACGAGCCGTGGCCCGGATCGCCGTTCCTGACCTGTTTCCCGAACGGCTGCCCGGACTTCGACCGGAAATACCAGGGCGCGATGCAGAAACTCACCAACGCCATCCGAGCGGCGAGCCCGACGGTTCCGGTGTTCTGGGAACCGAACGTCACCTGGAACCAACTGATGCCCTCGAACCTCGCCAATCCGCCGAAGACGCCGGCCCTCACCGACCCGAACATCGTCTTCGCCCCGCACGACTACTGCATCCCCAGCCAGGCCGCGATCTACCTCCACCTGCCGGAGGCCCTGCGCGCCGGCTGCGACCTGCAGCAGGGAAATACCTGGCGCAACATCGACGCGATCACCGAACGCGCCAACATCCCGACCGTGGTAACCGAGTTCGGCGACGGCGATCCCACCGTGCTCTCCAATACCCTCGCCCGGGCCGATGAACGCTTCATCGGGTGGCAGTATTGGATCTACAACAGCATCTTCGGGCCGACCGGGGGCACCGACCCGTTCCTCGGCGACGTGGGCCGTCAACTGGTGCGCACCTACCCGCAGGCAACCGCGGGGAACCCGGGCAACCTTCGGTTCAACTCGACCAACGGCGACTTCCAATACTCCTACACGCCGAAGGCCTCGAGCCGACCGACCGAGATCTACGTCTCCGACCTGCACTACCCCGCGGGCTACGTCGCGGAGGTGACCGGCGGCCACACGACCTCCGCCGCAGGCGCCCGCACCGTCACCGTCGAGGCCGACGAATCCGGTCCGGTGACCGTCAAGATCCACCGCCCCGACTCCGACGGCAACGACCTGCCCGGCGCGGCCGGTTCCGCCTCTGGCTCGACCGGCAGCTCGGGTTCCTGACCGTTCGAACAAGAACGCCCCGGAGAGCCGTCGCTACGAACAGCTGTCTGATCGTCGGGGACCCCTGCAGGGGATGACTGTCCGCTATACCGCCACCGTCCGGGTCGCTGCGCTCCGCCGGGAGAAGACACATGTCGGCACCGCGGGCACGTCACCTCATTCTCGGATCAGCTGCCGAACGACAGCGCGGAGCTGCCGTCAGAGCCTGTAGAGGGCAGACCGTCTCCTGGTTTGCGGACCAGGTCCGGATACTTGTTGTAGACCCAGCTCTCAGCGTCGGTGATCAGGGCGGCGCTGACGTTCGAGATGGCTGAGCCGCCGTTGCTGTTGAGCACGGTGATGATCTGCGGTCCAGCGGATGTGCCGGTGACGTACGGCCCGCCACTGGACCCGCCACCGACCCAGCACTCGTCCTGCGTCGTGATCCGGTGCACGGCCTTCCGGCCCTTTCCTGGGAAATAGGTGTAGTCACCTACGCAGGCCGACATACGCACGAGGTCGTACGGGGCAGGCCCGGGGTAGCCGAGCAGCGTCGCCTGGACGGTTTGTGTGCTCGACAGGGCCGGGTGAACCTTCAACCCTCCACCGGTGGCTGCCGACACGACCCGCCGGGAGCCGGCGTCACCGGTGGGGCGGATCGCGAGAACGGCGACATCGGGGACGCTCCCGTCGACCGGGGCATCGGAAGTGAAAACTCGGTCGACTACCCAATCACCGTAGGGGCGCTGGCCCTCGTGCCAGCCCGGGGTGAAGGTCGCTCTGCCCGCATCGATTCGGTCTTCGGCGCCGTCGGTGCAATGCCTGGCGGTTATCGCCAGGGTGCCGCTCGGGGTGTCGAGGACCGACGCGGTGCATAGGCCATCGGTCTTGAGGCGGCCGACCTTTCTCGTGATGTCGTTGTCGGTGTATGGCGTGACGACGTGATAGCCGCCCGTCCCGTTCGTCTTCAACGATCCATCGGCGTTCTTCACCAGCCGACTGAACAGCAGAGAGCCTGTCGGATCCGGCTGAATTGCACTGTCGGCTGCCGCATGGGGCGCACCCAACGTTGTTGATATCGCGATCGCGACGGAGACCGCCGCAACGCAACGGCCTGTCCGACGAAGTCTTGTCAAAATTCCTCCTGCTTACTACGGCGTCGCCGCCGATGATGCTGTGGCGGCGACGGAAAATGCCTGGTCGATCGGCCGTGTGGGCGTCGCAAACACACACGGTTGCGCTCGTCCGGGGCGGAACAGTAGCGGTGCGGTGGCTGCAGCATCAGATAATTGCTGCTGACGCCGTCGCACTCCGGTGTCGCGACAGTGGAGATGCTCGAGACCGAACTGGTGCGCGGTCACACCGCGCCCCGCCGACCACCTTTGACGAGGCGGCGGCGGACCCGTGGCGTCGAGTCAGTAGCGGGCGAAGTTCTGGGTGGCCCAGGCCCGACCGTCCGGTCCGACGTGGTAACCCACGCCCATGTCGGTGATGTCGGGGTTCAGCATGTTCTTGTTGTGGCCAGGTGAATCGATCCACTGCTGGACGAGTTCCTCGGCGGAAGCCTGCTTCCAGTTCTGGAGGACGTTCTCCGACGCGACCTCCCAGCCCCGCGGGATCTCCTCGCTGTACGCCGGGTTGTGCGACAGGTCTCCGGCCTGCCCGAGCCGGGCACTCCAGGCCTGGGCCACCTTCGAGATGTCCGCATTCACCTTCAGCATCGGTAGGCCGTTCCGCTTGCGGTGGTCGTTGGTCAGCCTCGCGATGTCCGCCGCCATCTGATCAGTTGCCCGGACGGCCGGCGGCTTCTGCTCGGCTGGCCGGTCTGCCGGCGCCTTCCGATCGGATGCCCGGTCTTCCGACGACGGACCCGGGGAGGTTTCGCAGTCCGAGGACCCGAACAGTGAGACGAGCTGTTGGACGAGGCTGCACGACGATGAACTCGAGCCGAGGTCCTCGGTGGAACCCTGGGCCGAGGCTGTCACGGGCCCGGCCAAAGTGACTCCGGCGACGGCCGCCGAGATCAGCGCGGCACGAAGGACTTTATGTAATGAACGAATAGCTCTGCGCTCCTGAGATTTTGGGGTAGCGCTCGTCGCGCCGCGCGAAGGGTATAACACTATGCGGTTGCCCGTGGCCGCATCCGAGGGCCAAACCTCAAGGCCACCAACGCAATCAAAGACCTTGTCAGCATTGACCCTTGACAACCACAACCCACGCCGTTAGTGCCTTGCTGCTAACTACAAAACCGATCCGCGCGGTCGAACGAGTGATCTCCAGTTCGTTGCCAGTAGTCGGGCGGGCATCGGATAGTCAAGGACGCGTTCACCGATGACGCCGACAAGGTCAACCCGGACAAACTGGCCGGGTTGCGACCGAACTAGGCGCTCCCGGCCGTACTCCAACGACCCTCCCAGTGAGCCCAGCGGTCCCGCGCCAGCATGCAGCAGGCAGCCTGATGCACCCTCGCAGTCGACTTCATCGATGGCGGCCCTTCCGTAGTTGGGGCCATTCGTCAAGATAGTTGGCCACTTCAGACCGAGTGAGCCGCACAAGACGATGCGGCTCCTGACCTGCGCCGGAAGACGGCTTGCTGTCAATTTAAATATGCTGCGCGACAATACCTTTGGTTCGCTGCTCGTCACGCATCGCCTGCAACGTGCGGAGATCCTAAGTTCTCCCTAGGCGAAGTAGACAGTCACCCAGGTACCGGAAAACTCCTAGGAACATTTGCTGGCTCGTCGGCGCGCGTTACTTTCCGCTCCAGCGGGGCGCACGTTTCTCGGAGAAGGCGGTCGGCCCTTCCGTTGCGTTGTCGCTGGCAAGGATCGAGTCGAACTCGGCCGTGTTGATCTTCCGCATCGGGGAGCGGGCACTCAGTGGCTCGCTCGAGATTGAGGACCAATGTCGCGAAGCTGCTTGCGACGGCATGAGCGCACCCCAGGAGGAAGACTCGCCGGATCGCCGCAGCGGGGGCCGTATCGACCCGACCCACAACTTCCTAACCAACCCCTAAGACTTCACTAACCGCCGCCGAATACTTGGTCCATACATTCGTCGGTGTCGGGCCATCGAGGCCCCGAACCGAAGGAGAACGACATGCGCCAGAACCTCACCAACCGCACCACCCGCCGCCGGCTCGGCATGACCGCCGCCGGGATCGTGGCTGTCGGAGCACTGGCCGTGCCGGGCGTCGCCTGGGCCGCCGACGTCATCCCCCAGGGCGCCGCCCTCCAGCAGGCCACCGTGGAGTCGACCCCCGCGGCGGCGACCACACCGGCCGAAGGCATCGCATGCTCCGACGGCGTCGTGGTCACCGGAGAGGCACTGCAGAAGCTGATCGACGAGGGCCTTTCCCCGCACGCCACCGCCGAGCAGCAGGAGGCACTCGTCAAGACCATCAAGACCATCGTTCCCGCGGGCGCCGCCGACACCGTCTCGATCGAGTCGCTGAAGGAAGCGGTCGCCACCGGGTCCCAGGCGGCGACCGGCAACGCCCCGGCCGCGACCGGCGGAGCCCAGGCGGCACTCGTCGAGGCCCAGCCCGCGCCCGGCAACATCGCGCCGCAGGCCTGCTAGCGGTACGCAGGCAACACCGAGCCAGGCGACGGCAGCTCGAATTCTCGTCGTCGACGATGACGCGAAGATCCTGACCTCGCTCGAGCGGAGGCCCCGGCTGTCCGATTTCCACGTGGAGACCACGACGGCGGGGCCTCCGCGCTGTGAGCGATCATTGTTTTCCCTGCTCCACGACCCAAGCGGCGATCTGTGCCCGGGAGGTGAAGCCCAGCTTCGCCAGGACATGCTCCACGTGTCCTTCTGTGGTGCGTTGCGCAATGACCAGGCGGGCGGCGATCGCCTTGTTCGTCAGCCCCTCGGCGACGAGGTCTGCCACCTGACGCTCCCGCCTGGTCAGCTCCGTTGATGGGCCTCTTGTCGACGGAGCGGCCTCGGGTTTCTCACCGAGTGCGAAGGCTATGGCGGCGTCAAGGTCCATTGAAGTGCCGTCGCGGTGAGCGACCTCGAATGCCCGCGCGCCGAGGGCCCGGCGTGCGTTCCGCTCACATTCCTCGTGAAAGACGAGCAGGTTGGGGAACACCACGGTGGAGCTCCCCGTGACCTGCCCCAGGGCCTGCGCCGCACCGATCAGCACTGCGATGCGCCGTGCGCTGCCTTCGGCCGAAGAGATCCAAGCCAGTGCTTCCAGGCACGTCGCGGTCGTGAGTGGGTCTCGTCGCCGACGGGTCAATCGAAGCCCCTGCTGCAGCAGTCGGAGCGCGCGGTCGTGATCTCCTCGACGCCAGACGGCAACTGCGGTAGCCCACAGTGCTTGTGAGCGACACACCGATTCTCCGTGTGATTCGGTGATCGCTAGGGCTCGCTCATGGCAGACGAGTGCCCCTGCGGTGTCCTGCTGCAGTTCGCACGCCCATCCGAGGTGGAGGAGCACCAAGACCTGCGAATAGAGGTGGCCCTGCGCTACGAATACGTCATAGGCCCGTTCCAGGCGTGCGCGCGCTTGGGTGAGGTCGCCGGAGAAGACGTCGTGGACTCCCTGGGCGAAATCCACGAACGCATGCGCGAGCGGGTCTGTGGTCTGATCGGCAAGTGACCGGGCTTCCGCGGCCATCCTGGTCGCGGCGGCGAGGTCTCCCTGGCGCTCAGCCAGCGGGCAACTCCGGGCCAACGCCTTGGCGCGCACGGCGGACGCCGTCCCTGGCCGGACTGCGAGGGCGCGATCAAACCAACGGCGTCCCTCGCTGAGCTGGCCGCGCGAGAACCAGAACGGTTGAAGGGCCGCGGCGAAGGCCAGTACGGAGTCGGAGTCCGCGTCCTCGGTGAGGGAGAATTCGAGCGCCTCCCGGAGGTTCGGTTGTTCGCGGTCGAGGCGGGCGATCCAGTCGAGCTGCCGGGCACTGATCCACGCGGCCTCCGCGTCGAGCGCCAGCTGCCGGTACCAGTCCCGGTGCCGCCGCCGCAGGTCCGCAAACTCGCCGGACTCCTGCACCTTCTCGCGTCCGTATTCACGCAGCGTCTCGAGCATCCGGAATCGCACCGCGGTGCCCGAGTCCTCCCGGATGAGGATGGACTTGTCGACCAGCGAGGCCAGCACGTCGAACAGGCCATCCGGCTGCGCATCGAGCCGGCACACCTGTTCGGCGGCATCGAGTTCGACGGTGCCCGCGAACACGGACAGCTGTGCCCAGACCTGTTGTTCGGCCGGTGTGCACAACCCGTAGCTCCAGTCGATGCACAGGCGCAGGGTCTGCTGACGGGTCGGCGCGCCCCGACTGCCGCGCGTGAGCAGGGAATAGCGGTCGGTCAGCCGCCGCAGAACCTGGTCTGGTGAGAGGGCCCGCAACCGCGCCGCCGCCAGCTCGATCGGCAACGGCAATCCGTCCAGTCGTCGGCAAATACTTGCCACAGTGGTCGTGTTGTCCTCGGTCAGCTCGAATCCCGGTAGCGCGGCGTCGGCGCGTTCGAGGAACAAGGTGACGGCGTCGTAGCTGGGTATTCCTCGCAGCGACGATTCCTCCGGATCGGGGACGGTGAGCGGAGGCACTCGCAGCACCGTTTCCCCTCCGGTAGCCAGGGCCTCACGGCTGGTGGTGAGAATCCGTAGTTTCGGGCAGGCGCGCAGAAGCGTCTCTGACAGCTGCGCCGCCGCATCCACCACCTGTTCACAGTTGTCGAGGACCAACAGCAACTCTCGCGGTGCCAGGAAGTCCACCAGAACCTCCTGCGTTGGCCGCGTCGACTGGGGCCGCAGACCCAACACGGCTGCCGTCACGTCCGCCAGCAACGCCCCATCGCGCAACTCACCCAGTTCGACCAGCCACACCCCGTCCCCGAAGTCCCGTTGGGCCTTCGTGGCGACTCGCAAGGCCAGCCGTGTCTTGCCCACCCCACCGATCCCGGTCAACGTCACCAGGCGAGACGAAGCCAGCAGACGCCTAGCCTCGGTCAGCTCGGTGCGGCGTCCGACGAAGGTGGACAGCTCCACAGGGAGGTTTCCCTTCCCGCCCGCCGAGGCCCCAGTGGATGAGCGCTGACCGATGGACGAGTGACCGGCGACCAGGGGCACAGGTGGCACCGCACCGCCCACGTGTTGCTCGGTGTCCTGTTCGGGACGCAGCGCCATCTCGTCGACCAGAAACCCGCTGCGGGCCTGTAGCTGTTGGAGCTGTTCACCGAGAGCGACCGCCGGCGGCCGATCCTCCGGGCCGCGCGCCATCGCGTGTTCGATCACCGCCGCTATGTCCCCGGCGATGCCATGCTCGCGCAGGTCGGGCACCGGCTGTGTGGTGATGCGCAGGAACTGCGCCACCACCTTCTCGCCGCTACGGCGCTCGAACGCGGCGTGCCCGGTGAGCGCGGCAAACAACGTGGCGCCGAGCCCGTAGACGTCCGCGGCAGGAGTCGGCGGCCCCCCGCCGAGCACCTCCGGGGCGGTGAACGCCGGCGATCCGGTAACGGTGCCGGCCGCAGTCGTGAAGCCGCCCGCGATGTGCGCGATGCCGAAATCCGTCAATGCCGGTTCGCCGTAGTCGGTGATCAGGATGTTCGCGGGTTTGACGTCGCGGTGGATGATTCCGGCCCGGTGCGCGGTCTCGAGCCCACCGGCCATCTTCACCCCGAGCCGCAGCACCTCCTCCACCGAGAGCGGACCGTGCCGTCGGATCCGGGTGTCGAGGGAATCCTGCGGGTAGTAGGGCATCACCAGATACGGGCGACCATCGATGGAGCCGACCTCCAGCACCCCCACGATGTTCGGATGCCCGGTCAGCCGGCCCATCGCCTGCTGCTCACGGAAGAAACGCGCCCGGTTCTCCTCGTCCAACTCGGCGGCGATCACCTTCACCGCCACCGTCCGCTGCAGGGCGGACTGGCTGCAGCGATACACGACGCCGAAGCCGCCGTGCCCGATCTCCTCGGCATCGTCGAACCCCGCCGCGCTCAACTCGTCCGCGACCGTGGCGGCCACCTCACGCTGTGTTCGCAGCGGATCGCGGTCGGTCACGAGCTACCTGCCGCTATCCCCCGAACCGCCGGGCACCATGTATTTCCTATCGACGATGTGTTTGACAGGATAGTCGCTCTGGCCGGGTGTCGCGCGCATCGCTGTCGCGGCAGGGACATCTGAGAACCGTCACTCGTGGGATCTGCCTGAACCGACGTGCGAACCACTCACCCTTGCGGGTAAGGACTCACCGCAACCGCAATAAACAGACCATCTGTTGCCATAAAGGGCGAGGCTTCGCGCTCCTCGTATCCGGATCCGAGAGTCGTGATCAAGACACCCATGGCGGCACTGGGCGGTCGACGCATTCAGGGCGACAGGCGCGAGCGTGCACCTGTCACATCCATTGAGTGTCAAATGGTTTCGATGCAGGTAAGTCTGTGAGCCTCGAATCGACAATTCGACTCCGCTGCCAGTCATACTGGTTGCAGACGCATTGCCGCGCTCCCTCCGATGGTCGAGTAGATAGAAGCGATCGCACTACCGTCAGCTGTAAGCCCAAAGCTCGCTAGCGGGGCCCGAATTGACGATCTCCCGCGTCTCCGAGTCCGGGCACGAGGAATGCGTTTTCGTTGAGTCCGTCGTCGACACTCGCTGCGATAAGCCTCGCCGGATGGCCCGAGGCTTCCAGCGCCGCGACGCCCTCGGGAGCCACGACCACGCATATCGCGGTCACATCAGTGGCGCCGCGCGCAACAAGCAGATCAATCGTGCGGACCATCGACCCACCGGTGGCCATCATCGGATCGAGGACGTAGACAGGGATCCCGGACAGATCGGTCGGCAGGGATTCCATGTAGGGCACAGGCTGGTGCGTCTTCTCGTCGCGTGCCATTCCGACGAAACCAACACTGGCCTGCGGGATGAGAGTGCTCGCCTGCTCGACCATGCCGAGGCCTGCCCGCAGCACAGGTACCAGGAGTGGCGGATTCGCGAGCCGCACTCCCTGAGTTGTCGCGACCGGCGTGACCACATCGAACTGCTCCACCTCAGCGCCTCGCATGGCCTCATAGACGAGCATGTGCGTCAGTCCGCGCAACGCAGCCCGAAACGCGGCATTGTCACTGCGCACGTCGCGCATCGTCGTCAGGAGCGATGCCGCCAGCGGATGGTCGACCACTTGGGTGTTCATGATCGAAGGATAAGGGGCGTCAGCGGGATCTCATTCCGCCGAAGTGTGTTTGGGCCCCGAGCCGGACGCCGGTCTGGGGGGGTACCGAGTGGACGCTGCTGTTACCTGGCGAGAGGAATCAGCTTTGGGATGCACATCCGATGTGAGTAGCTCCGAAGTGTCTCGCTCCGCCTCGGCAACATTTGCCAGAGACTTCATTGTAGGTGTGCCAGTTGACTGTCTGTCTATGACGCTTCCTCACCTCCGGAATGGGATCGGTACCGGCGGAGCGAATACGGACGCGTTCGACGAGCCGGCCGGCTGGCTGACCACGCCAGGACGCCATCGACACCAGGCGATCCAGCGGACGGATTCCTGGCCGGCGTGCGACGGAAGCGAGGACGAGGCGTGAGCACGACAACAGGGGCCCTTTGGCACGGTTTCGCGGACATGGGGTCGGTGCAGGCCGACGGTGCGTTCATGATCACCCGCGGCGAGGGCGCCTACATCTGGGATGACCGCGACAACCGGTATCTCGACGCGACCGCCGGGCTGTGGTTCACCAACGTCGGGCACGGTCGCGCCGAGATCGCCGACGCGGTCGCCACGCAGCTCGCGACCGTGGCCCACTACTCGAACTTCGGTGACTTCGCGCCCGCGACGACGATCGCACTCGCCGAGCGCCTGGCCGAGATCGCGCCGGTGCCCGGCAGCAAGATCTTCTTCACCTCGGGTGGATCGGACTCCGTCGACACCGCGGCCAAGCTGGCCCGGCGGTACTGGCACGAGGTCGGCAAGCCGAACAAGCGGATCGTGGTCGGGCGGCAGAAGGCCTATCACGGCATGCACGTGGCGGGCACCGCGCTGGCAGGCATCCCGGTGAACCGCGAGGGCTACGGCGAGCTCATGGCCGACGTCCGCACCGTCGAGTGGGACGACGCCAAGAGCCTGCTCGAACTCATCGAACGGGAGGGCGCCGAGGCCATCGCGGCGTTCTTCTGCGAACCGATCATCGGTGCGGGCGGCATCTATCTGCCGCCCGAGGGTTACCTCGCCGAGGTGCGCCAGATCTGCCGCGACCACGACATCCTGTTCGTGCTCGACGAGGTCGTCACCGGATTCGGCCGGATCGGCGGCTCCTGGTTCGCCGCAACGCGTTTCGATCTGCAGCCGGACATGGTGACCACGGCGAAGGGCCTGACCTCCGGCTACGTCCCGATGGGCGCGGTGTTCATCGCGCCGCGCGTGGCCGAGCCGTTCTTCGCGGGCGGCGTGTGGTGGCGGCACGGGTACACCTACGGCGGCCATGCGGGCGCGGCCGCGGCGGCGCTGGCCAACCTGAACATCATCGAGCGCGAGAACCTGCTGGCGGAGTCCGCGCGGCTGGAACGTTCGCTGCACGAGCATTTCGCGCCGCTGGCCGAGCATCCGCGCGTGCAGGAGGTGCGCAGTGGTCTCGGCGCCGTGGCCGCCGTGCAACTCGCCGACCCGGCCGAGGCGCTTCCGTTCGTCAAGACCCTTCGCGAGCACGGCATCTCGGGTCGAGCGGCCGGTGCCGGCGCCATGCAGTTCTCGCCGGCCTTCGTGATGACCGACGATCAGGTGGCCGAGATGGCGGGATGCGTGCTCAAGGCGCTGGGCTGATGCAGCTCCGCTGCCCCTGAGTCCTTTGGCCTCAGTGGGGGTTGCTCCGAAATGGATGGGCTCTGGCCGCTACCGTTCCGTGGTCCCTTCGGGCTGGGCCACGGAGGCTCGGATGCGCACCTGATATGAATTGATCCGAACTGTCTCACGCCGCCTCGGCAACATTTGCCAGGGACTTTGCGTAGGCGCGTCAGTTGACTGTTTACCTATGACGCTTCCTCACATCAGGATTGGGATCGATACCGGCCGAACGGATTCGGACGTTGTCGCGTTCGATGAGCCGGTCGGCAGGCCGACCACGCCCAAGATGCCATCGACACCAGGTAACGCGGTTGACGGGTTCCTCGCGGGCGTGCCCAACGAGCGCGACGAGCTGGCAGGCGGTGGCGCTCAGCTCACGACACCCAATGGGCCGTTGTCAGGTGTCCTCGTCGTCGACCTCTCCCGCGCGCTGGCCGGCCCCCACGCCGCCATGATGCTGGGGGATCTCGGTGCGCGGGTGATCAAGGTCGAATCTCCCGACGGCGGTGACGACACTCGAAGCTGGGGCCCGCCGTTCGTGCCCGACAGCGACGGTACGCAGCATTCGACCTATTTCTTGTCGTGCAACCGCAACAAGGAGTCCATCGCACTCGACCTCAAGAGCGAAGACGGCCGCGGCACACTCGCCGAGTTGGTGCGCCGCGCCGACGTTCTGATCGAGAACTTCCGGCCCGGCGTCCTTGACCGGCTGGGATTCAGCATGCATCAACTGCACGAACTCAACCCGCGCCTGGTGGTGCTGTCGATCACGGGCTTCGGCCACGACGGACCGGAGGGCACCCGGCCCGGCTACGACCAGATCGCGCAGGGTGAGGCGGGACTGATGTCGCTGACCGGAGCCTCGCGCGACGAGCCGACCCGAGTCGGCGTCCCGATCGGCGACCTGCTGGCCGGTATGAACGGCGCATACGGTGTGGTGGCCGCGCTGCACGAGCGCAACGCCACCGGCCGCGGCCGGGTCGTGCGTACGAGTCTGCTCGCAGCCATCGTCGGGGTGCATGCCTTTCAGGGCACCCGATACACGGTGGCCGGCGAAGTACCTCGGCCGACCGGTGGCCACCACCCATCGATCAGTCCGTACGGACTGTTCCACTCGTCCGACGGGCTCGTCCAGATAGCAGTCGGCAGCGAGGGCCTGTGGCGACGCTTCGCCCCGGCGTTCGGACTCGACCGTCCCGAGTGGTCGACCAACCCCCAACGGGTAGCCGATCGGGCTGCGGTGACAGCTGCTGTCGATGAGAAGTTCCGGGCATACCCGAGCGCCGAGTTGCTGGCCCGACTCGACGCGCTGGGTGTCCCCGCAGGCCGAGTTCGCGATCTGGCCGAGGTGTACACCTGGGAGCAGACCCGCTCCCAGGGCCTGCTCATCGAAGTCGATCACGCCGCGCTGGGCCCGATCACCCTCCCCGGGCCACCCCTGCGTTTCGACGACGACGTCGCAGGCGCGGCGGTTCGCGCCAGCCACGCGGCTCCGCCGACCCTTGATCAGCACGGTGATTCCATCCGGCAGTGGCTTGCGGAGGCCGGCTCGTGACCCGGCTCGGTGCGCTCGATCTCGTCCGCTTGGTACTGGACGCTGACAGCTTCCTTCGGTGGGATACCGACCCGGTACCCCCAAAGGGGGTGCACGGGGCCCCCGTGCAGAGCTACCTCGATGAGCTGGACGCGGCCCGCGAGATGACGGGCCTGGATGAGTCGGTCCTCACCGGCGAGGCAACACTCGATGGCCGCCGGGTCGCAATCATCATGTGCGAGTTTCGATTTCTCGCCGGGTCAATCGGGGTTGCTGCGGCGGAGCGACTGGTCCGGGCGATCGAGCGTGCCACCGCCGAGGAGTTGCCCTTGCTCGCGGTGCCCACCTCCGGCGGAACGCGGATGCAGGAGGGCGCCGTCGCGTTCCTGCAGATGGTCAAGATCTCGGCGGCTGTCGCCGCACACAAGGCCGCCGGCCTTGCCTACGTTGTCTACCTTCGGCATCCGACCACCGGTGGGGCGCTGGCCTCGTGGGGGTCCCTCGGGCATGTCACTGCCGCCGAACCCGGTGCACTGGTCGGCTTTCTAGGCCCACGGGTCTATCGGGCGCTGTACGGCGAGGAGTTCCCGGCGGGAGTTCAGACTGCCGAGAACTTCGCCGCCCGTGGGCTCGTCGATGCGGTGGTGGCGCCCGAGGCGCTGCGGGAGGTCGCGATAACGGCTCTCACCGTGTTGTGCGCACCCAACGAGGCACCGCCTCCCGTACCGAATCTTCCCCTCGAAGAGTTGGGCGCCGTGCCTGCGTGGGACTCGATTCAGCGTTCGCGACGACCCGACCGGCCTGGGGTACGGGGTCTGCTCAGGGCTGCCGCGAACACGGTCACGCCGCTGCAAGGCACCGGTGCAGGTGAGCGTGAACCCGGCCTGCTCCTGGCGTTGGCCAAATTCGGCGCGGCCGCCTGTGTGGTGCTGGGTCAGGATCGTGCCTTTGCCGACCGTCCGCTCGGACCTGCGAGCCTGCGGGAAGCCCGGAGGGGGATGCGGCTGGCGGCCGAGCTCGGGTTGCCTCTGGTCACCGTGATCGACACCGCAGGTGCGGCGCTGAGCAAGGAGGCAGAGGAAGGCGGTCTGGCCGGCGAGATCGCTCGTTGCCTCACTGACCTGACCACCCTGAATGCACCCACGATCTGCCTCCTTCTCGGCGAGGGCGCGGGAGGCGGAGCGCTCGCGCTGTTGCCGGCGGACCGGGTGCTGTGTGCGCAGCACGCCTGGCTATCGCCCTTACCACCGGAGGGGGCGTCCGCGATCCGGTTTCACACCACCGATCGCGCTGCAGAAATGGCCGACGCGCAGGGAGTTCGCAGCCTTGATCTACTGCGGCACGGCATCGTCGATCGGATTGTGGCCGAGCGGCCGGACGCCGCGGACGAACCCGTCGAGTTTCTGTCCCGACTCGGCGGCGTCCTCGAGCACGAGCTTGCGGGCCTTCTGGCGTGCGCGCCGGCGGACCTACGGGCGGCGCGACTCCGACGGTATCGCCGACTGGGCGCGTCGATGTGACCAACCACGGCGCTGCTTTGGGCAAACTTTGCCGGTGCCTGCGGGCACACGCCCTCATAGCGTGACCAACATGAGAGTTCTGATCGGTTCCGTGATCTGCACCTCTGAGCGGCGAGCTCTGACGACGAAGCGGCGATCGACCCGCGCCCGCAGGTCATCAGTCCGACACGGCAGAACGATCATCGCCGTCTGATTTTGCCTTCCAGCAATCCCTACCCAAAGGAGATGTCAATGCCCGAAGCAATCGAGGTCCGTAAGGTCCCGCTGCACAGCGTTTCCGACGCCAGTGAGCTCGCCAAGCTCATCGACGACGGCGTGTTCGAAGCCGACCGCGTCATTGCTGTCATCGGCAAGACCGAGGGCAACGGCGGCGTCAACGACTACACGCGGATCATCGCAGACCGGGCCTTTCGCGAGGTCCTCTCTGCCAAGGGCACCCGCAGCTCCGACGAGGTCGGGCAGGTGCCCATCGTCTGGTCCGGCGGTACCGACGGCGTGATCAGCCCGCACGCGACGATCTTCGCCACTGTGCCGGCCGAGAAGGCGGCGAAGACCGACGACCCGCGACTGACCGTCGGTGTCGCCATGAGTGAGCAGCTGCAGCCCGAGGACATCGGCCGCACGCCGATGATCACCAAGGTGGCAGCGGCGGTGAAGGCAGCGATGGCCAACGCCGGCATCACCGACCCTGCCGACGTGCACTATGTCCAGACGAAGACGCCGTTGCTGACCATTCACACCATCCGTGACGCCAAGAGCCGCGGCAAGACGGTGTGGACCGAGCAAACCCACGAGTCGATGGACTTGTCCAACGGTGTTACGGCACTTGGGATTGCGGTCGCGCTCGGCGAGATCGAAATGCCGACCGACGCCGATGTCATGCACAGCAGAGACCTCTACTCGTCTGTCGCGTCCTGCTCGTCGGGTGTCGAGTTGGACAGGGCTCAGGTGGTCGTGGTCGGCAACGCGCGTGGAATCGGCGGCCGCTACCGCATCGGGCACAGCGTGATGAAGGATCCTCTCGACCAGGACGGGATCTGGGCGGCGATCCGGGACGCCGGACTCGAGCTCCCCGAGCGGCCGCACACGAGCGACCTGGACGGCCAGCTCGTGAACGTCTTCCTCAAGTGTGAGGCGAGTCAGGACGGGACGGTCCGTGGCCGCCGCAATGCGATGCTCGACGACTCCGACGTGCACTGGCACCGCCAGATCAAGTCCTGCGTGGGCGGTGTCGCGTCGTCGGTGACAGGCGACCCGGCGGTGTTCGTGTCGGTGTCGGCTGCGCATCAGGGCCCGGAGGGCGGCGGCCCTGTTGCCGCCATCGTCGACCTCGGCCGGTAGTTCGCGCTCAAGACGTCGATAGCGTCGCGCCGGTACCGCTAACCCGGCCCCGGCGCGGCGTCGGCCCCCACCCACACGGGTGGGGGCCCGCGGGGCAGGTGTGCTCCGAAATCCCGCCTCACGGCGCCGAATGTGCGCCACACGCTCCAGAATTCGTGGTCAAACCGTGGAAGGATCAGCATGGTACAGGTCGTCGACCCCATCAACGAGGGCAGTTCCGATGCTGGCGGCGAGAGCCCGTCCGATTCCCGCGACCTCGTCATGTGTGACGCGCTCGAGCTCAGCAGCCTGATCAGGCGTCGTGAGGTTTCGTGCGTCGAAACCATGTACAGCTATCTCGACCACATCGAACTGCACAATCCCAGTGTCAACGCAATCGTGGCCCTGCGTGATCGGGACGAGTTGCTGGCCGAGGCGCGCGTGCGTGACCGCCAGCTGGCGAGCGGGCAATACCTCGGCTGGATGCACGGGTTTCCGCATGCCGTCAAGGACCTGTCGGCGGTCAAGGGACTGCCGTTCACCTCCGGATCGCCCATTTTTGCGGATCGGATCGCCGACGAGGACGAGTTGTTCGTCAAGCGGATCAAGTCCGCGGGCGCCATTGTCATCGGCAAGACCAACACCCCCGAGTTCGGGCTCGGATCCCAGACCTACAACCCTGTCTGGGGCACGACCGTGTCGCCGTACGACACGTCACGCACCGCCGGTGGTAGCAGCGGCGGCGCCGCTGCCGCCCTGGCGCTTCGGATGCTCCCGGTGGCCGATGGCAGTGACTACATGGGCTCTCTGCGCAATCCATCGGCCTTCAACAACGTGGTCGGGTTTCGACCCTCCTGGGGCCGTGTGCCCGAGGCAGGATTCATCGCTCAGGGCGCCGTCGTCGGACCGATGGGACGATCCGTCACGGATGTGGCCCACCTGCTGTCCACGATGGCGGGACCCCACGCCAATGCACCGCTGGGGATCGACGAGGATCCCGAGGTCTTCACCCGGAGTCTCGACCGCGACTTCCGCGGCACTCGGATCGCATGGGTCGGTGACTGGGACGGCTACCTGGCGACCGAGCCCGGAGTCCTGGAGCTGTGTGAATCTTCGTTCGACGCCTTCCGACAGATCGGGTGCCACGTCGAGGCGGCCCTGCCCGACTACAAACCCGAGGACATCTGGCAGCTGTTCCTGAAGTGGCGATGGTGGGCCCAACTCGGATTGATCGATCAGTACAACGACCCGCAGACTCGCGAGCTGATGAAGCCCGAGATGTTGTGGGAGCTCGAGCACGGAATCGCGCTGACCGCGGTCGACGTCACGAAGGCCGCGGAGGCCCGCAACAGCTGGCAGGCAGCTCTCACGAAGATGTTCGAAACATATGACTACATCCTCGCGCCGAGTGCCCAGGTATTTCCGTTCGACAAGGCGACCCACTGGCCCACGACCATCGCCGGCCGGCCCATGGATACCTACCACCGGTGGATGGAGACCGTCGTCCCGTGGACGATGACCGGCGTCCCCGTCGCCGGAATGCCCGTCGGATTCGACGATCGCGGGCTACCGATGGGAATCCAGATCATCGGCCGACACGGCGCTGACCGAGCGGTTCTCCAGCTGGCCTACGCCTACGAGCAAACAACAAAGTGGGTGGAACGCGTACGTCCACCCGCGCTCCGCACAAGCTGAACGTGACTCGACCGCTGCGGGTGCACGCTCGCGCGCGAGGCCTCGGAGCTACGGCTACGTGTAGCTGTTCGTCGCCGGCGTACGGTTGAACGATGGACGATGTTGCCAACGGAGAGCGTCCACAGGCACGTGATCTGCCGGCACCGGCCGGCTACGTATTGACGGTTCGGGAACTGCTGACCTTGCCCAGCTTGGCTGGCTCGAAGCTGATCGCGGGGGCAGGCGGCCTAGAGCAGATCGTCCGCCGAGTGAACGTGATCGAGGTCCCGGACATACTGCCGTGGGTGAAGCCGAACGAACTGTTGGTCACCACCGGGTTCCCGTTGCGAGATGCAGAATCGGGTCAGCCGTTCGACGCCCCCGCGCTGGTCGAGCTCATCGAAGGCCTCGCCCACCGCGGAGCGGCCGCGCTCGGCGTGAAGGAGGGACGGTACCTCGACGACCTTCCCGCAGCGATGCTGGACGCATCCGATCGCCTCGACTTTCCGCTGTTCCTCATCCCGCAGGAGATCGGGTTCGACGAGGTGATGTCCGAGGTGTTCATGCACCTCATCGATCGTCAGGCGTGGGCCCTGGACGTCGCCGACCGCATGCACCGTGCCTTGACCACGATCGTCCTCGAGGGCGGCGACCTGCCGCAGATAGTGGACGAGGTCGCGGCGCTGTTCGAGGCTGCGGTCCTCATATGCCTGCCCGACGGACGAGTGCAGGCGTCCGCGGGTGGCACGGCCGACCTGCAGGCACTGGACGCGCTGGAGCTGTTCGACCCGTCCGGCCGGCTGCGTACTGAGCGCCTGCACCACGGCCTGCAGCCGGCGCCGGGCAAGCAGCCGGGTCAGATCGCCGTCGCGCCGGTTATCGCCGGCGGTACCGACCACGGCCTGATCGTCGCCTTCGCGAGTGGCGGCGGACTCGGACCCGTGACCATGCAAGCGCTGGAGCGCGCTGCGACGGTCGTCGCGTTGGCGGTCACAAAGCAGCTCGCGGTGTCGGCGGTCGAATCCAAGTTTCGCGGCGACTTTCTCCGCGACGTGCTCAACGGCACTGCTGGGCCGCCCGACCAGATCGTCGAGTACTGCGCGCAGCTCGATTGGGACGTGAACCGCAGCATGGTCGTCATCGTCGCGCAGCTTGACTCGGACGCCGAACCGGGCGCCGAACTGGGCGCCGGGTACACGGTCAACCCACCGGTGGTCGGACGAATGCCGCAAGAACGGCTTACCACTGGCTGGCAACAGGTAGTGCGTCGCCGGGATCGGTTCGCCCCGGTGGTCGGCTTCAGCCATGAAGTGGTGACGTTGATGCCGGTGGGCCACCGGGAAGCCAAGGATGTCGTGGAGGATCTGATCGCGGCCGTCACCGGCGACCGTGGAGGCGGCAGGCATTCATTCTGCACCGGCGTGAGCCGCGTCATCGACTCCGTGGCCGACATTCCACAGGCATACGACGAAGCACGAAAAGCAGTCGTGGTCGGGCGCCGCCTGCGCGGGAATGGTGCGATCGCGCATTTTGACAGTTTGGGCGTGCACAGACTGCTCTCCCTGGTCAGCGACAGTGCCGAGCTCCACGCATTCGCCAGTGAGGTCCTCGGTTCACTCGCGGGCGACGACGACGAGGCGCTCGATCTGCGCCAGACACTGCAAGCACTGCTGGACACCAACTGCAACGTCGCCGAAACAGCACGCGTCCTGCACTTCCACTACAACACGCTGCGCTACCGAATTGGCAAGTTGGAGGGCATCGTCGGCCCCTTCACAACGGACCCGATTCTGCGCTTGGACGTGGCCCTTGCACTGCGGGTCGTGGAGATGAAGGGCCTGTAGTCGATCACCCACGGTCGTGCGGGGGACGCTCGAACGCGGCCTGCGGATCTAGGCCGGTCCGCATGCGCCAAGCTGTCAGGGCCAGCCCGAGACCCACCAGCTGGGCCGGATCATCGAGGGAAACCCCCAACAGCTTCTCGAGACGCGTCAGCCGCGCATAGAGGGACTGACGCCGAATCCCCAGAAACTCCGCGGTCCGGGCCTTACTGCCCCGATTCGCGAGATACGCATCGAGAGTCCGGACAAGATCGGCGGAATGCTGTGTGTCATAAGTGATCACGGCACCGAGCTGCTCGGCGATGAACGCGGAGAGCGCGGACGGCGCCGTGCCCGCCGCGAGCAGCCGTTGGACCCCGACGTCCCTCGCGAGGATCACCCCGGTCCGGGTGCCGAAACGCCGTGCGATCTGGACGACCTCGCGGGCCTGACCGACTGCCGTCGAGATGCCGGACAGCTCTTCGACCGGTGCCGCCACTCCGAGCGTGCGAACCGCTGTGCCGCCGGGCCCCTGGCGCAGCAGCTTGTTGGCTTCGGTGAAGGTGGCCCGAACCCGCGCCGGGGACGCGGCCAACCACCCCTGCGCGAGCACGACGACATGGTTGGCGGTCACCCCGACCAGGCAGGGCCCGAGCACCGCATGAACAGCCTTCCGTACCGGGTCCGCGAGCTCACGAACCGGCGTTCGCTGATCGACGTCGACGGCAGCGACGAGTACATGCTGGCCCTCCAGGGGCGTCCAGCCGGCAGCAGTCAGGCGCTCGGACAAGTCGCCGTGCGATGTGAGCACTCCGCCCACCAGATCGGTGATGACCGACTGGGCGAGCGACTGACGTGGACCGAGGTCTGCGTGGCGGCCGAGCTCCAGGGCCACCGCGACGGCCGCACAATTGGCGACGGCTGAACGCCGTGCGGTTGCCCGTCCACTGAGGACGAGTCGACCGAGCGAACCGGTCGGTCCGCGGACATCGAGGATTGTCCGCTCGGTCTCGGACCGTTCCGCGGTGGCCGTGCTGCGCTCGACGACTCGGCCTTCGGCGTCGAGGAGATCAACCCCGCAGCCTGCGAGCCGCGCGACCTTGTTGAGCAGCGTGGTCATCCCCTGCCCCGCCACGACGAGACCCAAGAGTTCCTGCCAGACAGGCTCGCCTGCCCGCGGCAAACCGACCGTGCGGCGGAGCATCAGGTCGTGGAAGTCCTCGACCATCCGCTCGAACGGGACTACCGCATGCAAGGCCAGGAACGCCAGGCCCCGGCGTTGCGAAGCCTCGACGAGCTCGGGAGGGGCCGTGAGGAACGAGCGACCGACTTCCATTGCCAGCGCGACGCATCCCGCGTCCGCCACCTGGTCGACGTAGGCGGTGAGCTGCTCGGCAGATCGCCCGTGGAGGCCTAGACCAGTCGTCAGAAGGACCTCTCCCCCAGCAAGCAGCCCGCCCATCTCGTACACCTCGGACGAATGGACCCAGCGGACGACCGCGGCATCGGGGTCGCCCGTCAGTACCTCGACGGCGGCTGCCTTGAACGACGGCATCGCAAGGACTTCGCGCAGCGTGGGCAGCATTCCTACATCGTCCGTCGAGGGGGCAATCCGTCATAGAGCTACTTCTGCCGAACTGACAGGTTGTCCCTTGTCGGCCGATTCCGGCCGTGGTCGGATTGTGACACAAGCCACATTGAACGTTTTCGTCAGAATCCAGGAGTGCAGATGAACCACCCGGTCCACACCGATGAGTATTTTCTCGGACTCGCGATCGAACAGGCGAAGATCGGCTGGGAGGAGGGCGGCGTGCCGATCGGCGCGGCGCTGATCCACCGGGGCGAGGTCCTTGCCGTCGGGCGCAATCGGCGGGTCCAGATGAACAGCGCCATCCGTCACGGAGAGACCGACTGTATCGAGCAAGCGGGACGGCTCCCGGCCTCGGTCTACCGCGAGTCCGTCCTCTACACGACCTTGTCGCCGTGCTTCATGTGCGCGGGAACCGCTCGACTGTACGAGATCCCGCGAATCGTGGTCGGTGAGAACCGCTCGTTCGAGTCATCGGAAGAGTGGTTGCGCAGCCACGGAGTTCAGGTCGACGTCGTCGACAACGCCGAGTGCGTGGCACTGATGGAACGAATGCTGGCCGAGCGCCCGAGCCTGTGGCTCGAAGACATCGGTGAAGTCGCGTGAGCAGCACTGTCGAACCCATGATGGTCGGAACCGACCCGGCGGACCCGGGTCGCCCCATTGACCCGGACTATCCCGTCACGCCTGTTCCGCTCAGCGCACGCAAGCCCTTCTTCTCGCTCGCAGTGGTGCTGCTGGGTTTCACCATCTTCACCCCGACGATGTTGGCCGGCGCCGCGCTCGGCACCGCGTTCTCGTTCTGGAATCTGATGATGGTGATCGCCGCCGGATCAGCCATCTTGGGAGCGTACGTCGCCATGATGGGGTACGTCGGGGCACGTACGGGGCTGACGACCGTAGTCATGGCGCGCTACAGCTTCGGCACTCGCGGGTCCAAGCTCGCCTCGGTACTGCTCGGCGGCACCCAGATCGGCTGGTACGGAGTCATCATCGGCACGATCGGCGACCTCACCGCGCAGGCCCTGGGCTGGGAGTCGTACGCCGCTCGCGCGTCGGTGATGATCGCGGCGAGCATCTTGATGTGCATCACCGCGTGCTACGGATACCGCGGGATGTATTGGGTGTCTCTGGTCTCGACACCCTTGATTCTCGCTCTGGCCTGCTGGGTTGTGTTCCGGTCCCTCGATGAGGTCGGCGGATTCTCCGGTCTGGTCTCGGTCCAGCCCGAGACGACCATGACGATCGCGCTCGCGATCACGACGGTGGTCGGCACGTTCGTCTCGGCAGGGACGCAAGCGCCCAACTGGACCCGCTTCGCCCGTACCGGATCGCAAGCGGTGTGGGCCTGCATGATCGGGTTCCTCGTCGGAAACGGGCTGATGATCCTGTTCGGCGCCATCGGGGCGATCACCTTCCACGAGGGCGACTTCGTGCTGATCCTCTACAACCTCGGACTTGTCGGTTGGGGCCTGGTGCTGCTGTTCGGCAACCTCTGGAAGAGCAACGCCGACACCGCATACGCCTTCGGGGTGGCAGGCGCCGAGTTGTTCAGAAAGCCGCGCAAGACGCCGTTCGTCATCGGCGGGTGTGTGATCGGCACTGTGCTCGCGCTCACCGGCGTGCACAACCATCTCGTCGACTACCTGAGCCTGCTCGGCACCTTCATCCCACCGCTGGGCGGCGTGATCATCGGGGACTTCCTGTGCCGGTGGCGGCGAGGCATTCCCGAAGATCACGCCCCGCGGCCGGTGCACTGGCGCCACCTCGCTGTCTACGCCATCGCAGCCTTCCTCGCATGGCTCTCCGGCGAGTTCGAAGTGGGGATCCCCCCACTGATCGGCATCGTGGTCGCCATTGGCCTGACGATGGGCCTGCACCGGGTCTTCGCCACGCCGACGACCACCAGCCGGGAGATCGCTACCCCGATAGCCTGAACCTCGCAGCTGCACAGTGAACCCTCGAGCCCCCGGCGGAACAGACCCCTCGCCGGGGGCTCGAGTGGTTGAGAGAGTCAGGAGCTAGCGGGTATCTTGATCCGCCCCGGTTGCCAGGTCGCTGCAGTCGACTCGTTGCACGCGGCCGGCGTGTTTCCGAAGGTAGGGACGGGCGCCCTCATCCCCGGTTGCCATGTCCGACACTGCTGCCCAGTGATCCCGAGCCAGTACGACGGGATGGCCGGGACGGTCATCGAAGTACGCCCGCGCGATCCCGCTCTCTCCTGCGAGCGCAGCGGCAACGACCCGGGAGACCACATCTCCGTGCACATCCGGCGTATCGACCAGGTGGATGGCCGCAAACTCCGCCCGCGGGTCGCGCGAGGCGGCCGCGAGACCTGCTCGCAGCGACGCGCTTGCCCCCTCCCGCCAGTCGGGCGCATAGATGGCTTCGGCGGCCTGCGGGACCGGTGTATCCGCTGCGCCCAGCACCACGATGACCCGAAAGCAGCCTCCCTCGAGAAGCGCCCGGACCGCCAGCCGCAGCCAGTCCCCTTCATGCGCCAGGACCTTTGGCATGCCGTAACGGCGGCCGGCGCCCGCGGCAAGCAGAACTCCGATGACAGCGTGCGGCGGTGGAGTGGGCATCTCACAGCCTATGCACAAGCGCCATCACTGACGCCAGACCGTTCTCGTCAAACGACTGCGCACGTGCGTCGGGGAAGGCAGCTGCCGCCAGTCGCGTCAGAGCGCTGCCTGGCGACACCTCCAGGAACAGACGAACGCCTCGTTCGTAAAGGGCAGTCGTCGCATCGTGCCAGCGAACGGGGAGGGCGACCCCGCGGGCGAGGTCGTCCGCGATCTGCCGCGGATCGCGGAGCGCACGGCCACCGATGTTGCCCATCCACGGGCACTTCGGACGGTGCAGGCGACCCGATTCGTCGAGTGCGTCCAGTTCGTGCGCCAAGGCAACTCCGACCGACGCGAGCAGCGGGCTGTGGGCCGGAACGGGAACCTCCAGGCGGGTCGTGCGCCGTGCGCCGTGCTCGACAGCAAGCTCTGTTGACCGGTCCAGTCCAGCGGTAGAGCCCGAGACCGTGATCTGGTCCGGCGCGTTGACCGTTGACGGGTACACGGCCAATCCCTCGAGACGAATCTGCTCGGTCAACTCCGTGACCAGACGCTCAGACGCGCCAACCACAGCAAGCATGCCGAAGCCTGACACCGGAGGAAACATCTCGGACATCAGACGGGCCCGCACGCTGATGAGACGAAGTGCGTCCGAGAACTCGAGCACTCCCGCCACTACTGCCGCCGCATACGCTCCGGCTGAATGTCCTGCCACATAGTCGGGTTCGTATCCCCGCCCGACGAGGGTTCGCGCAACCGCCGTTCCCGCAATCAGGAGCGCGCGCTGGATGGCTACGGTGTCCCGGGTCATGGCGCGCACACCGTCCAACGGCTCTGCTCCGACGTCGGCGGGGCCAACTGGCCGATGCAGAACATCCGCTGCCTCCGCGAGGGTATCTTCCGATTCCGCGGAATCGGGCAGATGCTGCAGCATGCCCGGCCGTTGAGCTCCCTGCCCGGGAAACAGCAATGCGGTCGACGTCACCGGCCCAGCTCCCCCGCGTCCCACGGATCCGATACCAATCGTGGCCCGGCCGGAGTACGCAACAGCATGGCTGACGGCCCGCAAGCGAACTCCTCGAGCACAACCGCACCGAGAATTGTTTCGAGTTGCGTATCGACACGCACGGGAAGAGCAGACAGCGCTGAGTGCAGTTCCGCCGCCTGTGCGCGTTCGAGTGGACGCGGCGCCCGCACGACGATGTCGAGATCGCTGTCGCGCCTTGCGGTTACCGTGTCAGTGGCCAGCTCGAATCCCACGCTGCCACCCGGCCCCCAGGCAAATCCCGTCCGCGTCATGATGCTGGCGACAGCCGGCAGCGCCGCGAGAGCAGGAACCGATTCGACACGCGTACGAGCTATGCCGCCGATGCGTGAGAGCAGGTCCTCGGGGCGAATCACGGCGGCCACCCCGCTCAACGGTATGTCGAGAGCGAGGCGCTGCCACCGCTCCGGTCCTCGGACGCCGACTGCCAACTTCGGGTTCACCGAACCCTCTTCGGACACACCGGCCCGGCGGACCACGACCCATGGCACCGCACGCAGACGTTCACACGCCCAGCCGGGCATCGCCTGGCGTTCACCGTGTCCCTCGAGGCGGCTGCCCGAGACCGCCGAATCGAGTCGGATGAGGTCGTGAACCCCTGGTGGTGGCGAGGAGAACATCAGGACGGCTCTGCCTGCCGATCCCATTCGGCCGCGAGCAGTCGACGGACCTCCCGGGAGGCAGCACGTTCGCGATGTGCCCCGGGCGTGGCCAACCGCGGTGACAAATCGCTCGGGCCGGCGATTACGTCCTCGACGGCGTCGAGGAGCGCGGCGCGGATCGAAGCCACGTCCGCGGGGGTGGGATTGTCGGCATCGCCCACGGCGAGAAGCCTGTGCACGGCCCCGAGTGTGGCGAACGTGGCTCCGTCGTAGGCGGTAGCGGGAACAACGCGCGCGATCTCGTCGAGCTCCTCGACCGATCGGCGTGTCACCCGGGCCGCCGACTTCTTGGACATCGCCTGCACGGTGACACCATCATCGTCGAGCGCGAGGATGCGGTTCGCCTGCAAACCGTGGGCCAGGAATCCCCCCGAAATCCCTGATCCGACGAGCAATGCGATCACGGGGTGCCCGGCGAGCCGCGCCGCCGAGTAGGCGTCGACAGCGGCCGCCAGCGCCTGGTGAATACCGAGCAGCTCCTCTCGATACCCGTACGCCTGGGACGGCACGTCGACGATCGCGACGATGATGGTCTTGGTCTCCGCGCCGCGATCGCGATCGAGGACGCGGCGCACCGACTCGGCAAGAGCCCAGCCCTCGCCCAGGCCGACTTCGCCCTGCCGTGCGCGGGGCCAGCGGTTGCCCGGGTCCGGCACCACGCTCAGGAAGAACGCGGGACGCTCACCGAGCCGTGCTCCTGCGCACAGCACCGAAGGAATGGCGCCGTGTGGAGAGCTGAACGCGCCCTCCCCCGGAGACGTGTCGGTGAGGCTGTGAAACCACGCCGTTCCGCGACCGGACAGTGTCGATGTGCTCATCAGTTTCCATTCTCCGGCGCCGCGAACAGGTTCTGCACCCCGACTTCGTCGATGGGTTGGTTCGGATCGACGGCGGCCAGAAGTGACAGGGCGATGTCGGCCTCGGCGCTGCGGCACTGTGGGTCCGGGCGAACTCCGCGCTGAAAGACGCGCCGAACAGCGTCCCGGATCTCACCGACGTCGTCGGGAACGAGGACGTCCGCGAGCCCCACCGCGGTTCGCGTTTTGCCTCCGATTGTTCGCCAGATATGTGCCCGGTCTCGTGCGTCCAGCTCGGTCACACCGGCTTCCTGCTCGATCACCTCGGGCCCGTTCAGTCCCAGCCGTCCTTGCGGTGTCATGATCAGATCGCTGCAGAGGCCGGCAGCGATCCCCATTCCGCCGAAGCAACCGACCATTCCGGGAACCACGCCGACGACCGGAACGCGGCGGCGTAGGGCGGCGATCGCGGCGTGGATCTCGGCGATGGCGAGCAGGCCGAGATTCGCCTCTTGAAGACGTATCCCGCCGGTCTCCAAGATCAGTACCGGCCTGATGCCTTTGCCCGCTGTCGCATCGCGCAGGGCCAACTCGAGGGCACCGGCGATCTTCGCACCGCCGACCTCGCCGATCCCGCCGCCTTGGAAGCGGCCGTCGAGTGCCACGACGACGGCGCTCACGTCGTCGATGGTGCCGCGAGCGACGACGACGCCATCGTCGGACTGCGGGGCGATGCCCTGGGGTTCGAGGTGGGGTGAGACGAGGCGGTGAAACGGATCGATCAGTTCGCGAAACGTACCCGGGTCGAGGACGGCCGCGGCGCGTTCCCGAGCGTTTTTCTCGGTGATCGGGTCTCGCCGACTCACGTGGACGTTCATGTCAACAGCTCCTCGAGTTGGGACAGGCGGAGCGCAACGGTGCCGGGCGTTGCCCCCGAATCGTTGATCTCGATGTCGACGGCTAGGTTGGTCCGCGAGAAGAACTGTTCGAGAACGGATCTCCAGATCTGGCCGAATCCGTCTACGCTGGTGGTGATTCGGACCGTTGACCCACCGCCCGGTCGCGGTTCGGCCAGGATCTCCAGATCACCCGAGGCGACAGCTCCTACGTGCGCTCGATTCTTCGTCGCGCGTTCGCCCTCGAAGTCATACGTCAGTTTCTCCATGATGCTTCCTTGGTCATTGCCGGTGAAACATGCTGGGCGCGTATCGAACCTGCCGGCGCGATTCGGTCGAGCAGCAAAGTGGCCGCGAGAAGGTCCGCGGCACCTCCGGGAGAAACTCCCAGGGACGCGATCGTCCGGTCCAGTTGCGACAGTCGTGCTCTTCCCGCGGCAGTGCCCGTTCCGCCAACCGTGAGCACTCGGCTGGCACCGTCGCGTACGGCCTCGAGCGCGTGGACCCCACCCCGATGCAGCACGCAGGTGTCGTCGAGTTCTGCCATCAATGCCACCAGCGTGTCGAGGCGGGCGCACACCTCACTCACTCTTGCCGCACGGGACCTCCGCAATGTTGGCAACGCCAGATCGATCAGATGCGGGAATCCCGCCTGCGCCTGGCCGCGCGCACCTGGCACTCCGTACTGTGCCCGGGCTCGGGAACCGTGGCTCAGCAACGCTTTTGCCGGACAGCCCGGATCCGGGTGGCGCGCAATGAGTCCGGCGGTGCGAGCGAGGTCTTCGGCGGACGAGCCCTCGGGAAGCAGGGCAGCGGACGCGGTGAGCAGTCCGAGCGCCCAGATCGCGCCCCGGTGGGTGTTGACGCCGCCGGTGGCCTCGTACATATCGGCTTCCGTCCTTCGCCCGATCGCGGCGAGCTGCACCCGCAGGTTCTGGTCGGGCAGGAGATGCTCGGCTGCGGTGCGAGCCATCTCGACGAATCCACGGTAGAGCGCGTGCGCCGAGCGACGCATCAGGGTCAACGTCATATCCGTGTGAGTTCCGCCGCCCCGGCGGTCCACCAGACCGGGCTTGGGCGTCAGCTCCACTTCGTCCAGCAGAGCACCGACAGCATGGGCAGCCAGGGCTTCGGAACGCAGTGGTGCGGCAACGACGACGTTCATGTCACCAACTCCGGAACTGTGACGGCGGGTCGTACAGCCCGCCCGACCACTCGACCAGGTCTTCGATGCTCCTAGCGGCCAAAAGCGAGCGCCGGGCGTCGACGCGGCGCACCCCGAGGTCCTCGGGGGAGGCGACGACACCGTCTCGACGCAGTTGTTCGTCCTTCGATCGGTCCCGCGAGAGCCCGAGTGGAGTTGCGCCCGCCGCCCAGGCGACCGCTGCGCGCCGCTCCTCTCTGTCGCGAGCCTTGTACAGGTAGGCGACGCCCTCCTCGGTGACGAGGTGCGTGATGTCGTTGCCGTAGATCATCACCGGTGTGGTGGCGAAACCCGCCTTACGCCCGACCTCGACGGCATCGAGCGACTCGACGAAGTGCGGGACACCCTTGGCTCCATATGTCTGCACCGTTTGAACAATCAATTTGCGTCCCCGAGCTCCCTCGCACTCGGCCAGATTCAGCCAGGCCGGCGACGAGTGCCTTCGGCCGCGCGGATCGCTCCCGAGGTTGGGTGCACCACCGAATCCGGAGATCCGTCCGTCGGTGACTGTGGACGAGTTTCCCTCTGCGTCGATCTGGAGTGTGGATCCGATGAACATGTCGGTCGCGTACAAACCTGCGGCCTGGGCAGCCATCCGGTTCGACCGCATGGTGCCATCCGGCCCGACTGGGAAGATGTCGGGCCTGGCGTTGACGTAGTCGTTCATTCCCAGCTCGCCCCCGAAGGGCATGATCGAACGGACCCAGCCGCTTTCGATGGCGGGAATCAGTGTGGGATGGGGATTGAGCACCCAATCCAGGCAGATCTTGCCCTTCAGCCCCAGCGATTCAGCGTAGGTGGGCAGCAGAAGTTCGATTGCGGCAGTGTCGAATCCAATTCCGTGATTCAGTGAGGTCACCTGGTGGCGTTCGTAGACCCCGCGGATCGCGATCATGGCCATGAGGACCTGGACATCGGTGATCTTGCGCGGATCACGGGTGAACAGAGCCTCGAGATGATAGGGCCGGTCCGCACGCACTACGAGATCCACCCACGACCCCGGAATGTCCACCCGGGGAAGCTCTCCCGAGTCCACGAGTTCGTTGACCTGGGCGATGACGATTCCCCCGCGAAACGCCGTTGACTCGACGACGGTGGGGGTCTCCTCGGTGTTGGCACCCGTATAGAGGTTGCCGTCACGGTCGGCCTTGTCCGCAGCCACCAAGGCGACACGAGGTGCCAGGTCGAGGAACATCCGGGCATAGAGTTCGAGGTACGTGTGGATAGCACCTACGCGAAGCGTGCCATCCGAAATCGCCTGGGCCACACGGAGCGACTGGGCGCCGGCATACGCAAAGTCAGCTTCGGTGGCGATGCCCGCTTCAAAGATGTCGAGATGCTCCGGCCGGGTGAGACAGGACATCACCATGTGGAGATCGTGAACGCGGGCGGGGTCGACGAGCGCAAGGGAACGCGAGAGGAAGTCGGCCTGCTTCTGATTGTTGCCTTCGAGAGCCACGCGGTCGTGCGGATCGAGAACTGCGTGGAGGGCGTCGACCATCCGACGGGTGTCGAGAACCTTGCCCTCGAGCATCGGAGCCACGGCGTCGAGTCGTTCCTTCTTCGAGCGTGTCACTGGCGTGGGCCTGCGAGGGTTCGCGATGAGCACAGGATGAGTACGCCTCGGAGCAGCTGCTTCATGTCGATCCTTGGTCTGTTGGAGTTCGTGACCTGGCCGTCTTGGCCGGCTAGCCGCCGGCGAACGGCGGCAGAATGTCCACCTGCGCGCCCGCTGTGCGGGTCAGATCGCGGGTGAGTTCGGATTCCACCA
Organism: Rhodococcus daqingensis; assembly: GCF_042665615.1. NCBI lineage: Bacteria > Bacillati > Actinomycetota > Actinomycetes > Mycobacteriales > Nocardiaceae > Rhodococcus > Rhodococcus daqingensis. The sequence goes on along the minus strand of NZ_JBHTCS010000011.1, from coordinate 35,657 downwards.
GAAACGCCGCGACCGTGAGAACCCGTGCCATATCGGGCCCGTACCTGGCGATCAGCGTCGACTTCACCAGCGCGAGATCTGCTGTGGGTGGGAGGTCGAGTGTTTCCTCCGTGCACCCTGCGGCATCGGCTGCCGCGGCGAAGTACCGCATCGACACACCTGCTACTTCAGCCACCGATTGCTCCCATACTGCGCTGTGGTGGCGTGAAGCCGTCCACGTTGATGCCGTGTCCGGCCCACTTGTTCCACATGGCGCCCCGCCACAGCTGCGCCAATTCTTCGTCATCGGCACCGGATCGCAGTGCGGCGCGCAGGTCGACCTCCTGGTCGCTGAACAGGCATGACCGCACCGTCCCTTCAGATGTCAGACGAGTACGATCGCAGTCCGCACAGAACGACCGGGTCACGGACGCAATGATTCCCACGGTGGCCGGGCCGCCATCGATCAGCCATTCCTCGGCGGGTGCGGATGGATCCTCTCTACCGATCTCCCGCAGCCCGAAGCGTCGGCCGAGTACGTCGAGCAACTGCCGAGCCGGGACCATACTGCCGCCCGACCACTCGCGATCGGCATCGAGCGGCATTTCCTCGATGAAGCGGAGCGCAACCCCCTCGTCGATACACCATTGCAGCAGATCCACTGCACCGCTGAGCGTTTCGGGCATCAGCACGGCATTGATCTTCATCGGGGCGAGACCCGCCGCGGCGGCGGCGCGGATACCGGCGAGCACCGATGGCAGGCGGTCTCGTCGCGTGAGTTCGGCGAAATGTGCTCGATCGACCGAGTCGAGTGAGACATTGACGCGCGTCAGGCCGGCATCGGCAAGTTTCTGCGCGCGGTGTTCGAGGCCAACCGCGTTGGTGGTCATGGCGAGCGGAACGCCCGGAACTCGTTCGGCGCAGCCGGCGATGATCGTTTCCAGGTCGGCCCGCATCAGCGGCTCGCCACCGGTGAACCTCACCTCGCAGACACCGAGCCTGTCCACCGCGATCCCGACCAATCGGATGATCTCCTCGGCGGTCAGCAGATTCTGCGGCGGGATCGCAGGGAGGCCTTCTTCGGGCATGCAGTATGTACAGCGCAGGGAGCACTTCTCGGTGATCGAGACGCGAAGATCCCTGGCGACTCGGCCGAACATGTCGACCAGATGATCGACATCGGGACGGCCCTCGAGCGGCGCGGCCGAACGCGCGGTGGGAATTCCCATCGCCACCGGGTGCATCGATACCGCTGTCATCGCCATACCTCCCGTATTCAATCCTTGAACATCTGCACATCCTCCCGATCCGGACGGGCCGGCAAAGCGTCAAGTCTTCACATCCCGCATCGACGGTTCCTGTCGACAGTGGCCGTTCCGCGCCGCCCCGCACGTGCATATCGTGTGCGGCTATGACCTGCGCCGATCCATCCAGCCACAGCGGAGCTCGTCCCGTGAAGAATGGCGGTTCAGTCGGTGCGGATGCGCAGTCGATCGCCAGGGCGGTGTCTTCCCGCGAACTCACGGCTCGCGAGGTGATCGATCAACACCTTGGCCACATCGGCCGGACGAACCGGCAGCTCAACGCGATCGTCACGGTCGCAGCGGAGTCCGCCGTCCGGGCCGCCGACGAGATCGACGCTCGACTCGACCGTGGTGAGCGGGTCGGGGCGCTCGCTGGGGTTCCGTTTACGGTCAAGGATCTGATCGCGACCGCCGGTATCCGAACGACTGCCGGCTCTCAGGCCCTGGTGGACAACGTTCCGTCGGTCGATGCTCCCGCCGTGGCCCGGATGCGGGCCCAGGGCGCCGTCCTGATCGGAAAGACGAACACTCCCGAATTCGGCGCCAGCGGCCTCACCCACAACGATCTGTTCGGGTTCACCTTGAACCCGTTGTCGCCCGGAGGAATCGAGCGTTCCCCTGGCGGATCGAGCGGAGGCGAAGCGTCCGCGATTGCCTCTGGGATGAGCGTCGTAGGACTGGGAACCGATTTCGGAGGCTCGGTCCGCTGGCCCGCGCACTGCACGGGACTGTGCTCGGTGCGGCCGACGAACGGACGTATCGACGCCGACGGGCAGTATCCCGGCGTCATGATCGACGGACGGGCGCTCACAAACCGTGTGACCATGCATGGCTCCGTCCAGACCATCGGACCGATGGCAAGAAGTCTTGACGATCTGGTCCTCCTGCTCCGAATCCTGTCGTCACCCCAGTACCGGTGGGTCGATCCCGGCGGTGTTCGTCTCGACGAGCTCGACGTTCGCTGGGCCGCGGGCGAAGGCACGGTTCCCGTCTCTGCTGAGATCGTCGCCGCAGTCACCGAGTCGGTGCAGCGGTTGCGGCCGTCGGTCAGATCGATGCAGGAATACAAGGGCGGCGCCCTGCGGCAGGCGAATGACCTCTTCACACGGATGCGGGCCGCGGAAACACACACCGACATAACCCAATACGGGACCGCGGCAGGGTTCAGCGAGAACATCCGAGGAATTCTCGCGGCTGCCCGCCCCACGGCCATGACCGACATCGAGGCACTGTGGGCGCGGCGGGCTGAGCTCCTGCACGAGTTCCTGTCCACGATGGGTGACCTGCTGATACTTCCGGTCGCCTCCATATTGGCGCCGCCCATCGGCGAGACGCAGTTCAACGTCGATGGCAGTGTGCTCTCGTGGGCGGACGCACTGGCCAGCAGCCGGGCGATCAGCGTATTGGGGGTGCCCTCGGTGGTCGTGCCCGTCGCGACATCCGCCTGCGGACTTCCCATCGGGGTTCAGATCATCGCGCGGCCGTGGCACGAACACAACGCACTCGCCGCAGCAGCACTGTGCCTCCGACCGCGGCAGAGGTAGCGGCGGCCAGCTTGTGACAGGCAGCGATCGCCGATCACTCCCCCGCGCCGCGATGGCGAGAACCGACAAGCTGCCCCGCACTATTTGGGCGAACTGTGTCGCTGGGAAGCCCACGGCGAACAGATATCGTGATCGCCATCACTTTCACCACGGAAGGAGGGCAAGATCATGCGCGACATCCTCGATGAACTCGCACCGTGGTTCGGGCGCCATGAGCCGTTCGCCCTCGCAACGGTGGTGCGAACGTGGCAGTCGTCCCCCAGGCCCGCGGGCGCCGCGATGGCGGTATCGGCATCAGGGGAAGTTGTCGGCAGCGTCTCCGGCGGATGTATCGAGGGCGCGCTGTATGAACTGGCCCAAGAAGTGCTTGCCGACGGGTGCGCCAGAAGCGAGACGTACCGTGTTGCTGACGATGATGCGATCGGTGTGGGCCTGACCTGCGGCGGCACGATAGAGGTATTCGTTCAGCTGATCAGCGAGGAGACGTTCGCCGAGTTCGCAGACGTGTCGGAACTGATCTCCGAGCGCGAACCCGTTGCCGTCGTCACCGACATCAGTGTCGGGGTACCGACACGGCACCTGGTGGTCAGTGCGGATCGCACGTGGGGAGAGCTGGCCGGGCCGACGCTGGACCGGGCGCTCGCCGCCGGAGTTCGTGGCCGGGTACGGGCGGGCGAGTCTGGACTCGAACTCCTCACGCTCGACGAGAACGGGCAAGTCGACCGGACGGAAGTGCTGGTCGAGTTCTTCGGACCCCCGCCGAGGATGTACATCTTCGGGGCCATCGACTTCGCCGCGGCGATGTGCCGGCTGGGGAAGTTCGCGGGTTACCACGTCACGGTGGTCGACGCCCGTGCGGTCTTCGCCACGCGCGCAAGGTTTCCCGAGGCCGACGATGTCGTGGTGGACTGGCCGCACCGCTTTCTCGAGGCGGCTCCGGTCGATGACCGGACAGTCATCGCGGTGCTCACCCACGACGAGAAGTTCGACATCCCCCTTCTCGAGCACGCGCTGCAAACGGACGCGGGCTACATCGGTGCACTCGGGAGCCGGTCGACACACGATCGTCGCGTCGCCTTGCTGCGCGCCCGTGGAATCACGGACGAGGAGTTGGACCGTCTGCATTCGCCGGTCGGACTCGATCTCGGCGCCCGAACCCCCGAGGAGACCGCCGTGTCGATCCTGGCGGAAGTCCTCAAGACCTCCCGAAACGCGACCGGGCTCGAACTGCGACATCTCCGAGGGCCGATCCACCGGGAACGCAACCTCAGGGCGGTGCCAGTCGGCGCCGACACGGCGGGATTGGCCGAGAGTTGTTGACCAGAAACCGGATTCGCGTCGATGGAATCCACGGCCCCGACCTCCATGAGGCCATCCCGAGTAGGACGATCGGCGAGGTCCTCTCCACGGACTTCCTGCCGCACGGCGCCGTCCTCGCCGGTCATGCAGGTCTCGGCCGTCAGGTGGCGCGCCTCAACCTCATGGAAGTTCCGGACATCGAGTCCTGGCTGCGACCGCATGACCTGTTGCTTGCCACCGGCTTCGCTCTTGCCCAGTTGGCCGCGCCGCTGGGCACCTTCTTCTCACGCGTGAATGCCCGTGGTGTGGCAGGCATTGCCATTCATTTGGACGACGAGTTCCCGGGGCTCCCGACAGATGCTCTTGCGGTGGCCAACTCTTTGGAACTACCGGTGATCACGGTCTCCGAGCCGTTCGCGCTCGATCACGGGCTTGCCCGCGGTTTGCGCGATCTGGCGAATCGCCAAGTCAAGGCGATGTACCGAGCGGAGCGTGTGCGGCGCCTGCTCGTGGACGCGGTGGTGGCTGGAGGCGATCTTGCTGATCTCGCCACGATCGCGGCACAGGAACTCGATGCGGCGATATTGGTGACGACATCGGACGGCAGAAAGATAGCGACCGCCGGCCGCGACGAAGAACTGCGAGCGCTCTACAGCAGCTCGGCCCTCGACGCCACGGGAAGACTGAGAACCGATTCGACCGACGGCGGCCTCGGGCTGCACACGACGGCAGGCGGAGCGATCGCGGTGTGCGCGATCTCGGCAAACGGCATCGACCATGGCCGGATTGCCGCCTTCAGCGAACAACGCGAACTCTCATGCGAAGACCTGTACATCGTGGACAAGGCGGCGTCGGTCTGCGCGCTCGTTGTCACGCGTGACCTGGCCGTATCGGTAATGGAAGAAAAGCACCGGGCCAACTTCGTCCGTGACCTCTTGCTGGGCAGAGGCGGAGAACATTCGCACGCCGTTGCGCATGCGAGGAGCTTCGGCTGGGACCTCGGCAGGTCCATCGTTGTGGTGGCCATCGAACCCGACCCGGTACCCGATGACTCCCCGCAGACCCCGGCCCGCATGCCGTTGGTCGACCGACAAGCGAAGGCATTCTCAGGCGCCCTTGCACCGCGGGATTCCAAGGCCGCGGTCACGGCACTCGGTACCGAAACGGTCATCATCATGGGCGCCGGACCGAACACGATGAACACCGTCCACGAGATTGCCGCCCACGTTCGTGGTGACGGCGGGGGTGGCCGTCGACCGTTCAGCATCGGGGTGTCACGACCCTGCGCTGCCGTGGAGGATATTCCGGGGGCGTACGCCCAGGCCAGGACCGCGATGAAGGTAGGACGACAGATATCCGGGGCGTGGGCTGCCACCTCCTTCGACGACCTCGGGGTCTTTCGACTTCTCAGCCTGGTGGAGAACGAGGAGGAACTCGAGTCCTTCACCACGGAAACCCTCCGCGAGCTCACCGAGGACACCGCGGAGGCGCAGGACATGCGGAGGACGCTCGAAGCGCTACTCGCCACCAATATCAATATTGCGGAAACCGCTCGAAAGATGCACTTTCACTACAACACGCTGAGATATCGCGTGGTGAAACTAGAAAAAATATTGGGACCTTTCACGGACCAGCCGGAACTCCGACTGGACCTGTCTCTGGCCCTCAAGATCATGGCAATGCGCGGCATCAATCACCAGATGTGACAGCGCATGATTACGGAATCTGGCAGATTACGCTCACGTCCGACGCTCCGAGTCTGCAATACATTACACCTACTGAAGCGATAATTCCGTGAAGGTCCTTTCGCGAACCATTCCGGGCGATACGAGAATGAAAGGTTCCACCATGCCGATCTGGAAAATTCACGGCGACGGAAAGAGCGTTCTGCCGGGCGAAGTCGTCGCCCCGAACGAACGATTGAGCTGGGGGCGGACGATCGGGCTCGGGGGCCAGCATGTCGTCTCCATGTTCGGGGCCACCTTCGTGTTCCCGATCATCATGGGACTCAATCCCCAACTCGCCATCCTGTTTTCGGGGTTCTGCACGCTCTTCTTCCTCCTGGTCGTCAAAGGGAAAATTCCCAGCTACCTGGGAACCTCGGCTGCCTTCGTCGGCGGCATCGCCGCAATTCGGGCGCAGGGCGGAACCTCGGCTGAAGTAACCGGCGCAATTCTCGTCTCCGGATTGGTGCTTGCCGCGATCGGAGTGGCAATTCATTTCCTGGGCGGCGGCGTGGTCTTCAAGATCTTGCCCCCGGTCGTCACCGGCGCCGTGGTGATGTTGATCGGATTCAACCTCGCGCCGGTGGTGGCGAGCGTCTATTGGCCGCAGGATCAGTGGGTCGCGCTCGCCGTGATGGTCGTGTTGATCGTTCTGAGCGTCACCCTCCGCGGTTTCCTCGGTCGTATTGCGATCTTCCTGTCGTTGATCTTCGGATACGCAGTTTCCTGGATTCTTGATCTCACCCTTGGACAGATCACTTCGTACGACCCTGCCGCCGGCCAGGTGACGGAACACTTCCGGGTGAACTGGGATGGCGTCGCATCGTCGCAGTGGTTCGGTCTTCCGCCGTTCTCCGATGAGGCCAACGGCATTGTCGGTATCCATGCACCATCGTTCAGCCTGACGTTCATTGTGCTGGTTCTGCCAGGCGTGATCGCGCTCATCGCGGAGAACGCCGGACACGTCAAGGCGGTCGCGGAGATGACCGGTGACGATCTCGACCCGATGATGGGGAGGGCACTGGCGGCAGACGGCATGGCGACGGTGATGGCCACTGCCGTCGGCGGGTCACCAACCACCACATACGCCGAGAACATCGGCGTCATGGCGGCGACCAGGGTTTACTCCACGGCTGCGTACGCGGCTGCCGGTGTCGTTGCGATCTTCCTCGGATTCTCCCCGAAGTTCGGTGCGATCATCGCGGCGACGCCGGGCGGGGCGCTGGGCGGAATCACCGTCGTGCTGTACGGAATGATCGGCCTCCTCGGCGCAAAGATATGGGCAGAGAACGGCGTCGACTTCGGGAACCCACTCAACATCCTGCCCGTGGCCGCCGGCCTCATCCTCGCCATCGGCGACACCTCGCTCGTGTTCACTGACACGTTCTCGTTGAGCGGGATCGCGTTGGGCACCATTGTTGTGATCGGGATGTACCACCTGTGCGCGCGAATCGCGCCCGCGAGTATGAAAGCCGACCCGCCTTCCGCTCCTCGCCGGTCTCGCCACGTCGACCCGACCGAAGCGGTCCGCGTCCCCACCCCTACGGGATAGATGAGAATCGCCATTTCACGCCGTGACGTTTGTCACTTCTCGACGAAACCTCGAGCCGCACGGGCAGGCAGGATCTGAGTATGAAACCTTCGCCACTGAAATACCATCGGCCACGGTCGATCGAGGAAGCCTGCCAGGTCCTTGCGGAGGTGGCGCACGAGGGCAAGGTCCTGGCCGGTGGGCAGTCACTCATCCCGATGTTGTCGATGCGGTTGGCCGCGCCGGCCAACCTCGTCGACATCACCGCGATCGACAATCTCGACTCGATCACGGCTTCGGCCGAATCGGGCGTCACCTTTGAGGCACTGGCGACTCACGCCGCGCTGGCCTCGAATCGAGAGGCCAACAGGGTCCAGCCACTGATCGGCCGAGCGCTGCAGTTGGTGGCACACCCGACGATCAGAAACCGTGGGACCACCGTCGGGTCGATCGTTCACGCGGATCCCTCGGCGGAGATGCCGGCCGTGCTGCTCCTGCTCGACGGATCGGTGGCCGTGCGGTCGGTGCGCGGTTCACGCGAGATCCCCGCGCGTGAACTGTTCCTCGGGCCGTTGGAGTCCTCCCTGGAGCCTGACGAGATCGCGACCAGCGCGACGATACCGGGCGTTGTTCCTGGTGTCGGGGTGGCCATCGACGAGATCGCCCGCCGCCACGGTGACTACGCACTGGTCGGCGTGGCGGCTCGAGTTCAGGTGGCCGACGGGGAGGTAAAGAATGCCCGCGTGACCTACGTCTCTGCCGGTGATTTCGGCGAAGTGGTCGACTACACGGACGTCATCCGTGGAGCGTCGGCCACCGACGACCGGGATCCGTTGTGGAACACCCTGTCCGAGACGGCGCGGGAGCGCATCGGAACCGAAGCAGACATTCACGCCACCGCGCGGTACCGGTCACAACTCGTTGCGGCCCTGACCGCGAGAGTTGTCATGCGTGCCGCGCGCGACGGCGTGCTTTCCCTGTCAACGAGGCAGTCGACGCCGCACGTCGAGGCCGGAGAGAAATGACGATGTCAACAAAAGAGGTTGAACAGCAGCTTTCGGACCTGCTGGCCGAGACCGGTGAGCAGCATGTGGCCGTGACCTTCACGCTCAATACAACTACGCAGACCGTCGTCCTGCCTGCGCGCACCCTCGCGTCGGATGCAATCCGGCATCACTTGCGGCAGACCGGGACTCACGTCGGATGCGAACACGGGGTCTGCGGGGCCTGCACAGTTCTGCTGAACGGAAACCCCGTGCGATCGTGCCTGATGCTCGCGGCGAGTCTCGAGGGACAGGTCGTCACGACGGTCGAGGGTCTCGTCGAGCCGGACGGGAGCTTGCACCCCGTGCAGCAGGCATTCATGGAGTGCCATGGTCTGCAGTGCGGATTCTGCACCCCCGGATTCGTCACCACCATCGCGGCCTTCCTGGAGGAGAACGATTCGCCGACACGCGAGGAGGCCTCCGATGCGATCGCCGGCAACATCTGCCGGTGCACCGGGTACCAGAACATCAAGGCGGCCGTGCTGCGTGCCGCGGAGATCAAGCGCGAACGGGCGGGTGAGTTCCCGCTCGGAATAGATGACGAATCGAGCCGGGCGTCACTCGACCGGAAGGTGCGGGGCAAGACCAGCCCCGTCGGCGGACGGGCTGGCCGAGCATGAGCGTGACGAAGAAGGCCGCAACCAAACCCACCACCGGCTCGGAGCCCCTGTTCGGCAAACCTTTGCCGCGCTCGGAGGACACCCGTCTGCTCAGCGGCAAGGGTAAGTACCTCGACGATCTGGGGCATGACGCGTTGATCGCCGCATTCGTTCGGTCACCCCACGCGCATGCACGGATCACCGGAATCGATATCGATGCGGCGCTGGGGCTACCCGGAATCTATGCCGTATACACGTACGAGGACATTGCCGCGGACTCTCCTGCGATGGCCGAGGCCCTGCCGCTGCTCATTCCTCATCCGGCAATCATCGCTCCACGCAACGGATTTCCGCTGGCCAAGGACGAGGTCAATCACGTCGGCGAAGCGATTGTGATGGTGGTGGCGCGCAACCGGTACGTCGCCGAGGACGCGTGCGCGAAGATCGAGATCACCTACGAGATCCTCGATCCTGTGGTGGGGATCGACACCGCCCGCCGAGCAGATCGACGCGTCCACGACGATGTTCCCGACAATGTCGCGGCGCATCTCCAACACGGATTCGGTGACGTCGATGCACAGTTGGCGAGTGCGCCTCATCGGCTCACGCTGAACCTGGAGATCGAACGATCAGCGTCGATGCCGATGGAGGGCAAAGGTGTCTACGCCCGCTGGGACAACGACGAGGAAACGCTGACTTTTTGGTCGTCGACGCAGACCTCGACGTCTGTCCGCACCGCGGTCGCCGCGCGGCTCGGTATGGCGATGAACAAGGTGCACTGCATCGCGCCGGACGTCGGCGGTGGGTTCGGCGTCAAGATCATGCATCCGTGGCCGGAGGAGGTGATGGTGACCTGGGCGGCCCGTCAACTCGGTAAGGCGGGCATCTCGAGCGAGGTCAAATGGGTGGAGGACCGCCGGGAACACTTCATCTCGAGTGCCCACGAGCGGGGTCAACTGCAAGAGGTAACGGTGGGTTTCGATGACGACGGGCGCCTGCTGGCATTCGACTTCACCCTCTGGCACGACAACGGCGCATACCTTCCGTACGGGATCATCGTCGTCATCAACACCGCGACACAGGTACTCGGCCCCTACAAGCCGGTCTCCTTTCGTGTCAACGCGTTCTCGCTCTACACCAACACGGTGATCGTCATTCCGTACCGGGGTGCCGGCCGCCCCCAGGGCGTATTCGCGATGGAACGGTCGATGGACGCGATCGCGAAATACCTCGGCAAGGACGTGCTCGAGGTGCGCGAGAAGAACATCATCAGGCCCGAGGAAATGCCGTACGACTTCAATCTGATGTTCCAGGACGGCCGTCCGCTGATCTACGACACCGGCAACTATCAGGCCGGAATCGACAAACTGAAGGCGCTGATCGACTGGGACGGCTTCCCCGAATACAAGAAGCGGGCCGCTGCGGAAGGGCGCAGGGTCGGCATCGGAGTGGGCGCATACGTCGAGGGAACGGGGCCCGGCCCCTACGAGGGCGCCCACGTCGTGATCGAGACCTCGGGGAAGGTGAAGGGCGCAACGGGACTGACCACCCAGGGGCAGGGGCACCAGACGACATTCGCCCAGATCGTGGCCGACGACTTGGGCGTCGAATTGTCCGATGTGGAGATCGTGACGGGTGATACCCGGCGGTTCGGCTACGCGGTGGGGACCTTTGCATCCCGCGGTGCGGTCATGTCGGGCTCGGCATTCCACGTGGCCGCGCAGATGGTGGCGGAGAAGGCGAAAAAGATTGCGGGCGAGGCGCTGGACCTCGATCCGGGGCAACTCGAGCTTCGTGGCGGACATGTTTGCAAGATCGGAACGAAGCCGGGTGCCCCAGGTACGTCGATCGCGCTCGGGATCGTCGCCGTCCTGTCGAATCCACTTCGGTATGCCTTCGACAAGGAGTCCAGGCTGGCGACGGGGTTCGCCAAGGTCTCGACCGACATGTCGATTCCACCGATCCCGGAGGGTGAGCAGCCAGGGTTGGAGGCCACCGGGTACTACTCTCCGCCGAGGTCGACATTCGCCTCCGGCATTCACGCCGCGATCGTCGAGACCGATCCGGTGACGGCTGAGATACACGTGGAGCGGTACGCCGTCGTTCATGACTGCGGCAACGTGATCAATCCGCGGATCGTCGAGGGGCAGATCCATGGAGGCGTCGCTCAGGGAATCGGCGGGGCGCTCTACGAGCGCATCGTCTACGACGAGCACGGGCAACTGCTCAACGCGTCGTTCATGGATTTCTTGCTGCCATTCGTCACCGAGGTGCCGGACTCCATCGAAATCGACCACACCGTCACCCCGTCCGGCCTCAATCCGCTCGGCATGAAAGGCGCCGGCGAGGCCGGCGTCATCCCGACCACCGCAGTCATTGCCGCGGCAATCGAGGACGCGGAGGGAATTCCGATCACCTCGATGCCAATTTCGCCATCCGAACTGTTCGAGCTTCGGCTCGCCAACTCTGCCGAGTCGAACGCCGTAGCACCGAAGGAGAACACATGAGAATCGCAGGCACGGCGCAGCTGACTGCACCTCCCACCGAGGTGTACGACAGTCTCCAGGACGGACGCGTCCTGGCGGCCACCATCCCCGGGGTTCAATCGCTCGATCAGTTGAGCGACAACCACTACAAGCTTTCGATCACGGCCGGGGTAGCGGCGATCAAGGGCACCTATGACGGCGAGGTCATCCTCTCGCAGCAGAACCGACCCGAATCGTTCGTGATGACCGCGTCGGGTGCGGGAGCGCCGGGCACCGTGCGCGCCGACGTCAACGTCAGGCTGGAGCCACGCGAAGGCGGTGGCACGCTTTTGACCTACGATGCCGATGCGGTCGTCGGCGGAATGGTCGGCGGTGTCGGACAGCGAATGATCACCGGTGTTGCCAAGAAGATGGCGGGAGTGTTCTTCACGGGGCTTGACGGCGTCATCGCGAACGGGATCCCGGAAGTGCCCGCGATTGCCGCCGCCGGTGTGCCCGAGGTCATCCCGGAGGCTGCTGGCCAGCTGCCCAGCGTCGTCGGTGCGGGGCGCGCCGGCGCTGGTCCTGCACCGGCGGGTCCGTCGGCGCAGAGCGCGCTCATTGCCGCCGCCGTCGGCGCGGGTATCGCGCTGGCCGGAGTCCTGCTGGGCGGCCTGCTGGTTCGCAAGTCCGGTACGGCATGACGTTCTTGTCGTAGATCACGGGCCCACACGCATCAAAGAAACGGCCGCCGCCCCGAGCCAGGGGCGGCGGCCGTCGGCGTCTGCAAACTGTGACAGTTTGCCCGTTCCTCGGCCCACTCGGGGCTGAATTCTGCGGTGAGACTCTAGCGATATGTGACAAAGAAACTGGCGCCCAGAAAGAGTCCAATATGACTACGCGTCAGGCACGCCTCGGCCCTATCAGCGGTCACGCTGCCTACGAAATACCCAAGGAGGAAGCGTGGAACCAAGAAAGATTCGAGTCGGAATCGACACCGGCGGGACGTTCACCGATGTGGTGGCGGTGGACGAAGAGTCGGGAGAACTGGTCACTACGAAGACTCCCTCGACGCCCGCCGATCCGGCCGAGGGCTTCCTCGCCGGCATCGACAAGGTCCTGCGTCAGCTCGGGGTAACCGGCGATGCTCTCAGCGCGGTCAGCCACGGCACCACGGTCGCCACGAACAAGCTGCTCGAGGGCAAGGTCGAGAACCTGGGGTTCATCACGACCGAGGGCTACGAGCACGTTCTCGAGATCGCGCGCCAGTCCGTTCCCGACGGCTACGGCAACTCGTACTTCTGGGTCAAGCCCGAGCGCATCGTGCCTGCGCACCGGGTCAAGACGGTTCGCGGACGACTGTTGTTCGACGGCAACGAGATTCGTTCGTTGAACGAGGACGACGTCCGGGCGGCCGCGCGCTTCTTCAAGGACGAGGGCGTCAAGACGCTGGGCGTGTGCCTGATGCACTCCTACGCCAATCCCGACCACGAGGAGCGTGTTCGGGACATCCTGCTCGAGGAGTACCCCGAGGCGACAGTGAGCATCTCGACCGAGGTGCTGCGCGAGTACCGCGAGTACGAGCGGTCGATCACCACGCTGGTCGATGCTGCGGTCAAGCCCAATATCCGCAACTACGTCAACAACATCGCCGCCCGCCTCCGCGAGTTCTCGACCGTGTCGGGTGAGCCGCGCGACGTCCCGTTCTACGTGATGAAGTCGAACGGTGGTGTGCTGTCCGCGAAAGAGGTAGTGCACCAGCCGATCACGACCGTTCTCTCCGGCCCCGCGGCCGGTGCTCTCGGCGCGGCGCTGGTCGCCAGCGCGGCCGGGGTGGACCAGGTCCTCACCTGCGACGGCGGCGGCACGTCCACTGACGTGACCGTCGTGGTCCGCGGCGAGCCTGCGTTGACGACCGAGGGCCACGTCGGGAATTACCCGTCGAAGATTCCCATGATCGACGTGGTCACCGTCGGTGCGGGTGGCGGGTCGATTGCCTGGATGACTCCGGAGGGAACGCTGCGGGTCGGTCCGCAGTCGGCAGGCGCCGACCCGGGCCCGATGTGCTACGGGAACGGCGGCATCGAGCCGACCATCACCGACGCGCATGTTCTTCTCGGCCGGATACCTCCCCATCTCCTCGGAGGCGAGATCCCGCTCGACACCGGGTTGGCGAGAAAGGGCGTCGAAGAGCTGGCACACCAGTTGTCGCTCGATCTCGAAGCATGCGCGACGGGAATTCTCGAGGTGTCGGCCTGGAATCAGGCCAATGCCCTGCGTCAGATCTCCGTCAAGCGAGGACTCGATGTCCGCGACTTCACCCTTGTCACCTTCGGAGGGTCCGGCTCGCTGCTGGCGTGCAGACTGGTCGACATCCTTGGGCTCAAAGATGTTCTGATCCCACGCAATCCCGGAAACGTCTCCGCATTCGGCCTGCTGACCGTTGACGTTCGCAATGACTTTGTACAGACCCATGTCAGTCGGCACGACCGCCTGCGCACAGAGGACCTCCAGTCTGGCCTCGATGCGCTCGCGGCTCGCGCGGATGCCGCCCTGGCGGATGAGGGCTTCGACGCCGACCAGCGTCGGTATGCGCGCTCGGCGGACCTGCGCTACCTCGGTCAGGCCTTCGAGGTGCGAGTGCCGATCGGCGACGGCCTCATCACCCAGGAGTTGATGGATCGGGCGGCGGACGCCTTCCACGAGGCGCACCGCGAGCTCTACGGGTACGACTTCCGGGACGATCAGAGTCAGCATGTCGAATGGGTCAATCTGCGGGTCAGCGGTATCGGCCCGATCAAGAGGCCGGTGCTGTCGGAGATCGCCGAGGGGCGTGGCGCAGAGGTCGCGCTGACGGGTTCACGTCAGGCCTACTTCGGCGGCTGGGTGACGACCGACGTCTACGACCGATCACTGCTCGGTTCTGGCGACGTCCTCGAGGGTCCGGCCGTCATCGAGGAGTTCAGCTCCACGGTGCCCGTGGATCCCGGATTCCGAGCTCGCATTGACACCTTCGGAAACATCCGAATCACCAAGGATCTCGACTCGAACGGAGCGCACTGATGACTGTCATCGACACGGTGAACAACAAGCCCTACCGCCTGACTCCGGTCGACGCGAACACGCCTGATCCCGTGCTCGTCGAGATCGTGGCCGGATACCTCGCCAGTGTGGAGATGGAGGTGGAAACCGCGATCTCGCGAACCTCGCGTTCGCCGATGATCCGCGATGCCCACGACTTCCGCGCCGGCATTCACGACAGGAATCTCCGAAAGCTGACCGGCCGTTCGTACTCGGCGCTCGTGCACCCGGTGGCCAGGGATTTCCCGCTGGAGACCATGAAGCCCGGTGACGTCTACTTCCACAACGACGTCTACCTCTCCGAGGGCGGGATCGGCCACCTGCCCGATCTGTGCGTCACTGTGCCGGTCTTCGCGACCAGGCCCGGCGACACCCAGCCGAGCGTGGTCGCGTTCGTCCAGGCGTTCGGTCACCACGACGACATCGGGGGCTGCTGCCCCGGGTCGATGCCCTCCGGTGCGACGACCGTGTACGAAGAGGGACTGATGGTTCCACCGATCAAGCTGTGGGCGGAGGGCGTGCCGAACGAGGCCGCACTGCGCATCATGACGCGCAACTCGCGGATGCCCGACGCACTGGCAGCCGACCTGGACGCCGAGTGCTCCGCGTGCCTGATGGGTGCGCGCCGGCTGACGGAACTGTTTGAGCGGTACGGCGTCGAGACTGTCGAGGCCTGCTTCGACGCGATGATGGAAGCGACGACCGAAACCTACCGGCGCGAGATTCTCAGCAAGATCCCGCAGGGTGTGTACACCTGGGAGGACTACGCCGAACACGACGGCGTGGACGAGCCCCAGCTTCACACGCAGCGGATCACCCTGACCAAGACCGGCCCCGAGGACGAGGGCGGTGAGCGCCTCATCCTCGACTTCACCGGAACCGGCCCGCAGGCCAAGGGCCCGATCAACCACTGCGGTGACTACGCGGACGGCAACTTCCTGGCAAAGTGGCTCGCACCGGTGCTGCGTAACCTCGCTGACTCACCCGAGCGGATGGCCGAACTCGACGTCAACGAGGGCATCATCCCACTCATCGAGATGAAGTTCCCGGAGAAGGGGACGCTGATCACGCCGATCTTCCCGGCACCGACCAACGCCCGAACGTTCGTGATCCTGCGCCTGCTCGGCGTGTTCGCCGGCGCCATCGCCAAGGCCGTCGACGGGAACATGCCGGCGGACCAGGAGACCATCCGCTACACCGGCGTCTACGGAGAGGACATCGAGGGCCACTCCTACCTCATGCGTGAGGTACTCGGCGGCGGCTCGGGCGGTCGTCACTACGCCGACGGCGAGGACACGATTCACGTCGTGCCCGACTCGCGCAACCTGCCGACCGAGTTCACCGAGAGCCGGTTCCCGTTCATCGTCGAGAAGCTGGGCCTGGCCCGGGATTCGGGTGGCGCCGGACGCTACCGCGGTGGTCTGGGCTACGAGAAGCACATTCGGATGCTCAAGGACGCGCACTTCATGTCCATCGCGGACCGCTCGATCCTCGCGTGCTGGGGTGTCAAGGGCGGCAAAGCCGGTGGATCGTTCTCCGTGGTGATCAACCCGGGCCAGCCGAACGAGCGGGAGTTCGACGCGCTCACCGATGCCGAGCCGATCAAATCCGGCGAGACCATCCGAATCCGCACCACCGGTGGCGGCGGCTGGGGTGATCCGCTCGATCGTCCGATCGACGAGGTGGTCCGTGACGTGCTGTGGGGCAAGGTGTCCCGCGAGGGTGCGACCAAGGACTACGGCGTAGTCCTCACCGCGGACGAGGCGCCGACCGCGGATGCGGCGGCCACGGACACGTTGCGCGAGTCGATGCGGATCGGGCGTGATCTGGACGAGCCGTTCTTCGACCGCGGTCCCGGATACGAAAGGCTCTCCGGTGGAGCGAAGTGCGCTTCGTATGACTTCATCGACAGCTGACCTGACCGAAGCCGTCGGCGCCGACATTGCAGTCGTCGGCGCCGCCGGGAAGACCGGACGAGCTCTCGTTGCCGCTCTTGCTGGAAGGACGCAGCCGCGGCAGCTCGTCCGGTCTGTCCGGCGGCCCGGCCAATACCGGATCGATCTCGACACCGGTGAAGGTATGGCAGCCGGATTCGCGGGCTGCCGCAGCGTCTACTTCATTGCACCCAACATGCATCCGGACGAGCCGTCCCTGCTAGGCCGAGCTCTCGCGGCGGCGAGTGAGGCCGGGGTGGATCATGTGGTGTACCACTCGGTCGCGTGGCCATACAGCCCGCGCATGCCACACCATCTCGACAAGGCGCGGTGCGAGGACGAGCTGCGGAGCTTCGCCTCGCAGCGAGGGTTGCGCTGGACCATCCTGCAGCCCTGCGCGTACGCCCAGAATTTCGAATCGGTACTCACCGGGGAGTCCGAGCACATCGTCACGCCGTACCGCATTGAGTCGCGGTTCTCTTTCATCAGCCTCGACGACGTCGCGGAGGTTGCGGCACGAGTTCTGACCGAGGGTGCCGACGTGCATCATGGGGCTGCCTACGAACTGGGGGGCCCCGACGCGCTGAGCGTTCGAGATCTGGTTCGGTTGATCGAGGAATCGACGTCGCGGTCGGTGTCGGTGGAGCGCATCGGAGTAGATGCCTGGATGGCGAGGTACGGCCAGAATCTCGGAATCCCGGGTAGGGCAAGGCTTGCAGCCATGTTCGAGTTCTACAACGAGCGAGATTTCCTTTCGGGTAGCAAAGTCACCGAGGCGCTACTGGGTAGGGAACCGACGCGCGTCCGCCATCTGATCCGGTGAGCGGACACCAGAGTTCACTCCACCCCGACAGCCTCAAGCCAGCTGTGTGCCTGCTGCCCCCGGTTCGCCGGCGGCTGACATAGCGAAGGAAACATGAGTCGATCACCACACCCACTCTGGAGTGCGCTCCGATGACCAGTAGATCTGTCGACGACCACGCGCGTGAGGTGCAGCGCCTGCTCGAACCCGCCCTCGCGCCGGTGACCGAGGGCGTCGCCGTGACGCGGGCGCTCGGCCGGGTGCTGGCCGCCGACGTCCGCTCTCCCCTGGACCTGCCGGTGTTCCCCAACTCCCAGATGGACGGATTCGCGGTGGCCGCGGAGTCCGTGCGCGCGGTGCCCGTCACCCTGCCCGTGACCGCGACCGTCGCGGCGGGCGACGCCGGGCCGCGCCGGATCGAGCCGGGTACCGCGGTCCGGATCATGACCGGCGCGCCGGTGCCGGCGGGAGCCGACTGCGTGGTGCCGGTGGAGGACACCGACGCCGGCGCCGCCGAGGTCACCGTGCGGGTGTCGCGGCGACAGGGCGAGTACGTCCGGGACCGCGGCAGCGACGTCCATTCCGGCGACCTGCTGTTGGCGGCCGGCACCGAGCTCACCGCGCGGCACCTCGCGATGTTCGCCGCGGTCGGGACGGTCGAGATTCCGGTCCGCCGCCGACCGCAATTCGCGGTGATCACCACGGGCGCAGAGCTGATCTCGGCCGGGCGTCCGCTTGGGCCGGGTCAGATCTACGACTCCAATTCGATCGCGCTGTCGGCGAGCCTGGCCGCCAACGGGGTAGATGTGGTCTCCGTCGACCGGAGCACGGACGACCCCGAACGGTTCCGCGAGATCCTGTACCGCGCAACCGCGTCCGCCGACGCGGTGATCACCTCCGGCGGAGTCTCCATGGGCGAGTTCGAAGTGGTGCGCGAGGTGCTGACACCGCTCGGCGGCTGGTTCGGACACGTCGGTATGCAGCCGGGCGGGCCGCAGGGCCTGGCCGCGGTCGACGGCGTCCCGGTGCTCAACTTCCCCGGCAACCCGGTCAGCACCCTGGTCTCCTTCGAGGTGTTCGCCCGACCGGTGCTGCGGCGCGCCGCCGGACTTGCCCCGGTGATCGCGGATCGACTGCCCCTGGCCGCGGCACTGACCTCGGCGGCCGGCAAACGACAGTTCCTGCGTGGGCGGCGCACGTCTGCAGGTGTG
This sequence comes from Rhodococcus daqingensis, assembly GCF_042665615.1. Classification (NCBI taxonomy): domain Bacteria; kingdom Bacillati; phylum Actinomycetota; class Actinomycetes; order Mycobacteriales; family Nocardiaceae; genus Rhodococcus; species Rhodococcus daqingensis. The sequence goes on along the minus strand of NZ_JBHTCS010000011.1, from coordinate 17,138 downwards.
ACACTGGAGTCGGGTCCCGGCTCGCACCTGGTCGCGGCGCTGGCCAGGGCGGACGTCCTGGTCGACGTGCCGGAGGACGTGACGGCGATGGAAGCGGGAGACAAGGTACGGGTGTGGCTCCTGTGAACGATCAAACGGTGGCGGGCTGCACGATGAGTGAACTGCTGGCGGCCATCTCGGCCGATCCGATCGACCCCGCCGCGGTGGACGCCGCGGTCGCCGGGCCCGAGCACGGCGCGGTGGTCCTGTTCACCGGCGTGGTGCGCAACCACGATGGCGGACAGCAGGTGTCGACGCTGGAGTACCTGGCGCACCCCGACGCCGTGCGGTTCCTGCGGCGGTGCTGCGAGCAGGTGTCCGCGGAGTCGGGCCTGCCGGTGGCGGCCGTGCACCGCGTCGGCCCACTGACCGTCGGGGACCTCGCCCTCGTCGCCGCCGTCGCCGCCCCGCACCGGGCGGAGGCGTTCGCCGCCTGCGCGCTGCTGGTGGAACTGATCAAGGCCGAGGTCCCGATCTGGAAGCGACAGGGCTTCGCCGAGGGGGTGACCGAATGGGTGGGTATCTGACCGCGTGGCCGATCGGGCACGTGCTGCCCCGATGAGCCTGCCGCAGTACCTGCTACTGGTGGTCGCCGGGTTCGGTGCCGGCCTGGTCGGGTTCGTCACGGGACTGGCGTCGATAGTCTCGTACCCGGCGCTGCTCTCGGTCGGGCTCACCCCGGTCGCAGCGAACGTCACCAACACCGTCGCACTGGTCGCGGTCGGGGTCGGTGGCACCGCGAACTCGCTACGCGAGTTGACCGAAATGGGTCCGAGGCTGTGGCGCTGGGCCGCGGTGAGCGCTGTCGGCGGGCTGACGGGCGCGCTGATCCTGCTGCGGGCGCCCGCCGGGTCATTCGAAGCCGCGGTGCCCTACCTGGTGGCGATGGCATCGCTGGCCCTACTGCTGCAGCCGCAGATCCGGAAACTGATCGTCGGCAAGAAGTTTCCTGTCCTGTACCCGGTGGCGCTCGGGGTGGTTGCGATCTACGGCGGTTACTTCGGCGCCGGCGCGGGCGTCATCTTCCTGGCGCTGACACTGATCTGCACCGGGCTGTCCGTGTGGCGGGCCACCATCCTCAAGAGTTTCCTGCTCGGTGTCGCGAACCTGGTGGCGGCACTGGCGTTCTCGGTGTCAGGGGAGGTGCACTGGGGCGCCGCCGCGGCGATGGCGCTCGGCGCATTGATCGGTGGTTGGTGTGGCCCGCCGGTTGTGAAGGTGATTCCACCGATGGTGCTTCGGATCGTGGTAGCGCTGGCCGGATTCGGGCTCGCGGGGTGGCTGGGGCTCAAGTGAAGTCGCCTATGCACCGTCGGCGCGAGCGGGCTCTGCGTGAACAATCGCCAACTACATTGACCACGATCGGGCCGTACTGTCATCCCCTAGTTGCCATACCCAAGGTCAGGGCCTCGGTCCGTCGCGCCGAGCCGCGCGATGAGCTGGGCCCGAGACCGCAGCCCCGACTTGTCGTAGATGTGCTGCAGATGGGTTTTCACGGTCGGGACGCTGATGTAGAGCACACGGCCTATCTCGGCGTTCGCCGCGCCCTCGCGGACGAGCCGAAGCACGTCGCGCTCGCGTTGTGTGAGCCCCCACTCGTCGACCCGCCGCGTCGCATCGAAGGACCGTCCGGTCGTGAAGGTGTGTTCGACGAAGTGACGTGCGGTGCCGAGTAGCTCCAGTTCGCTGCCGGTGAAGTCACCCAGCTCCGACGAGCGGTGAAGGGAGATGCCGCCGACCATCTGCCCTGAGCAGTACAGGTACAGCTCCGCCTCGTAGTCCAAACCCAGCGGCTCCATGAAGCGGCGGTGGTACTCGCCCCCGTGATAACGCTGGTGGAGATCGCGCAGGCTGACGATGGGCCTGCCGGTGGCGGCGAACCGGCGGGGGTGGAACGGGTCGAGCCGGTGGAAGAACTCGGTGTAGCGCTCGTTCCGGTCCGATTCGATCCGGTGGAAGGCGTGATCGACCGGGTTCAGGTTGACGTCGACCGAGTAGAAAACAACCCCCGAGATCGGTACCAGCCCGGACAGGAACCCCATCGCCTCGGACTTGAACCGGGCGAGGTCGTCGATGTCGGACCGCGGCTGCATGGTCCACACACACTAGTGCGGTTCCCCGGTTCCGACCAGGCCGAGCGAGGGTGGAAACCCGTGCCATCTCATCCGTTGGGTTGATGTCCGCGTGTGACCGGCGGCATAGCTTCGCAGGTGCCGGACCGGGTGGACCGGTCGAGAGTGGAGGAAGCGATGACCAACACGATTGTCACTGGCGGGCGGGTGCTCACCTTCGACCCCGCATTTCCGGAGGCCGAGGCCCTGGTGCTGTCGGACGGCCGGGTGCTCGCGGCGGGGCGCACCGACGAGATGACGAGCCTCGCCGGTCCGGGCGCACGGCGCATCGACGCCGAGGGCGGCACGGTGATGCCGGGCCTGGTCGACACGCACCCGCATGTGATGCACTTCGGCACCCTCGCCGGCGGGCTCGTCGACCTCACCGATGCCGTCGACCACGCCGACATCGTCGAACGGATCCGGGCCAGGGCCGCGATCACTCCGCCCGGCGAGTGGATCATGTGCACGCCGGTCGGTGAACCGCACTACTTCATCCGTCGCTCGGAACAGGACCTGCTCGAACGGCGCCTGCCGGACCGGTGGACCCTCGATCGCGCGACCGAGGTGCATCCCGTGATGATCCAGGCGTGGGCGCCGAAGATGCCGAACGTGGTGGCGTTCAACAGCACCGGGCTACGTGCCGTTGGACTGACCGCCTTCATCCCGGATCGGGTCTGCGATGTGGACCTGGAGAAGAACGAGACGGGCGACCTCACGGGAATCCTGCGGGGCCCGGTCACCAACTACTACACCTACGACCCGTTCTGGGGTCAGATCCTGATGAAGCTGCCACCGCCGAACCTCGAGAACGCGGCCGCCGGCACGCTCGCCGAGATGGCACGGTTCTCGGCCCAGGGTGTGACCACGGTGTACGAGGGCCACGCGATGGAACCCGAGCACATCGCCCTCTACCGCCACCTGCGGGCGAGCGATGCGCTCACCCTGCGTGTGATGGCGACCTTCGACGTCGAGTCGGTCATCTTCTACCCCTTCGATCCGCTGACCCTGGACGAATTCACCGAGCGTCTCAGGCATTTCGCGGGTCAGGCATTGGACCTCGACGACGACATGTTCCGCATCAACGGGATGACGATGAGCCCGGGCGGGCCGTGCTTCTCCGGCTACTTCGCCACCTACCAGCCGCATCTGAATCCGTTCGGGAGACAGACCCGCGGCGTCCGGTTCCTCTCGACGGAGAAGGAGGAGGCCTTCGTCCGGTTCTGCGCAGAGCACGGGATCCGCGCGAACATGTGCATGGGCGCATTCCGTGAGCACGACGAATTCCTCGACATCGCGGAGCGGGTGGCGCGCGATCACGATTTCCGCGATCGGAACTGGGTCCTGCAGCACGCCATCACCATCACTCCCGCCCAGGTGCGGCGATACGCCGATCTCGGCTTCCAGGTCACGACGTCGGCCGGATTCGCCTGGGGCAAGGGCAAGATGTACGGCGAGCGGATGGGCGAGCAGGTCTGGCGCGACCTCGAACCGCTCAAGCGGCTCGTCGACGCCGGCCTCGACCTCGGCGGCGGCACCGACTGGGGGCCAAAGAACCCGTGGGAGCAGATCGAACTCGCCCAGACGCACCGCTTCGCCGGTTGCGATCACCGCAACGACGGGCCGGATCAGGTACTGACCCGGACCGAGGCGCTGTCCATGTGGACGACCGGCGCCGCGAAGGTCATCGGCTGGTCGGACGTGGGATCCCTCGCCCCTGGCAACCAGGCCGATGTCCTCATCGTCGACCGCGACCCGTTGCGCTGCGACATCGACGACCTCGCGGACACGCAGGTGCTCCGGACGATGCTGGGCGGGAACACCGTGTACGACAGCGGAGACCTCTCCACCCCCGTCGACGAGGCGACGGCGGTGGCGCGATGAACAACACCGCACCCGACCGGGTGAGCGCCCGGATCGACGCCCTCGGCGACGAACTGCTGGCCACCCTGTCCACCGCCATCGGCATCCGCAGCATCAACCCGACCTACGCCGACCAGGACTACGACGGCCTGGTCGGCGGCGAGACCGAGGTCTCGCAGCTGCTCGCCGGCATCTACCGGGAGGCGGGGGCCGAGGTGGAGCTGTTCGGTGAGGCCCCGGGCCGCGACAACGCCGTCGGTGTCGTCGCGGGCAGAGGCGGCGGTCGCTCACTGGTCTTCAACGGGCACGTCGATGTCGTACCCGCCGGCAACGCAGATGCGTGGACCCACGACCCCTTCACCGCAGTCGTCGCCGATGACCACCTGTGGGGCCGCGGCTCGGTCGACATGAAGAGCGGGTTGGTGGCCCAGGCGTTCGCGGCCCGTGCCCTGCGGGAGGAGGGCGTCCGGTTGCGGGGTGACCTGATCCTGCAGGCGGTCGCGGGTGAGGAGAACCTCGAGCACCACATGGGCACCTCCGCCGTTCTCGAGCGCGGCTACCTCGGCGATGCCGCGATCGTGGCGGAGCCGACCGGTGCCGCGCGGCCCCTGTCGATCATGCCGGCCACCCCGGGAGTGCTCGTCTTTCGTATCGAGGTGACGGGCAAGTCGGCACACGCGTCAATGCGTTCGCGAATGCTCGCCGAGCGCAACGACCAGCCGGTGGCCTCGAGCGCCATCGACTCGGGCCTCGCGGTGCACGAGGCGTTGCGCCGGCTCGAGTCCGAATGGGTGAGCACCAAGATCGATCCGTTGTTCACGCCCGGTCAGTTCACCATCGGCCTCGACGTGATCGACGGCGGCGCGGGCGGCAGCCGCAACGTCGCCTTCATCCCGGACGAGATGGCCCTCGAGTACGCGGTGTTCTACCCGCCCGCGGCCGAGCTGTCCGAAATCCAGGGCGAGATCGAGGGTGCGGTGGCGGGCGCTGCGGCGCGGGATCCATGGATGCGAGCCCATCCGCCGGCGATCACCTGGCAGATGCACTACCCGGGTGGCCGCACCGACGGGGACCACCCGTTCTGCCTCACCGTTGCGGGCGCCCGCACCAGGGCGGCCGCGCACACGCGGCTCGCCGGGGCACCCGATGTGATGCCGTTCCCATCGGCAACCGACCTCACCTGGCTGTCCCGCGCAGGTATCCCCACCGTCGGCCTCGGACCGGGCAGCCTGGGCATGGCGCACGCCGTCGACGAGCGCTGCGCGATCGACGAAATCATATGCGCAGCAAAAACATATGCACTCGTGGCGATCGAGTGGTGCGGTGTCGAATGATCGCGATCGGCGCGGGGCCCCCGCGCCGATCGCATGTTCTCAGCCCACAACTCGTGGAGCTCCGATGTGTCGCTGTCAGCGATCGCGCGTTCGAGCGTCGCGAGGATCCAGGCGCGCTGCGCCGTGGTCAAGGACCCGACATACCTCGCGGCATCGATGCCGTCGAGCTGCTGAGGTGCGGGGAGGATCCCGTGGGCCACCGCGACGACCTCCGCAAGCGCGATAGCGGCCTCCGCGTCGTGCGACTCGACGTAGTCCTCCGACGGTGACACCGAACCATCGCACCCTCAGTCGGGGCGCCTGGTTCCGATCACGACGGTGGCCCCGGACTCCTCGGAATGGACCACCCGCGGGGTCAGCCCACCGCGGACGAAGGCGTCGACCGTGAGCGGCGCCTGCCGTTCGCTCGTCTCGATCAGCAGGTGGCCTCCCGGCGCCAGCCAACGCGCGGCGTCGGCGGCGACTCTGCGCTGGATCACGACGCCGTCCGCACCGCCGTCGAGCGCCACTCGCGGCTCGTGGACGCGGGCCTCCGGCGGCAGCAGCCCGATCGAGCCGGTCGGCACGTACGGCGCGTTGGCCACCAGGACGTCGACCCGGCGGTGCAGGGACCGGGGCAGCGGATCGTAGAGATCGCCCTGATACACCCTGGCGCCAACGGCATTTCGACGCGCACATCGGACGGCGGCCGGGTCGACGTCGACGGCGTGCAGTTCGACCTCGGCCCTGGCCGCGGTCAGGACGGCGCCCACCGCGCCGGATCCGCAACAGAGGTCGAGGACGACCGCCCGGTGGCGAGCGACGGCGGTCGCCTGGCGGGCGAGGAACTCGGTGCGGCGGCGCGGCACGAAGACCCCGGGGTCCACGGCGATCCGTCGCCCGCAGAACTCGGCCCAGCCGAGGATCTGCTCGAGAGGCAGGCCGGCGACGCGGCGGTCCACCATGTCCGCGAGTTCGTCGGGGTTCGTGGCGGCGGAGGCGAGCAGGCGCGCCTCGTCCTCGGCGAAGACGCAGCCGGCGGCACGCAGCCGGGCGACGAGGGTTTGCGGGCACAGCGATGAGAAAGCAGACATGGGAACGCCTTTCGGGGAAATGCCGATGGGCGCTCTCGCGGTCACCTAGGTCCGTCGGACCGCACGCGGTGAGAGCACCCGGATTGCCTTACCGGACACCGGTCTCACCTCCTCGGTCGGACGACTTCTGCGGAGGCGAACGCTACCCGAGTTGCGACTCGCACCGCCACCGAATTGCCGCACGGCCATTTGAGCAGTGTCACATTTAGTTGTGCACAATTTAACTTGGCACTACATTCAACCGCGTGACCGACGACCTCGCCCTCGACCGCCAGGTGTGCTTCGCCCTCTACTCGGCGTCGCGCGCCGCCACGGCGGCGTACCGCCCGCTCCTGGAGGACCTCGGGCTCACCTACCCGCAGTACCTGGTGATGCTCACCCTCTGGGAACGCGACGGTCGCGGCGTCCGCGAGATCTGCGAGGAGCTCGACCTGGACACCGGCACCCTCTCGCCCCTGCTCAAGCGACTCGAGGGCCTCGAGCTCATCGAACGCCGGCGCCTGAGCACCGACGAGCGCCGCGTCGAGATCCACCTGACGTCTGCGGGCGGGGCCCTGCGTGACCGCGCGCAGGACATCCCACGCCGGCTCGCCGAATCCACCGGCATGTCCGGTCCCGAGCTGACCGCCCTCCGGGAGGCCCTGACCCGGGTCACCCAGGCACTGCACGACGCAACCCGATCCCCGACCCACTCCCCCACCCCACACAGGAGAAACCCATGAAGGCGCTCTACACCGCGGAAGCCCTGGCCACCGGCGACGGACGCAACGGCCACGCCCGCTCCTCGGACGGCAGGCTCGATCTCGACCTCGCCATCCCGGCCGCGATGGGCGGCACCGGCGACGGCACCAACCCCGAGCAACTCTTCGCGGCAGGCTACGCGGCCTGCTTCCACTCCGCGCTCCAGCTCGTCGCGCGGCAGGCCAAGGCGAACGTCGCGGACTCCGCGGTGGGCGCCCGGGTCGGCATCGGCGCCCTCGACGGGGGCGGATTCGGACTCGAGGTCACGCTCGAGGTCTCGCTGCCCCACCTGCCGAGGCCGGAGGCGGAGGACCTGGCGGACAAGGCGCATCAGGTGTGCCCCTACTCCAACGCCACCCGCGGCAACATCGAGGTCACCCTCGTGGTCGCGGAGGCCGACGACTGAGCCTCACCAGCAGGGAATCCCCTCTCGTCGCGCACGCGGGCGGGACATCGGGCAGGCATTGACAACAGTCGTTGTCACTCCTAGCGTTGACGGCACGCAAGTTAACGGCAATTCGGGAGTGTTCATGGCGCGTGACAAGGCGGTACCCCTCGACGAGACCTCGCTGACCTGGAAATACTTCGGCGATTGGCGGGGCATCCTGCTCGGGCTGTGGGCCGGGTCGATGCAGAACATGCACCCCCAGCTGGGCGCGGGCGTGGAGGAACACTCCCGGTTCTTCGACGAGCGCTGGGAGCGCCTGTACCGCTCGCTGTATCCGATCTACGGCGTCGTCTACGACGGCGACCGCGCGGAACAAACCGCGGTCGCGATTCGCGGCTATCACACCACCATCAAGGGCGTCGACAAGCAGGGCAGGCCGTACAGCGCGCTGAACCCGGAGACGTTCTTCTGGGCGCACGCGACCTTCGCCATGGGCCCGATCGTCGTCAACAGGTACTTCGGGGACCGGCTCGACGCCGCCGACAAGGAACAGCTGTACGCCGAGAGCGTGCAGTGGTACCGGCTGTACGGGATGACCATGCGCAACGTGCCGCCCGACTGGGCGAGTTTCGAGGCGTACTGGAATGACATGTGCGAGAACGGACTCGAGGACAATGTGGCGACCAGGGCCGTCCTCGACATCCGCGGGCTCGAACGACCACCGTTCCTGACCTGGCTGCCGCAACCGGCGTGGCGGCTGGCCCGTATCCCGATAGCCAAGGGCTACCTGTGGATCACGATCGGCATGTACCCCGCGCCGGTCCGGAAGATGCTGGGATTGAGGTGGACCCGGCTCGACGAGATCGCCCTCACCGCGCTCGGCCGGGTGGTGGCGTGGACCTGGAAGTTACTGCCCTTCGACCGACGCTTCCATCCGCGGGCCCGCTCGGCGTGGCGGCGCACCCGCGGCGAGCTCCCCTCGTCGGCGCCGCTGGTCGAGACGCCTGCTCGAAACCTGCCGCCCGCCGAGCGTCGCGAACTGCCGCAGCACTACTCCCCGACGGCGAGCTGAGGTGGGTCACCGGCCGGCTGATCGCTCCGCGAACAGTCGGGCCCAGACCGCGTGATCGGTGCGCGGGCCGCTCGGGGTGTCCGCCCCGTACCGCACGATCTCGGCCTCGATGTCCAGCGGGCGGGTCGGCGGCATCCCCGGCACGAGCTCGTCCTCGATGTGGGCGTCGGGGACGAGCCAGCACACCTCGAACTCGATGCCGTCGGGGTCGCGGGCGTAGAGCGCCTTGGTCGAGCCGTGGTTGCTCGCACCGGTCAATGCGCCTGCCTCGATGAGCTTTTCGCGCATCGCGGCCAGGTCGGTGAGGGTGTCCACCTCCCAGGCGAGGTGGTAGAGCCCGACGTCGCCCTGCCTGGCGCGGCTCGGGCCGCTCGGGCTCTGGAACAGACCGAGGTCATGGTCGTTCGCCGAGTTCGCGGCCTGCAGAAAGGCAGCACCGGGGAATCCGCCCGGGAGCGGACGGAATCCGAGCACGTCCTGGTAGAAGGCCAGGCTGCGCTGGAGGTCGGACACGAACAACACGGCATGGTTCAGCCGGCGAATCGACATCTGGGTGCTCACTTTCCGAAGGAGTAGGTGACGCCGGTGAGCCGCTCGGACTCGCCCCACAGGCCCGCGGCCACGGCGCGGTCGCGGGACTTCGCATTCGAGCCCACCGACTTCGGGTACCCGCGCTGCTCGAACGGGCCGTCGGGTCCGATGAAGGATCCGGACGCGGCGGTGTCGACGGTCGCGGCATACAACTCGGGCAGCGCACCCATCTCGGCGCTCTGCGCGGCCAGGTTCCCCACCACCATCAGCTTGTCCCAGACCGAGGCGGTATGCGACTGCAGATTGGTCGCCGCGTAACCGGGATGTGCGGCAAGGGATTTGACCTTGGAACCGGCCGAGGACAGGCGACGGTCCAGCTCGTAGGCGAACAGCAGGTTCGCCAACTTCGACTGTCCGTAGGCCAGCCACCGGTTGTACTTCCTACGCTCCCAGTTCGGGTCATCCAGGTTCATCGTCCCCAGCCGGTGGAAGCCGCTGGAGAGGGTGACCACGCGGTCCGTGATCCGATCGAGCAGCAGTCCGGTCAGCGCGAAGTGACCGAGATGATTGGTGCCGAACTGCGTCTCGAACCCGTCGACGGTGGTCCCCTGCGGCACGGCCATCACACCTGCGTTGTTGATCAACACATCGACACCCTCGACGCCGGCCGCGAACTCGCGCACCGATGCCAGGTCCGCCAGGTCGAGGCGCCGCACCTGCGCGTTCTCCCCGATCTGGGCGGCGACGACGCCCGCCTTGTCGACGTCGCGGCAGGCCAGGATCACGGTCGCGCCCGCCGCTCCGAGCGCGCGCGCCGCGACCTCGCCCAGCCCGCTGTTGGCGCCGGTCACCACGAAGGTGCGACCCTGCTGATCAGTGATGTCCCGCGCGGTCCATTTCCCCATACCGCGACCCTACTAGCGCGGTCGCGGGTCCGATGGATCCGCGACCGCCTGGTGGGAGCTACCCGACGCCGGACTCGAACCCGATGCCGCCCGAGCTGGCGCCCGCACCGCCCAGCTTCATCAGTCCGGAGAGCACCCCGGAAAGGGAACCGGTGCTGGACCCGGAGCTGGAACCGGCGCCGCCGTCACCCGGTTCGCCCGACTTCGGAGTCGAGACGAAGTTCAGGCCCGTGACATCACCGGCGCCGAGATCGGCCGGCAGGTTCGCCACGTCGATGACGCAGTCCGCGGCGGGGGTGCTCGCCCGGACCTTGTAGCCGGGTGCGGCGGTGTAGTTCGTGAACGAGTAGGTCCCGTCCGCGGCGGTCACCGTGCTCGCGATCTCCTGACCGGCGGGCCCGATCAGCTTCACGGCCACCCCACCCGCGGGTGCACCCGCGGCGCCCGGGCATCCCGTGACCTTGCCGGAGATGTCATTGGCCAGCGAGGCGAACCAGGTCTGGTACACGGGCAGACCCGAGCGCTGGTAGTAGGTGAAGGTCAGCGTCTTGAGGGCCGTTGTCGGCTCGAACCAGGCCGCGGCGCCGGATGTGTCGCTCGCGGCGGCATTGCCGATCAGCTCGCCCGCGCCGTTCCAGGTCGGCACGTCCGACTCCGTCGGGCACGGCGCCGGGCTTCCCCCGCAGTAGTTGAATGCTCCCTTGAACCCGAGCCCGGCCGCCGGAACCGCCGCTCCCGCCGCGTCGGTCGCCGAGATGACGACACGGTCGGCGTCGATGTCGCCGAGAACGAAGGTCCAGCCCGCGGCCGGCGTCGCCGCATCGAACGTGTAGGTCGTGGTCGACGGTGACGTCGCGTTGTCCGCCTTCGGGTGCAGGTTGATGTAGCCCTTGCCCTGGCTCGATCCGTACTTCGCGCCCACCGGGGTGTTCGCATTGAGGTAGGTGCTCGCGCCGGACGGGACCTGAACCGGCGCCCGGGAGTCACTGGTGAAGGTCGCCGCGGGGAAACCGCCGCCGAGCGTCATGGTGCCGGTAAAGGCCTCGGTGGCGCCGCCGACCGTCAGCGGCGCCCAGCCGCCGCCACCACCGTCCACCGTGTCCGCGGCGGCGACACCGGGCAGCAACAGGGCCCCGGTAGCCGCGAACAACAGGCACGCACCAAAACGTCGACTCATATGACAGCTCCGTGTGTTCGGTTCTCGCGCCGACCTCGCCTTCGGCACACTGACGGGCTGGACCGTACCTGAGTTGCGCTGCAAAACAACCGAAATCGGCAGGAAATCACGACGGACTCGAGCGGAGTGTGGCCGCAGATCCGTGGGGATCTGCGGCCACACTCGGTGCGCGGTGCACGGCTCGGGCGCTACCCGACCTGGCTGTCGAACCCGATACCGCCGGAGAAGGACTTCAGCAGCGCGCCGAGGTCCACGATGCTGGATCCGCCGCTCGCGCAGTCCTCGTTCTCGTTCGCGTCGGAACACTCGTCGGCGATCGGGGCCGGCGTAGAAACGGACCCGAGGGCGCAGGCCTGGCCATTGCCCGACTCCACGCAGTTCTCGGACGTCGGGGGCGCCGCTTGAGCGGTCGCGGGCACCGCCAGCAGACCTGCAGCGATGAACATGAGGCTCGCAACCAAACGCCGATTCATTTTCCAAGCTCCAATGTGCTCATGTCCGATGCCACCACCGGCATCGGCTCTTGATTCGCGGGACCATATATCAGCGGTCAATCGCACACGATGACTTTGCGAATATCGCTACGCTGCAGTCGATCCAATCGCCGTACCCTCGAAATTCGCCGCGCCCCGCCATCGGGATGGCCGTGCTTCGAGAGGGTGCATCAGTTGCATCGAATAACTATCGAACTCAGGCAGGAATGACATGACGAACAAGACGCTGGGGCTGGCCGTGATCGGCACCGGATTCGGCTGCATCACCCACGTGCCCGCGTTTCGGGATGCCGGGTTCGAGGTACGGGCGCTGATCGGGCGCGATCGGGTCCGTACCGCGGACCGCGCCGCGCGCATGGGGATACCGCACGCCGCGTGCTCCCTCGACGAGGCCCTCGCGGTCGCCGAGATCGACGCTGTCACCGTCGCGACGCCTCCGCACACCCATGCCGCTCTGGTCATCGAGGCCGCCGAGCGCGGACTGCACGTGGTGTGCGAGAAGCCGTTCGCGGCGGACCTGAACGAGGCCCGGTCGATGCTGGCCGCCGCCGAGAAGTCCGGCGTCGTACACATGGTCGGTACCGAGTTCCGCTACGCGAGCCCGCAGGCACTGTTGGCCAGGCAGATCCGGACCGGTGCGATCGGCGCCCCGCGGCTCGCCACCTTTCTGATGCATCTGCCGCTGTTCGCCGCCCAGGGCAGCGAGGCGCCCGGATGGTGGACCGACGCGGGCAGTGGCGGCGGCTGGCTGGGCGCCCAGGGCACCCACATGATCGACCAGATTCGCAGCAGCCTCGGCGAGTTCGACACGGTCAGCGCCGGCCTCCCGGTTGTCGCCGACCGCGGGCAGAGCGCGGAGGATTCCTTCACCGTGCACTTCCGTACCGCGACCGGTGTCGACGGGGTGCTGCAGAGCACCGTCGGCGCATGGGGGCCGCTGCTGATGACCACGCGAGTCGCGGGCACGCTCGGAACACTGTGGATCAACGGCGACACGGTGTTTCACGCCGATGGGACCGGCGAGAAGGAGGTGCCGATGCCGGCCGACCTGGCCAACCCCGCCCCCCAGCCGCCTCCGCACGAGCTGTTCACCACCACCTACGACTGGATGCACTCGACCGGCCTGGACCGGGCCCCGTATGCGCGGCTCGCCGACGCCTTCCGGCGAGGCATCCTCGGTCAGGCCCCGGACCCGGACGAGCCGCCCGCGGCGACCTTTCGCGACGGCGTCGCCGGGCAGGCCGTGCTGGACGCGATTCGCCGCTCGGCGCGCGAGGGCCGGTCCGTGCGGGTCGAGGCCGACTAGTCCGGCCGCGACCGCCTACCCTCCGAGGGTGCCCGCCGCCCCACTCCCCGTCCGCGACGGCCTCAACCCCACCCGGCTGAGGCTGCCCGAACGCGGCCCCTGGACGACGGTGCTCGAGTACCTGCTCGCCCGCTTCCCCGACGATGCGACACGGCTCCGGGAGAAGGTCGAGCTGGCCGAGGTGGTGGGCGGGGACGGAGTGCCGGTCACCGCCGAGACCGCGTTCGCACCGCGGTCCTTCGTGTACCTCTACCGCGACCCGCCGGTCGAGCCGCGCGTGCCGTTCGAGATCGAGATCCTGCATCGGGACCGCGACCTGCTGGTCGTGGACAAGCCGCATTTTCTGGCCAGCACCCCGCGCGGCAGGCACATCGTGGAGTCGGCGCTGGTCCGGCTGCGCCGCGACCTCGATCTTCCCGAGCTCACGCCCGCGCATCGCCTGGACCGGGTGACGGCGGGCGTGCTGGTGTTCACGGTCCGGCAGGAGGCCCGGCGGGCGTACCAGCTGCTGTTCGAACAGCGTCTGGTGACAAAGGAGTACGAGGCCATCGCCGGATTCGACCCGTCACTGTCCCTGCCGAGGACGGTGCACAGCCGCATCGTCAAGGAACGCGGAATGCTGCAGTGCACCGAGGCGCCGGGGGAACCGAACGCGCACACCCACATCGAGCTACTCGACACCCGTGGCGAGCTCGGGCGATATCGACTGCTCCCAACGACCGGGAAGATGCACCAGCTTCGGGTCCACCTGAACTCGCTCGGCATCCCGATCCTCGGCGACAACTTCTACCCCCGACTGTATGACGTTGCCCCGGACGACTATTCAAGTCCGCTGCAGCTGCTGGCGCGTTCCGTCGAGTTCACCGACCCACACACGGGCGAGCCGAGACGATTCGTGAGTCGGCGGCGACTGGCGGCCTGGCCGGACGCACCCAACCCTTAGCGAAATGCCAAGGAGTGCACACGGTGCACTCACAGATCGCGGCCACCATGGGTACATCGGAAAGAGCCGAACCGCCGACACCCCCGGCGGATCCGAACACCGATCGGAGCCCCCAATGACCGACATCTGCATGATCCTCCAGCGCGCCGACGACGCCGCGGACCTGTTCGAGGACCGCGACTTCCTCGAGGCCGTCGCCAGGGCCTCGAATCTGCGCCAGGCACACATCCTCGCCGAGTTGTTGGCGACCACGGGCCGCGCCGAGGACGCCGACCTCTTCCTCGCCGCGCATGCCGCGGCCTGCCACGCCGAGGTTCGGGGCGCAGCGTGAGATCTCGACGAACCCCCAGGTAGAAGACCTACTACACCGCGTAGTGGATTACGTCACAATACTGGTATTTCATATGCAAGTTAAATACCGTCGGGTCATGAGCCTCTCTCCAGCATCGACCGAAGTCATCAAGGCGACCCTCCCCGCCGTGGGAGCTGCCATCGAGGACATCACCGCGCTCTTCTACCCGAAGATGTTCGCCGCCCATCCCGAACTCGAACGCGATCTGTTCAACCGGGGTAACCAGAAACAGGGCCAGCAGCAGAAGGCCCTCGCCGGCGCGATAGCGGCCTTCGCCGCACTACAGGTCAGCCCCGACGCCCCGCGCACGGAACTGATCATGTCGCGGATCGCGAACAAGCACGCCTCACTCGGAATCACCGCCGATCAGTACGTGATCGTGCACAAGTACCTGTTCGAGGCGATCGTGGAGGTCCTGGGCGATGCCGTCACCCCGGAGGTCGCGGCCGCATGGGACGAGGTCTATTGGCTGATGGCGAACACCCTGATCGGGCTCGAGGCGGACCTCTACTCCTCCGCCGGGGTCCGGGCGGGCGAGGTCTGGCGCCGCATGGTGGTGAGCAGGCGCGTCCTGCAGTCCGCCGACACCGTCACCTTCATCCTGAGCCCGGCCGACGGCGAACCCCTGCCCGCCTACCGGCCGGGGCAGTACATCTCCGTCGGCGTCCGACTCCCGGACGGCGCCCGCCAGATCAGGCAGTACAGCCTGGTCGGCGCACCCTCGCAGTCGGAGTGGCAGATCAGCGTGAAGGCCGTCGCCGCGCAGGACCGGCCCGACGGATTCTCGATTCCGGCAGGCGAGGTCTCGAACCACCTGTACCGCAATCTGTTCGAGGGCGACGATGTGTCGGTGTCGCTACCGTTCGGCGACCTGGTGATCGAGGAGGACGATGCTCCCCTGCTGCTGGTGTCCGCCGGGATCGGCTGCACGCCGATGATCGGGATCCTCAACCACCTCGCCGCCACCGGCGATCCGCGCTCGGTCTCGGTGCTGCACGCGGACCGCTCCCCCGCCCAGCACGCGCATCGCGCAGAGTTGACCGAACTGGTGAGGCGGATTCCGTTCGCACAGATGCACCGGTGGTACGAGGACCTGGGCACGCGGGCGGCGGGCGAGACCACGCACCTCGGCCGGGCAGACCTGTCCGCCGTCGAGATCGAGCCGGGCACCCAGGTCTACCTCTGCGGACCGCTGCCCTTCATGCTCGCCGTCCGCGAGACGCTGATCGAGCGCCAGGTCCCGGCCGAGCACATCCACTACGAGGTGTTCGGCCCGGACAGCTGGGCCTCGGCCGGCTGAAGACCGAGTTCGGGGTCAGCCGCTGACGCCGGTCAGCTCGATGGGCGACTGCGGCAACACCGTCGAGCGGACCACGGCACCCGAGCCGAGGTCGACCGCGTGCAGTGAACTCGTGGCCGGGTCGCTGACGTAGGCGGTGCCGCCGTCGACGAACAGCGCGGGGCGCGGCGACTGCCACTCGTCCGGCTCGGACCACACACCGAGCACCGGAATCCGGTTGGTCACCGCCCCCGTGTTCTGGTCGATGACGTGCAGCCGGCCGTCGGTGCCCAACACCAGCGCCTCGCCACGCGGGCCGCGGCCGAGGGACCGGAAGGTGTAACTGGTGCCGAGGTCGACGGGCGTCAGCGCCGCGGTCGTCGTGTTCACCAGCATCACCCGTTGCGGCCGCTCGAGTTCGGCGTCCCGGTCGGTCTTGTAGTCACCGAGCACCACATCGGAGGCCTCCGCGCCCGCCTGGTTGCCGATCCGCCCGTAGGCGTCGGGGCTCGTGATCTTGGCGATGAGGCCGTCGCGGTAGACGAGGGCCCCGTCCTGGCAACCGAAGAGGATGACCTCGTTCGCCGCGGCGGCCTCACCGTGCACGCCCGGGCACCGCTCATCGCGAGCGACCTCCCGGCGGTCCCGGTCGAGAACGACGATGCCGGTGCGTTCCTCCTCGTTGCCGAGGGTGGTGATCAGGCCGCCGTTCGCCAGTTCCACCGCCACACCGTGATGGGGTTCCGCGGTCGTGTGGCTGTCCACCGCCGGTTTCCCGTCCGCCAGCCCCCGCGGATCGAAAGTCTCGACCAGCCCGGACCCGTCGTGGAACAGCGCGGTGCGCCCGGCATGCCGGACCACGTGGCCGGGCTTTCTCGCGGCGAACTCGGTGCCGGTGAACGCCGGAGCCGAGGTGTAATGGTGCGAGTGGTCACCGTGCGGCTCCGACCAGGTTCCGACATCGAGCACCCTGAAGGCATCTGCGGCAGTGACGAGGACGTGCCTGCCGTCGCCCGCCGGGTTCAGCCTGGTGAAGCCGTCGACGGGCACCTGCCCCACCACCTCGAGGCTTGCCGCGTCGAGCACCAGCACGCCGCCGGCATAGGACACCGCCAGCCGCGGGACCGCGTGCGAGGCCTCGACGGGCGCAGCGGTCTCCGGGTCTTCGGCCACGACTGCCTGCCGGTCCGAGTCGATCCCGGACGAGCAGCCGGCGAGCAAGACGGTTGCGAGGGCCGCGGATGCCGCCGCGGCGCGGGAACGGGCAGGGAGAGTCTGGGTCATGGCGCCCAGCATCGACCTTATTGCAAATGGTTGTCAAAGTAGACAATGTGCATGTGTGCACCCGGCTTCACCGAAATCCTTTCCCCGGGAGCGCATTTGACAGGCGCACCGAACCCTCCCTAGGTTCCTGGAAATCATTTCCATGTGAACTGGTGCTGCGCGCCGACCCGCCGCAGCCGATGAAGGGGATTCAATGAGCGAGATCCGTAAGCGCGGCGCCCGTATGGCTGGTGTCGGTGCTGCCGC
>NZ_JBHTCS010000010.1:0-271390 GCF_042665615.1 Rhodococcus daqingensis | reverse complement strand
CCCTCCAGCGCCGATGGTACTGCACTCGACAGGGTGTGGGAGAGTAGGACACCGCCGAACATAAATTGCGAATGCCTCGCATTGCAGTCTTGAAAGAGACTGCAATGCGAGGCATTTCGCATATCCAGGGCACGAACCCACCCCCTCCGGGGCCGGCGAGAGTGCACCCACCGGACACCGCACCCGGCCGATGCCCCGACACCTGCACACTCGACCGGACCCCCGGCCGGCGAGTCCGCACCTACCGGCACGAGCTCACCTGACGGGGTTCGTCGCTACGGAATTCAGCTCAGCAACTGGGCACAGCGCAGCAGACCGAGATGGCTGTAGGCCTGCGGGTGATTGCCGAGCGACCGCTCGGCCACGGGGTCGTATTCCTCTGCGAGCAGTCCGGTGGGGCCGGCGGCGTCGACCAACTGGGCGAACAGGGCCTCGGCGTCCGAGCGTTCCCCGATCAGGAGGTAGGCCTCGATCAGCCAGGCCGCGCACAGGTGGAACCCGCCCTCGCCGCCGGGCAGACCGTCGTCGTGGTGGTACCGGTAGACCGTCGAGCCGCTGCGCAGCTCCGCCTCGGTGGCGCGAACGGTCGCGACGAACCGCGGATCGGCGGGATCGATGAGCCCGGAGAGCCCGATGTGCAGCGTCGCGGCGTCCAGGTCGGTACCGTCGTAGGCCGCCGTGTACGAGCGCGCGCGGTCGCTCCAGCCGCGATCCTTCACCTCGTCGGCGATCTCCGACCGCAGCGACGACCACCCGGGTTCGGACTGTCGCCCGAACCGCTCGGCGAGGGTCAGCGCCCGGTCGACGGTGACCCAGCACATGACCTTCGAGTACACGTGGTGGCGCGGGTTGCCACGGATCTCCCAGATCCCGTTGTCCGGTTCCGCCCAGCGGCGCTCGACCGCGGAGACCATGGCCTGCACCAGGTTCCAGTCGGCGTCGGTGAGCACATCGATGATGCCCGCCTTCTCGCGCGCCTGGGCGAGATGCGAGATCAGGTCGACGATGGGGCCGAAGACGTCCAGCTGTACCTGTGAGTTCGCGGCATTGCCGACCCGGACCGGACGCGAGCCGGCGTAGCCGGGCAGGGAATCGAGCACCGCCTCGGGTGGCAGGTTGGCGCCGTAGATCGTGTACAGCGGGTGCAGGCGTTCGGGTCCGGGCAGCGTCTCGAGGACCCCGTGGACCCACTCCAGGAAGTCCTCGGCCTCGCTCAGCGAGCCGAGCGAGACGAGTGCGGACGCGGTCAGCGACGCGTCGCGAAGCCAGCAGTAGCGGTAGTCCCAGTTGCGGACGCCGCCGATCTCCTCGGGCAGGGAGGTGGTGGCCGCGGCCAGGATGGATCCCGAATCCGCATGCACGAGGCCGCGCAGCGTCAGGGCGGAGCGCTTCATCAGCCCACGCTTGCGGGCGGGCAGGGTCAGGGAATCGGCCCACTCGCTCCAATACGACTCCGCGGTCGCCCTCCGCTCCGATTCCGGCGTCGACGACGGTTCCAAGTCCGAGGTACCGCAGCGCAATTCGAGGACGATCGGCCCCTGTGACGGGTCGATGACGGCGCTCGCGGTCTGCTGGACGCCGTCGCTCGTGATCTCCCACTCGACACCGGGGGAGCGCAACACGAGCGGATCGGTGGTGCCGTACACCCGCAGTCCGTCGGCTTCCTGCTCGAGATGCACCTGCACCTGTCCGAACTCGGGACGCGGAGCGAACGTCACCACGGCCTTGGCCTGGCCGGTGATCACGCGGATCAGGTCGGTGCGGCCCTGGACGACGTCGTGCGGCAGGTAGTCCGTGACCTGGAGGCTCGCCCAACGGGTCTCGACGGTCATGGTGCCGTCGACGTACCGCTGGCTCAGTGGCAGCGCCTCCCGCTGGGGGCCGACGGTGAAGTGTCCGGCGCCGTGCCCGCCGAGCAGGTGCGCGAACACCGCGGCGGAATCGGGCTCCGGGTGGCAGAGCCAGGTCAGGTTGGCGTCGGGGGTGAGCAGCGCGACCGTTCGGGGGCTCGCCAGCATGCTCAGACGCTCGATCGGGGTGGCGCTCTCGCCGTGCAGCCAGGTCCGTCGCTCCTCGAGCAGGAACGCCAGCGCGGCGGAGACGTCCTCGGTGCTCGACACCCGGAACTCGGCGAGCGATTCGCCGTCACCGACCTTGATGCCGAGATCCGGGCCCTGAAGCCGGCTGAAGGCCTTCTCGTCCGTGACGTCGTCGCCGAGGAAGACCGTGGCCGACGCACCCTCGCGATGCCGGAGGATGTCCAGGGCCTCGCCCTTGTCGGTGGCGATGACGGCCAGTTCGATGACGGCCTTGCCCTCCGTGACCTGCACGCCGGGCCAGGTTGCCGCGCCCTCGCGGACCCGGGACAGTGCCGCTTCCGCGACCTCGGGACCGGCGTTGCGGACGTGCAAGGCGGCGCTGGCAGGCTTGATCTCGACGGTGACGCCCGCGCCGGCAGCGGCCACCATCTGCAGCTCCTCGGTGATCTCGCGCAGCAGCCGTTTGGCGTCGTCGTCGATCTCGTGCACGAAGCCGACATCGAATTCGGATCCATGGCTGCCCACCAGCTGTACCTCGACGGGCAGCCGGGACAGCATCGCCAGGTCCCGCAGCGCGCGGCCGGAGATCACCGCAGCGGCGGTCGCGGGCAGGCTCGCGAGTGCCCGCAGCGCTCGAACTGCTTCGGCGTGTGGGAAGGCTTTGGCTGGATCGGAGACGATGGGCGCCATCGTGCCGTCGTAGTCGGACGCCACGAGGAGCCGAGGCGTCCTCGCAACGGATACGAGACGCCTGCGGAGCTCGACGGGTAGGTCTTGCGCACTCACTGCGCAAAGTCTACTTACGCGGCGCCCGGATCCTTGTAGCCTCCGCCGAGAAGGAGCTCCACGGTCAGTTCCAGCCGCTTGGCGACGTCCGTCGCCGAGGAACGCCGGGTGAGCCATGCGACGAGGTTCGAGAGCCACACATCGGAGATGACGCGAGCGATCGCGAGCTGCTCCTCGGTCGGCTCGCCGTCGCTCATGGCCCGTGCGAACAGCGAGTCCATCAGCTTGCCCACCTGGTCGACCTCGGCGGCCGCGGAGGCGTCGGCGAACATGAAGGCACGGGTCATGGCCTCGGTGAGCAGCGGGTCGCGCTGCATCGCCCGGGTGATCTGACCCAGGATCAGGTGCATCCGCTCGATCGGGGTGTCGCCGGGGGGCGCCTTCTTGCGCGCGTCGATCTTCTCGAACTCGCGGGAGAGCGACGACACGAGGAGGTGGACCTTCGACGGGAAGTACCGGTAGAGGGTGCCCACCGCGACATCGGCGCGTTCGGCGACGGCGCGCATCTGCACGGCCTCGTAGCCGCCCTTGGACGCGAGGGCCAGGGTGGCGTCGAGGATTCGCTTGCGGCGCTCGCGCTGCGCGTTGGAACTGAGATCCTCGTCGGTCAGCGTCGAGACGGCCCCGTTGGTCGAGGCGGTCTTAGCCGCGGAACGGGTTCGAGATGAGGAGGTCATCCACAGATTCCTTGATATCGGCGAGTGGGTCGGTTCTTGCAGTTCGCGCCAGGTCTTGACTCTTACCCGGCCCACATATTAGAACACGTTCTAGACAAATTTGTCAGCAATGAAAGGTTGGCCTCCCTTGTGACAATCGCCACGACAGACGAGCAGCGTGCCGTCCAGGAATCGATTCAGGCCTGGGCCCGCGCGACGAACCCGATCGAGACGCTACGGCAGGGGCCGGCCGACTCGTGGCGGTCGCACTGGTCCGCCATCGCGGACCTGGGCCTGTTCTCCGTCGCGCAGGCCGAAGAGGTCGGCGGCGCGGACGGCGAGATCGTCGATCTCGCGGTGATGCTCGAGCAGGCGGCCGCGGCCCTGGCCGCGGGGCCGGTGCTCTCGACCGCGCTCGCCGCGCTGGTCGTCGGCCGCAGCGGTGAGGCGGCGGCCAAGCAGTGGGGCCCCGAACTCGCGGAGGGCAATCTGCCCGTCGGCGTCGTGGTCGACGGTGTCGTGTCCGCCGAGGCCGATGGTGACGGCGGGCTGGTCCTGACCGGCGTGGCCGGGCTCGCGCTCGGCGGCGCTCCCGGCGTGGGTGTGCTGCTCGCGGCCGCGCGCGGCGACGACATCGTCTGGTGTCTCGTCGACGCCGAGGCGGCCGGGCTGACCGTCGAGGCGTTGGAGAACGTCGACGTGAGCACCCCGCTGGGCCGGGTGTCCTGTGCCGGTGTCCGCGTGGGTGCGGACCGGATCGTTGCCGGGCTGCGTCCCGGTTTGGTCAGGGACCTGACCGCGACGCTGGTCGCCGCGGAGGCCGCGGGAGTCGCCGGATGGTGCCTGCGGACCGCCGTCGACTACGCGAAGATCCGCGAGCAGTTCGGCAAGCCGATCGGCTCGTTCCAGGCCATCAAGCACCTGTGCGCGGAGATGCTGTGCCGCGTGGAGCAGGTCCGGGCGGTGGCCTGGGATGCCGCCGTCGCGGCCGAATCGGACGCGGAACTGCCCATCGCGGCCGCCGTCGCCGCCGCCGTGGCGCTCGACGCCGCGGTCGACACCGCCAAGGACTGCATCCAGGTGCTCGGCGGCATCGGGTTCACCTGGGAGCACGACGCGCACTTCTACTTGCGTCGAGTGCTCTCGCTGCGACAGCTGCTCGGCGGCAGTGCGCTCTGGCGCGCGCGGGTCGCCGAGCTCACCCAGGCGGGCGAGCGCAGGCACCTGACCGTCGACCTCGGTGATCTGGAGGCCTCGCGGCCTGCGGTACGCGCCGAGCTGGAATCCATCGCTGCGCTGCCCGAGGCCGACCGCCGGATCGCGTTCGCGGAGTCCGGCTACCTCGCCCCGCACTGGCCCGAGCCGTACGGGAAGTCGGCGAAGGCCGCCGAGCAGATCCTCATCGGTGAGGAGCTGGTGCGCGCCGGGTTGGAGACCCCGAACCTGGTGATCGGTTGGTGGGCGGTGCCGACCATCCTCGAGCACGGCACGCCGGAACAGATCGAGCGCTTCGCGGTGCCGACGCTGCGCGGCGACGTCATCTGGTGCCAGCTCTTCAGCGAGCCGGGCGCGGGTTCCGACCTCGCGGCGCTGCGGACCACCGCCGAGAAGGTCGAGGGCGGCTGGCGCCTGCAGGGCCAGAAGGTGTGGACTTCGCTTGCCCGGGAAGCGGATTGGGCGATCTGCCTGGCGCGCACCGACAAGGATGCGCCCAAGCACAAGGGCATCACGTACTTCCTGGTCGACATGCGCAGCGCCGGCATCCGCATCTCGCCGCTGCGCGAGATCACGGGCGACGCGCTGTTCAACGAGGTCTTCCTCGACGACGTGTTCGTGCCGGACGACGGCGTTGTCGGGCAGGTCAACGGCGGGTGGAAGCTGGCCCGCACCACGCTGGCCAACGAGCGGGTCGCGATGAGCGGCGGCTCCTCGCTGGGCAAGGCGATGGAGGAGCTGCTCGAGCTGGCCGGGCGCGGCGGGCCGAACGCGGTCACCGCGGACCGGACCGGATTCCTGATCGGCGAGGCCATGGTCGGCTCGCTGCTCGAGCACCGCACCACCCTGCGCCAGCTCGACGGACAGGACCCCGGACCCGAGTCGAGCGTGCGGAAGCTGGTCGGTGTGCGGCACCGGCAGGCGGTCGCGGAATTCGCTCTCGAGCTGGCCGGGACGGGCGGGGCCGTCGAGGGTCCGCTCTCCCGGGAGTTCCTGAACACCCGATGCCTCTCGATCGCGGGTGGCACCGAGCAGATCCTGCTCACGGTGGCCGCCGAACGGATCCTCGGGCTGCCGCGGGACTAGCTGCGGCGGGCGGTGCCCGGCACGGGGGCGAAGCGTCGCTCCCGTGCCGGGCCCGAACCGTTGTCCCCGGGCAGGGGAGCTGATACAACTAGAACAGGTTCTAACTCGTAGGCGGGATTGTTCAGCGTGGATTTCTCTCTGGATCAGACACAAGAAACGGTGGCGGAGATCGTCGTGGGGCTGTTGGCCCGCGAGGTCTCCGATCCCGCCGATACCAGCGGCTTCAACCCAGCGTTGTGGGAGGCGATGGCGAAGGCCGATCTGCTCTCGCTCGCCGTGCCCGAGCGGATCGGCGGCGCGGGCCTCGGCCTGTCCGAGGTGCTGCCGCTGCTCACCGAGACCGGCCGCGGCGCCGCGCCGGTGCCGGCGCTGGCGACCCTCGGTTTCGGCCTGCTCCCGGTGCTCGCACTGGGGACGCAGGAGCAGCAGGACGCGGTCCTCGCCGAGGTCGCGACCGGCCGGGTGCTCACCGCGGCCCTGAACGAGCCGGGTGCGGCGTTCCCGTCGTCGCCGTCGACCACCGCGGTCGCGGACGGTGACGGTGTCGTCGTCAACGGCCTGAAGGTCGCCGTTCCGTTCGCCGACCTCGCCTACCGGATCCTGGTGCCGACCGACGCGGGCGTCGTGCTCGTCGCGCCCGACGCCCCCGGCGTCACGCTGGCCAAGATCTCCTCGTCCTCGGGCAGCCCCGAGTTCTCGGTGCGGCTCGACGGTGTCCGGGTCCCGGCCGCCGAGGTCCTCGGCGGCGACAACGCCACCCTGTACCGGATCGCGCTCGCGAGCATCGGCGCGTACGCGGACGGACTGCTCGCGGGCGCCACCACGCTGACCGCCGAGCACCTGCGCACCCGTGAGCAGTTCGGCAAGCCCCTGGCGACCTTCCAGGCCGTGGCCCAGCAGATCGCCGACGTCTACGTCACCTCGCGGACCCTGCACGTCTCGGCGCTGGCCTCGGGCTGGCGGGTGGCCGAGGGCCTCGAGGCGGATGACGACCTCGAGGTGCTGGCCTACTGGATCGCGGCCGAGGTGCCCGCCGCGATGCGCACGCTGCACCACCTGCACGGCGGGCTGGGTGTGGACGTGACCTACCCGATGCACCGCTACTTCTCCATTGCCAAAGACCTGGCCCGCCTCGTCGGCGGCGCCTCATCTCGACTCGACCTCGTGGGGGCCCGGTGTTCATCGATCTGACACCCGAACAGCGTGAGCTGCAGGCGGAACTGCGCCGATACTTCGCAGGCCTGATCTCCCCGGAGGAGGCCGAGATCATGCTCACCGAGCGGCACGGCCCCACCTACCGTGAGGTCATTCGCCGGATGGGCAAGGACGGCTGGCTCGGCGTCGGCTGGCCGGTGGAGTTCGGCGGCCGTGGCTTCGGCGAGATCGAACAGCAGATCTTCGTGAACGAGGCTGTGCGGGCGGATGTTCCGCTGCCCTCGGTCACCCTCCAGACCGTCGGCCCGACGCTGCAGACCTACGGAACCGAGGAGCAGAAGCGCAAGTTCCTGCCCGCGATCCTGGCCGGGGAGGTGCACTTCGCGATCGGGTACTCCGAGCCGGATGCGGGCACCGACCTGGCCGCGCTGCGGACCACCGCGGTGCGGACGGGGGACGAGGCCACCGGGTATTACACGGTCAACGGACAGAAGATCTTCACCACCGGTGGCCACGATGCCGACTACATCTGGCTCGCCGTGCGCACCGGCGACGCGGACTCCCGCCACCGCGGCATCTCGATCCTGATCGTGGACACCAAGGATCCCGGTTTCACGTGGACCCCGATCATCACCGCCGACGGCGCGCACCACGTCAACGCCACCTACTACTCCGACGTCCGCGTGCCGGCGAGCATGCTGGTCGGGGAGGAGAACAAGGGCTGGAGGCTGATCACCACCCAGCTCAACCACGAGCGCGTCATGCTCGGACCGGCCGGCCGTGTCGCGGGCCTGTACGAGAAGGTGCACGAGTGGGCGGCCAAGCGGGACCTGCTCTCCGAACCGGACGTGCAGCGCGGCCTCGGCGAGATCCACGCGACCTACCGGCTGAACGAGCTCCTCAACTGGCAGGTGGCGGCAGCGACCGGCGACGTGGACATCGCGGACGCGTCGGCGACGAAGGTCTTTGCCACCGAACGTATTCAGCGTGTCGGACGGATCGCCGACGAGATCATCGGGGCGCACGGCGACCCCGGTGACCCGGAGACAGCGAAGCTGATGCACTGGCTGGACGTGCAGGTCAAGCGGAACGTGGTGATCACCTTCGGCGGCGGCGTCAACGAGGTGATGCGCGAGCTCATCGCGATGGCCGGGCTCGGATTGCCGAAGGTGCCCCGATGACCGCGACGGAGGTTTCAGTGAGCAACGGTTCAGCGAGCGACAAGGAAGCATCGATCCTCGCGGCGGCCGAGCGGGTACGGGCCGGCGGCGCCAGCAAGGCCCGCGCGGGCCGCGACCCGATCAACATGCCGATGATCCGCAACTGGGTGGAGGCGATCGGCGACGAGAACCCCATCTACGTCGACGAGGACGCTGCCGTCGCGGCGGGCCACGGTGGCATCGTCGCACCGCCCGCCATGGCGCAGGTCTGGACGATGCGTGGGCTCGGCGCCGTACGCGAGGAGGACGATCCGCTCGGCCGGATGACCGAGATCCTCGACGAGGCCGGCTACACGTCGGTGGTCGCGACGAACTGCGACCAGACGTACCACCGCTATGTCCGCCCGGGCGAAGAGGTGACCATCGAGTCGGTACTCGAAGACGTTGTGGGACCGAAGAAGACGGGCCTGGGCGAGGGCTGGTTCTTCACCACCCGCAACTTCTGGAAGGTGGGCGACGAGGTCGTCGCCGAGATGCTCTTCCGGATCCTGAAGTTCGCGCCCCCGGCGAAGGCAGAGGCGGAACCGGCTCGCGCCGAGGCGAGTTCGAGCCTGGGCGAGTCGCTCGACGACCTCGACCCGACCCGCATGCTGCGTCCCTCGCAGTCGCGCGACACCGAGTTCTTCTGGGAGGGCGTCGGGGCGCACGAGCTGCGCATCCAGCAGCGCCCGGACGGCTCGCTGCAGCACCCGCCGGTGCCGGCGATCTGGAAGGACAAGTCGGAGCGGACGGACTACGTCGTGGCCTCGGGGCTCGGCACCGTCTTCAGCTACGTCGTGCACCACGCGCCGAAGGTGCCCGGGCGTTCGCTGCCGTTCGTCGTCGCGCTCGTGGAACTCGCGGAGGGCGTGCGGATGCTCGGCGAGCTCCGCGGCGTCGACCCGAGCGAGGTCGCGATCGGGATGCCGGTGCAGGTGGAGTTCCTCGACCTGCCGGGCGACGACGAGACCGGACAACAGCCGTGGACGCTGTACGCGTGGCGTCCCGTGAAGGAGCAGGCATGAGTTCTACCCTGACCGCGACAGTGGGGGAGACCCTGCCCGCCCTGTCCATCCACGGCGACCCGACGTTCATCGTGTCGACGGCGTTGGCCACCAGGGACTTTCAGGATGTTCACCACGACCGGGACAAGGCGCAGCAGCGCGGCTCGAAGGACATCTTCGTCAACATCCTCACCGACACCGGGCTGGTGCAGCGGTACGTCACCGACTGGGCCGGTCCGCGCGCCGTGATCAAGTCGATCAAGCTGCGGCTGGGTGTGCCCTGGTACGCCTACGACACGCTGACCCTGACCGGTGCCGTCTCCTCGGTCGAGGACGGCCTCGTCACCCTCGACATCGTCGGCAAGGACAGTCTCGGTGACCACATCAAGTCGACGGTCACCCTCGTGATGGATGGAGCAGCCCAGTGAGCGAGCTGTCCGGCAAGGCCGCCATTGTCGGCATCGGCGCCACCGACTTCTCCAAGGACTCGGGACGCAGCGAGCTGCGCCTCGCCGCCGAGGCGGTGCAGGCCGCGCTCGACGACGCGGGCCTGAAGCCGTCCGATGTGGACGGCCTGACGTCGTTCACGATGGACACCAACACCGAGGTCGCCGTTGCGCGGTCGGTCGGGATCCCGAACCTGAAGTTCTTCAGCAGGATCCACTACGGCGGCGGCGCGGCGTGCGCGACCATCCAGCAGGCCGCGATGGCGGTGGCCACCGGCGTCGCGGATGTGGTCGTCGCCTATCGCGCGTTCAACGAGCGCTCGGGAATGCGCTTCGGGCAGGTCAATTCGGCGCTGGTCCAGCAGGTGAACTCCTCCGGCACCGACAACGCCTTCTCGTACCCGCACGGGCTCAGCACACCGGCGTCGTTCGTCGCGATGATCGCCCAGCGCTACATGCACGTGTACGGCGCCACCAGTGCGGATTTCGGGCGGGTCGCGGTCGCGGACCGCAAGCACGCGGCGACCAACCCGAACGCCTTCTTCTACGGCAAGCCGATCACGATCGAGGAGCACCAGGCCTCGCGGTGGATCGCGGAGCCGCTGCACCTGCTGGACTGCTGCCAGGAGACCGACGGCGGCATCGCCATCGTCGTGACCTCGCCGGAGCGGGCGAAGGACCTGCCGAACACGCCGGCGATCATCGCCGCCGCGGCGCAGGGCAGCGGGGCCGATCAGTACATCATGACCAGCTACTACCGGGACGGCCTGAGCGGCCTGCCGGAGATGGGGCTGGTCGGCGACCAGCTGTGGGCCCAGTCGGGGTTGCGTCCGCAGGACATGCAGACCGCCGTGCTCTACGACCACTTCACCCCGTACGTGCTGATGCAGCTCGAGGAGCTCGGCTTCTGCGGCCGCGGCGAGGCCAAGGACTTCATCGCTGACGGCGCCATCGAGCTGGGCGGGCGGCTGCCGCTGAACACCCACGGTGGGCAGCTGGGTGAGGGCTACATCCACGGTATGAACGGCATTGCCGAGGGCGTCCGCCAGATCCGTGGCACCTCGGTGAACCAGGTTCCGGACGTGCAGAACGTCCTCGTGACGGCAGGCACCGGTGTGCCGACGTCGGGTCTGGTTCTGACGGCCTAGGCGGCTGCGCCGCCCGTGCGCGGTTGACGAGTCCTAGCGCTCGTCAACCGCGCACGGGCGCGTCAGCGCCTTTGCTATCGGCGCGGCGAGTGCCGCGATGCTCTCGGGGGTACCCGGCGCGGGGCCTTCGAGTGCCCTGGCGCCGACGGTCCGGTCGAAGACCAGGCCCTCCAGGAGGGCGATCAGGTCCGCCGCGTCCCGCACGGGATCGCCGGTGCCGAGCGCGCGGGTGAGCTCGACCGCCCGATCCCGCGAGAACAGGCTCACCGCCAGGGCGGCCTGGATCTCCTTGTCGTGCACCATCTCCAGCATGAGCGCGTACCGGGCCCGGATGTCGCGGGCGCGGCCGGCGAGCAGTCCGTCGACATAGCCGGCGATCCCGTGGGCGATCTCGGCGATGCCCGTGTTCGGCGCGGGCGGTTCCGGCCGGGAATCGGCGAAGGCGCGTCGTGACCGGTCGGTGAGGTGGCCGACCGTCGCGACCAGCAGGTCGCGTTTGGTCCGGAAGTAGTAGGACGTCGATCCGGACGGCAGTCCCAGGTGCCGGTCGGTGCCGCGGTGGGTGAGTGCCCGGATGCCGTCCGCGGCGATGATGTCGAGCGCGGCGTCCGCGATGCGCGCACGCCGGTCCGTCGTTTCCGTCATTGTCGCTCCGATCACGTTGACCCATGAAACTCTACATTTGTAGAGTCGAGCTGTGAAACCGAACCGAGTGGATGTGTTCGACCGGGCCGCGCACGCCGCCGGGTTCGTGCTCGATCCCGCGCAGCGGGCGGCCGCCGAGCGCTTGGCCGCGATGGATCCCGCGACCGGTCGCGGTATCTACCTGTGGGGCCCTGTCGGCAGGGGCAAGACCTGGCTGATGGACGTGTTCCGCGACAGCATGGGCGGCATCCCGAGCCGGCGCGTGCACTTCCACGCATTCTTCCGCCGACTGCACGAGCTCGCGCACACCGACGGGATCGAACGGGCGATGGACCGGCTGCTGGATCGCTGCGAGATCTTGTTCTTCGACGAGTTCCACGTGCACGACGTCGGCGACGGCGCGCTGTTGACCAGGCTGCTCGGGGCGCTGCGCGAGCGCCGGGTGACGCTGGTGGTCACCTCGAACTATCCACCGGACGGGCTGATGCCGAACCCACTGTTCCACGAGACCTTCGTGCCGACCATCGAGGTGCTCAAGGCGCGGATGGAGATCGTCGAGGTCGCGGGCGCCGTCGACTACCGGGGGCAGGGGACCGGTGCGCGGCGATTCGGCGCGGGGCGGTACCTGTCCGACGCGGCCGGCCTGCAGTGGCCCGCGGCAGGTGATCGCGTGACGCTTCGCCCGACCACCCAACCCATCACGGCGCTCTCGGCGGCAGGCGATCTCGTCTGGTTCGAGTTCGCGGACCTGTGCGAACGTCCCACCTCGACGCTGGACTACCTGAGCCTGGCGGCGGCATACCCGCGCTGGGTGCTGAGCAGCGTGCCGCCGATGGTCGACGCGAGTCCCGATGGGGTGCAACGATTCTGCAATGTCGTCGACATCCTCCACGACCAGGACGCCGAGCTGACCCTGGTCGGCGCGGACTGGCGGGTATCGGGACCCGAGCCGGTCGCGGGTGGACTGGACCTGGCGCGCACCCGCAGCCGGCTGGCCTTGCTGGGCTGAGGCGACGCCCAGGGCCTAGGTGGCGGGGTCGAGGTCGCGATCGGTCGACGAGCGCGATGGCGCGCGGTCGCCGTCGCGATCTCCGCCGCGGGTGATCAGCCACCCGAAGACGGCCGCGACGGGGAACATGACCACGCCGTACACCGCGGCGGGGACCGCGATGCGGGTGCTGTCGAGCAGGCTGATCGCGATCGTGATCGCCAGCGTGCTGTTGTGGATGCCGATCTCCATCGAGCTGGCGATCGATTGGCGGCTGGCGATGCCGAGCCTCCGCGGCAGGACGTAGCCGATGCTCAGGCTCAGGACGCAGAAGATCAACGTGATCAGTCCGACGTCCGCCAGGTACCCGGTGACGTTCTCGCGCTCGGCGATCACCGTGCCGACGATGACCAGTGCGAGGACCACGGCCGACCCGATCCGAACAGGGCGGTCCATCCGGTCCGCGAAGGCGGGCCATGCCCGCCGGACCCAGACGCCGATGGCCACCGGGATCAGCACGATCGCGAAGATCTGGATCACCTTGGAGAACTGCAGTCCGAGCGAGCCGGTGCCGTCCGACGGTGCGAAGTGGCCGAGGGCGAAGTTGGTGATCAGCGGGAGCGAGACCACCGCGATCACCGAGTTCACCGCCGTGAGTGTGACATTCAGCGCCACGTCGCCACGGAAGAGATGGCTGAACAGATTCGCCGTGGTCCCGCCGGGTGACGCGGCCAGCAGCATCATGCCCACCGCCAGGAGCGGGGGCAGATCGAACAACAGCACCAGTCCGAATGCTATCGCGGGCAACAGGATCAACTGGCAGACGAGCGCGATCGCGACGGCCTTGGGGTGCCTGGCTACGCGGGCGAAGTCCCCGACGGTCAGGGACAGGCCGAGCCCGAACATGATGATCGCCAACGCGAGCGGCAGCGCAACCGTGGACAGCCCGGAATTCATCGCAGATCCCCGTTCCTGGAAGTCTCGCGACGTACGGGCGCCGCGGCAGAGTCTCGGCGCAAAGATACGGCCGCCGGCGGTGGAATGCGGCAAATCGCCGACATTCGTGACGGCGGTCGGTGTCGGCGCCCCGCCGACTATGACGGATGGCATAGTCTCGCTGGGGCGGTATCCGGGAGAGGTGGAATCCAATGACGGTCGCGAACGCGGTCAAGGACCAGATCCAGCAGATCGGCGGGGGATTCATGTTCTCCCGCGAGGCCAAGGAGTTCGGCAGGAGTACCGGCGTGGACGGCTTCATCGGCCCGTACATGCGGGGCAGGTGCGGCGTGCTGGGCGAGGTCGACGCCGACGTGGTGACGGCCGCCGCGGGATTCTTCCCGGCCGCAGGCGTGCGGGCCGCCTGGGAGTCGGTGGCCATGCCCGCCGCCGAGGCGGCCCGGGGGTACGCGCTCGCAGCGCAACGGTTCGGTGTCCGCAAGCTCGACTCCTTCGACGGCGCCGAGCGGCTCGCCGAACTGATGGAGGCGGTGGCGGTGAACGCTGATCCCGCGGGTGTGCCGCTGTTCGCGGGCTGGCGCGCCGTGCCGCTGCCCGAGGATCCGCGGGCCCGGCTGCTCCAGCTCACACACGTCCTGCGGGAGCTGCGCGGAGGGCTGCACCTCATCGCCGTGAGGAGCCAGGATGTCAGTCCCCGGGACGCGGTCCTGATCGCCGGATCCCCGCTGGCCAGCGGTCCCGATCAGGCCGCGCTCTACGGCTGGCCCGCTCCCTACGACGCCCCGAACGAGGACGTCCGGGCCAGGTGGGTGCGCGCCGAGGAGATCACCGATCAGCTCACCTCCCAGGCGTTCGACGTCCTCGACGAATCCGAGGGCAAGGAACTCGTCACCCTGCTCGCCGACGCTTACGCGGGAGTCTTCGCACCCCGCTGACGCGGGCCGGAGACATCCGCGGATCCGCCCACGGGGCGCAGATGGCCGCCCGCATCCGTCGATCTCGTGAGGGTGCCGTGCAACGATGGAGGGGTGGGCACGGCGGTCGGTCGCACGGCCACGGTTATCGCGTTGATCGTGGTTGGCGTCCTCGCGCTCCGGGGCTACCTGCCCGAGGCCGAGGAGCCGTCCCCGGCACCGCCGCGGACCGACGGTACGGCCGCGCTGGTCGTCATGCTCATCCTGTCCGCGCTGGCGGTCCTCGTCGCCACGATCGCGCTCGTCGCGGTGCTGGTGCTGGGCCCGTCACCCAAGCCGCCCCACCCCGCGCCCACCTGGGTGGGTCACAGACCGGCGCCCGGTCAATGGTGGCGCGGGGCGGCGTGGTTCGGGTTCGCCGGGCTGGTCGTGGTCGCCGCGCTCGCCCTCGCGCCGGGGCGAGACCGGGTGCCCCCACCCGCTCCGGATCGCCGAGCGACGGATCCGGACCTGCCCCCGGTCGCGCAGCTTCCGGCCCCGCGCGGAAGCGAGATCTGGCCGGACGTCCTGCTGGTGTTGCCACTGTTGATCGCGCTGTTGTCCGCCGGAGCGATCGCCCGCGCGCGGCTCATGGTGTCGGCCCGGAACGCCCCGAGCGTGGACGACACCGCCCCCGCGGCGAGGAAGGTGACCGCCGAATCATTGGAGCGGGCTGCGGAGCTGGGCCTCGTCGAGGTGGCGAACACCGGGGCGGACCCCCGTGCGGCCATCATCGCCTGCTATCTGGCGATGGAGCGTGGCCTGCGCGAGGCCCCCGATGCGGCGCCCCTCGAGTCGGACACGCCCTCCGAGGTGCTGGCGCGCGCGGTGCGTCACGGCGCGCTGCACCGGCAGAGTGCCAGGGCGCTGGTCGGCCTCTTCGAAGAGGCCAGGTTCAGCGGGCACGAGATGACCGAGCGGCACCGAGAGACGGCGGCGGACCTGTTGCGCTCGGTGCTGGCCGACCTGAGGGAAACACGATGCGCCGCATCGCCGTGATCGGGATCGGCCTCGTCGCGATGCTCGAGTTGGCGACGCTGCGGGTCGGGGGGTCGGCACCGTGGCTGATCGCGGTGGGGCTGTCGGCGGCCGTCGTGATCTTCGCGATGCGTCGGGCCGTGGACGCGGCGCGGACGCCCGAGGAAGACGTCCCGGCCCAGAACTCCCAGCAGGAGATGTTGCGGCGCTGGCGGCTTCGCACCGAGACGCTGGTGAGCTGGGCGGATGGTTCGCGCGCGGACTGGGACCGGCACCTGCGTCCGATGCTCGCCCGGGAGTACATGCACGCGAGTGGGCCGCGCGCGGCCCGGGCGCACGCCGAGATCGGGTCGGCGGGAGTGGCGGCGTTCGGGGCGGACCTGTGGCAGTGGGTGGACCCGACGGGAGCGGGCCGGGGCGACCCGGGCGGCCCGGGTCCCGGGCGCGGCGCGCTCGAGCGCATCCTGACCCGGCTGGAGCGATTGTGACCGCCGCGACGCAGGCGACCACGGCCCGAGCCGAGGCGGTGCTCGCGGAGGTCGAGCGGGTGGTGGTCGGCAAGCGGGACGCGATCACCACCGTGCTGCTCGTGGTCCTGGCGGGTGGACACCTGCTGATCGAGGACCTGCCCGGGCTGGGGAAGACGTTGATCGCGCGATCCTTCGCGGCCGCGCTGGGGCTGGAGTTCACCCGCGTCCAGTTCACGCCCGACCTGCTGCCCGCGGACCTGCTCGGCTCGACCGTCTACGACATGCAGTCGGGACGGTTCGAGTTCCGCGCCGGACCGGTGTTCACCAACGTCCTGCTCGCCGACGAGATCAACAGAACGCCACCGAAAACCCAAGCGGCGCTCTTGGAATCGATGGCCGAGGGTCAGGTCAGCATCGACGGTGTCACCCGCAGGCTGCCGGAGCCGTTCATCGTGCTCGCCACCGACAACCCGATCGAGTACGAGGGGACCTACCCGTTGCCGGAAGCGCAGCTCGACCGGTTCATGCTGCGGCTGCGGCTGGGTTACCTCGGCGCCGAAGACGAACAGGCGATGCTGCAGCGTCGCCTGGACCGCGGGGCCGCCGTGGTGACCCTGCGGGCGGTCGTGACGGCCGAGGAACTGCACGCCATGCGAGCCAGTGTCGAACAGGTCTCCGTACACCCGGACGTGCTCCGGTACGTCGTGTCGCTGGCCGCCGCGACACGCTCACATCCCCAGGTGGAGGTGGGCGCGAGCCCTCGGGCCGAGCTCGACCTCGTTCAGCTCGCCCGCACACGAGCCCTGTTGGGCGGCCGGGACTACGTCATCCCCGAGGACGTCAAGGCGCTGGCCGGGCCCGCGATGGCGCACCGGATCTCGCTGCGACCGGAGATGTGGGTGCGCAGGATTCACCCCGAAGAGGTGGTCGCCGACATCCTGCGCCGGCTGCCGGTGCCCAGGGCGAGCTCGTGAGCACCATCGAGTGGCGAGCCTCGCCCGCGGCGGCGGCCCTGGCCACCTGCTCGGCGACCGCGCTGGTCGTCGCGCTCGTCGGTGGGCGGCCGGAGCTGCTGGCCTTCGCCGCCGCGATGCTCGGCGCGCTCGCGGCGCGCGCCCTCCTGCCCCGCCCCGCCGAAC
Organism: Rhodococcus daqingensis; assembly: GCF_042665615.1. NCBI lineage: Bacteria > Bacillati > Actinomycetota > Actinomycetes > Mycobacteriales > Nocardiaceae > Rhodococcus > Rhodococcus daqingensis. The sequence continues at coordinate 254,526 of NZ_JBHTCS010000010.1, read as the reverse complement.
AGGTGACCGTGCTCGGTGAACCCGCAGCGGTCCGGATGTTCGAGCGAGAGGCGGTGCGGCTCACGGTCACGGCGAACCAGGCGGCCGGACGGTCGGCCTGCGTCGTCCGGGCGATTCCGCAGCGGGGTTTGGAGTTCGGCCGGGAAGGCGAGGACCCGACCACAGCGCAGACGAGCCTGCTGATCACGGCCGGGCGATGGGGGAGTTATCGGCCGCGGGTGGCCGTCGACACGACCGCGGCAGGTGGGTTGCTGGCGGGTACCGCGGTGGCCGAGGTGGCCAGGGTGGATGTCTTCCCGCTGGTGGATCCGGGCCAACCCGGGATCCCGCCGACGGACCTGCCCGATCGGTTCGGCGCCCATCCGACCGATCGGCACGGGCCCGGGGTCGAGTACGCGGACATCCGTGCCTACGTGCCGGGAGATCAACTGCGAGCGGTGAACTGGCCGGTGAGTGCGCGACGCCGCGCCCTGCACGTCACCGAACGCCGGACGGACCGCGCGGCGGACGTCGTCGTGCTGATCGATGCGCACGCCCAGGCCCCAGGGCCCGCGGACGAGAGCCTGGAACGGTCCGTCCGAGGCGGCTGCCAGGTCGTGCAGGCGGCGCTGCGGCGTGGCGACCGCGCTGCCGTCGTGGTGCTCGGAGCCCGATCCCGGTGGCTCGGACCAGATCTCGGCCGCCGGCAGTTCTACCGCATCGTCGAGGTCGTGCTGGGATCGGGGGAGCGAACCCTGCCGCTCGAGGGCACCCTCGTGCCGCGTCCCGCCGTGCCGCCCGGCGCCGCGGTGATTGCCTTCTCCACCCTGCTGGACACGGACTTTGCGTTGTCCCTCATCGATCTCCGCAAGCGCGGCCGTTCTGTGGCCGTCGTCGACGTGCTCACCGGCCCGCCATTCGTCGAGGAGCTCGCACCGGCCGTCGCCAGGATGTGGCGTCTCGAACGCAGGAACATGTATCGGGATCTCGGCGTCCTCGGCATCGACGTGGTCGGCTGGCAGGAGGGTACGGCGCTCGAACGGGTGCTGGCCGGGCTCGGCCGCCGACGCAGGCCGGTGGTGGTGCCGCCATGACCGAACTGCCCGCGCCTGGGGTGATGGCCCTCGCCGCCGGGTGGTCGATGAGTGCGGCCGTCGTTCCGCACGCTCCGGCACCGGCGCTGGTTGCGGCCGGGCTCGCCGCCATCGGGGTGCTCATCGCCAGGTGGAGCAGGATCGCGGTCGTCGGGGCGGTACAGGCGGCGCTGCTGGCACTGGTACTGGGCGACCCGACACCGGTGCAGGCGGGCCTCGCCGGCGTGGGGGCGACGATCTTCGTGTTGGCCGCCCATGCCGCGCACGCGCCGGTGGTCCCGGCGGCCGAATCCGGCCTGGTGGTGGCGGTGGCCGTCGTGACGGCGTCCGTGACGGTCTCGGTCTTCCTGTTGCCCGCCGAGATCCCCTGGATACCGCTGGTCGCGCCCCTCGCCTGCCTCGCGGTGTACGCGCTCGTCCTCGCGCCCTATACGGGAATGGGAAACGACGAGGGGCCGCGCTCGCGATCGGCGAGCACGGCCCCTGACGGGTCCAGCGGTTACGGCAGCAGCTGATCCATGAAGGAGTTGCTGTAGATCCGGTGCGGGTCGAGCGTGTTGAACGTCGCCCGTGCGGTGTCCCAGTTGTCGCTCGCGGGCACGCCGTCGCGGTAGCTCTGCGGAAGCGCGCCGCCGATGATTGCGCCGTCGGTGTACGGGTTCGCGCCGAACGCCCAGCCCTTCGACCACTCGGGGCGGAAGGTGTAGTCGTTGCCCGTGTAGTGCGAGCGCATCCACTGCTCCATCTCGCGGTAGAACTCGAACATGCCGGGGGTACCCGGGACGCCGAGCACGTTCAGCCAGATCGCGGTGTCCCACTCGGGATGGTCCGGGCGCGGACGCATCGCCGAGATGGTCGGAGCGCCTGCCGACGGGACCTTGACGTCCGCGGCCTGGTCGAGGCCGCAGCAGCGGATCTCGACCGGACCGTTGAGCGGGTACTGGCCCTTGGACTTGTAGAACTCGATGCGCTCGTTGAACCAGTGGGTGAAGTCGTGGATGACCTGACCGATGTTGGCGCGATTGGTGATGACCGCGCCGCCGCCCTCGGTCAGACGGAGCGTGGTGGCCTTGATGTAGAACTGGATGTCCTTCGACCAACCCCAGATGTCGTTGGCGTTGGTCGCGGCGAGCCCGGCGACGGTGGTGGTGTACATCGTCTGGCCGAACAGCGGTGCGATGCCGGGAGCGCCCGCATTCATCTGTCCGAGAAGGTCGGTGATCACCTCGGGCAGGTTGTCCGAGAACGGGTAGTTGTACGGGCCGGTGACCTCGCGAGACCCGGCGGGCTTGTTCGGCGCGAGCGACCACACCTTGAGCCACGGCTTGTCGGTGAAGGGGTACCAGATGGCCTCGACGCCGCCGTTCTGTGCGACGTAGCTCTCGAAGGTGCGGCCGGGGGCGCCCTTGGCGCCGAACATCTCGGTCCACTTGATGTCGGTGTAGCTCTGGCACCGCATCCGGAAGTTCGGGCCAGCCTGCAGGGTCACCGAGGTGAGGAAGGTGCGACCGAGGTTGGTCAGCAGCGGCTTGATCTGAGGATCGTTGCGGGAGTAGGTCTTCTGCACGTAGGCGGAACCGTCCCAGACCACCGCGGTCAGCGAGGTCACCAGGTTGCTCAGCGACCCGTAGGTGTGACCGGGTACGGTGCCCTGCCCTGCGGCGGGCAGGGCGGCGCCGTGTGCATCCACGGCCAGCGAGCCCGCGATGGACAGCACGCCCGGAGCGGGGAGATTCGCGAAGCCGAGGCCCTGTGCCTGCAGCGCGGTGGTGATCGCGTCCAGGGTGGCACCCGGGCCCGCGGTGACGGTCGCCGGGGAGCCGCCTGCGTTGACCGAGATGCCGTTCAGGTGCTTCATCGTGTCGACCAGGATGACCTTGTCGACGGGGGCACCGTTGACGACGGTCAGCGGCGTCCAGCCGTGCATGGCGCCGCGCGGGCGCAGCTTGTACCCGTTGGCATGCGCCCAGTTCGCCAGGCGGACAACGTCCTCGGGGGACTTGGGATGACACGTCCACACGGAGTCCAGCATGATCTCCTTGGACCAGTTCTGGTACGCCTGCTGCGCGAGTTCGATGCCGTCCGGGAAGTTCGGCGGTGCGGGAAGCGTCGGCCCGCCAAGCGAACCCGAGCCGCCTGCCGAGCCCGACGAGCCGAACGGAATGGCATAGACGGGCGTCCACGCGCCCGCCGCCGTCGCTGCCAGGGCCCCCGCCCCTGCAGCGAGGAATCCCCGCCTGGATAAGCCGAGACGCTTATCGTTCGATTCCGGCATGCGTTTACTCCAGTCGTATGTGAGAGAGGGGGAGTTGCTTTCGTTGGAGCTGGGCGGCCGGTCGGCCGTGCTGGGAACGGCCGACCGGCCTTGTCGTGCTCGCTGGATCAGGCGAGCGTGAGGACCACGTCGGCCAGGGCAGGCGAGTCGCTGCGCTCGAGAACGCTTGCCGAGATGAGCAACTGGCCGGCTTCTTTCCAGATCCGGATCTTGAGGGTCTCGCCCGGGTAGACCACCCCGGCGAAGCGGGCCTTGTAGCCCTTGACCTTCGATGTGTCAGCGTCCAACGCGGCGTCGACGGCGGCCTTGCAGACCATTCCGTACGTGCACAACCCATGCAGGATAGGCGCAGGAAAGCCTGCCGCGCTGGCAAATTGGGGATCTGAGTGCAACGGATTGCGGTCGCCGCACATCCGGTACAGCAGCGCCTGCTGCGGCAGGATCGGTGCCTCGACCTCGAAGTCGGGGGCCCGGTCGGGCAGCTCGACGGACTCCGACGGGCCGCGCTCGCCACCGAAGCCGCCCTCGCCGCGCGCGAAGATCGACGACCGCGCGGTCCACAGCGGGTTCCCGTCCAGGTCGGTGGTGGTGGACTCCTGGACGATGACCGCGGCCTTGCCCTTGTCCCACACCTCGGAGATCCGGGTGGTGGTGCGTGCACTTCCCTCGGACGGAATCGGCTGGTGCACGGTCACTTCCTGGCTGCCGTGCACCACCTTGGCGAGGTCGATCTCCACGCCGGGGAAGGACACCTTCGGCGCCTCGGTGGCATGGATGTTGGCCACCACGGTGGCGAAGGTCGGCAGCACCTGCGGCTTGCCGTCCTCGAGGTAACGCAGCTCCTTGGCGTCGAGCGGACGCGCGCCGGCTCCGATGCCGAGGTGGTACAGCTGCACGTCCGAGCTGGTCCAGGAGAACTCCTGGGTGGGCAGCTCGGCGCCGATCGCGATGTCGGGGTCGATGGGCAACGTAGCTTCCTGTCAGTTCGAAGTAGCAGGGGCGGTAGAGGATTCGGCGCTCGCGCCCGACTTCGCCTTCGCGGCGATGTCGAGGACCGCGAGGTACGCGAAGGTCATCGCGGGTCCGATGGTCGCGCCCGGGCCGGCGTAGGTGTGGCCCATCACCGGCGCGCTGACGTTGCCCGCCGCGTACAGGCCCTCGATGACGGTGCCGTCCTCGCGCAGCGCGCGGCCGTCGACGTCGGTCTGGATGCCGCCCTTGGTGCCCAGGTCGCCGGGCACCATCTTGATCGCGTAGAAGGGGGCCTTGCTGATCTCCGCCAGGCTCGGGTTCTTCAGGCGGGGATCGCCGTAGTAGGCGTCGTATCCGCTGTCGCCGCGACCGAAATCCTCGTCCTTGCCGTTGCGGGCGAAGCCGTTGAAGCGCTCGACCGTCTCGGTGAGGGCGTCGACGGGCAGGCCGGTCTTCTCGGCGAGTTCGGCGATGGTGCCCGCCTTGACCACGATCCCGGCCTTGAGCCAGCGACCCGGGAAGGGGGAGCGCGGCGTGATGCCCGCGAAGGTGTAGCGGTTGCGGTAGCGCTGGTCCAGGATCATCCAGGTCGGGATGTTCTCGCCCGGGCCCTCGCCCTGGCCGTACTTGCCGCCGTACATCATGTGGGTGGCCTCGACGTAGGGGGCGGCCTCGTTGCCGAACCGCTTGCCGCGGGTGTTGACCATCATCGAGCCGGGCAGGGTCCGCTCGGACAGGGCGAACCACGGGCCGCCGGTCAGCGGGATGGACGGACCCCACCAGGCGTCGTCCATGAAGTCCACCGCGGCACCGACCTTCTGGCCGGCCACGATGCCGTCGCCGGTGTTCGCCTTGGCGCCGACCGTCCACTCGGTGGTGATCGGGGCGCGCTGGTACTGCTTGCGCATCTCCTCGTTGTGCTCGAAGCCGCCCGAGCCCAACACGACGCCGTGCTTGGCGCGGATGACCTGCTCCTCGCCGTCGACGAGCACCTTCACGCCGCGGACGGCGCCGTCCTCCGTGTACAGCTCGGTCAGCGGCGTGTTCAGCAGGATCGGCACGCCCGCGTCGCGCAGACCGATGCGCATGCCGGCGACCAGGGCCTGCCCGCGGACCAGCAGGTCCTTGCCGGTGGCCTTGGCGGCCAGGAATCGCATGCCGACCTTCATCGCGCGCATGGGGCCGCGGCGGTTGCGCATCAACAGGTTCAGCCACTTGTAGTCGGCCTGGGTGATGACGAAGTTCTTGGGGGCCTTGACGTAGTCCGGCTCCAGGTTCTTGCGGTCGTCGCCGAGCTGGTTGCCGTCGAAGGGCGTGGGCTCCACCGAGCGGCCGCCGAGGCGTCCGCCGGGGGCCTCCGGGTAGTAGTCCGAGTAGCCGGGCACCCACTGCAGCTTCAGCGCGCTGTTCTTCATCACGAACGAGAGCATTTCCGGCCCGCGGTCGAGGTAGGTGTCGATCCGCTCGGGCGCGACGACGTCGCCGATGATGCTGTGCAGGTACTCGCGGGCTGCCTCGCGGGTGTCGGTGACACCGTCGGCCTCGAGCACCTCGTTGTTGGGGATCCAGACGCCGCCGCCGGACCTGGCGGTGGATCCGCCGTAGTGTGCGGCCTTCTCGACGATGACGACGCTCAAACCCTGGTGGGCGGCGGTCAGGGCCGCGGTCATGCCTGCCGCGCCGCTACCGACAACGACGATGTCGTATTCCTGCTTGCTCATGTAGAACACGTTATAGAATGATGTGGGTCTCAGTCCATGCTTTCTGCCAGGAAGTATTGCCGATCTGTGTCTTGACAACCGGAACCAAACGAAAACACGTTGCAGCTACGCGGAAGGCGGTGCGCGGTGTCCTGGGACCTTTCCGCGGATGTCGTGGTGGTCGGGGTCGGCGTGGCGGGTGTCTCCGCCGCTCTGGAGGCCGTCGACGCGGGCGCCGACGTGATCGCGCTCGACCGCTGCAGCGGCGGTGGGGCCAGCACGATCTCGGGCGGCATCGTCTACGCAGGCGGCGGGACGTGGGTGCAGAAGCAGGCCGGGGTGGCGGACACCTCGGATGCGATGTTCGCCTATCTCAGTCGCGAGGTCGGGGACGCCGTGAGCGAGTCGACGCTGCGCAAGTTCTGCGACGAGAGCCCGGCGATGATCGACTGGTTGTCCGGACACGGCGTGCCGTTCGAGGCGTCGCTGTGCCCCTACAAGACCTCGTACCCGAGCAACCGCCACTACCTGTACTACTCGGGAAGCGAGGCGGCGGGCGGATTCCGCGACGTCGCGAAGCCCGCCCCCCGCGGCCACCGGGCCAAGGGCAAGGGGACGTCGGGAAAGATGCTCTACGGGCCCCTGATCGCCTCGGCGTTGTCGAGGGGCGTCCGATTGGAGCAGCAAACCCGAGCGAGCGAGCTGATCATGGACGACACTGGGACCGTGGTCGGCGTGAAGTGCCTGAGCCTGCGCGGGGCGCCCAAGAGGGTGCGCGCCCGGCATTCGGTGCTGACCTCCCTCTCCGCCAAGCCGGGTATCTACTACCCGCCGATGCGCCGGGTCCTGCAGAAGAGGATCGAGGCGATCGAGGCGCGATACGCCAAGCTGATCCGCATCCAGGCCCGATCGGGTGTGGTGCTCAGCGCAGGCGGGTTCATCGCGAACCGCGAACTCGTCGCCGAACACGCGCCGTCCTACCGTGGGGGCCTGGCGCTCGGCACCGCGGGCGACGACGGTAGCGGTATCCAGATGGGTACCGCCGTCGGCGCGGCGACCGACAAGCTCGGCAACATCTCGGCCTGGCGTTTCATTGTCCCGCCCGGCGCGTTCCTCGGTTCGGTGCTCGTGAACGAGAAGGGCAACCGGATGGTCGATGAGTCCCGGTACGGGGCCGCTCTCGGGCACGCGATGATCGCCGAGAACTCCGGGCAGGGCTGGTTGCTCGCCGACGCCGAACTCGTCGCGGAGGCACGCTCGCAGCTCGGCACCCAGACCATGTGGTTCCAGCGCGTACAGGCCGAGACCCTGCTCCGCACCGAACGCACCGTGGGCAACACCCTCGACGAGGTCGCGGCAAAGGTCGGGATCGACGCGGCCGGGTTGGCCGGGACGGTCGCGGCGCACAACGACGCGATCGCCTCGGGTGGGGCAGACCCGATGGGCAAGCCCGCCGACTTCGTGCGGCCGGTGCGCACCGCGCCGTTCTCACTGTTCGACGTGTCGTTGAAGAAGAGCCTGACCAATCCGCTGCCGATGCTCACCCTCGGAGGCCTGGTCGTGGACGAGGAGACCGGCGAGGTCACCTCCACCGCGGGTGCGGCCATTCCGGGCTTGTACGCGGCGGGCCGGACCGCGGTCGGGATCTGCTCGAACTCGTATGTCAGCGGACTCTCGCTCGCGGATTGCGTCTACTCCGGCCGCCGGGCCGGCGCGCATGCCGCGCAGCGCGGAGCCGTGTAGCCCGCCAGGTACCGACGAAGGGACTCGATGATGCTCTCGACCGAGTTGCACACCGAGATCACCGATCGTCCGTGCGCGGGTACGACATCCGCTGCGGATTCACCCTCCAGGCCGGCTTCACCCGACTTCACCGGACACGGTTCCGTGTCGCTGCAGTTCAGGTAGTGATCACCCGCAGGCTACGAAGGAGAGATCAGTGGCATCGAAGAAGGCATCCGTCGCCATCGTCGGGTCGGGCAACATCAGCACCGACCTCCTGTACAAGCTGCAGCGCTCGGAATGGCTCGAGCCACGCTGGATGATCGGCATCGACCCGGCCAGTGAGGGCCTCGCGCGGGCCCGCACGATGGGTCTCGAGACGTCGGCCGAGGGCGTCGACTGGCTGCTGGCGCAGGCCGAGAAGCCGGACATGGTGTTCGAGGCCACCTCGGCCTACGTGCACCGCGAGGCGGCGCCGAAGTACGCCGAGCTGGGCATCCGGGCGGTCGACCTGACCCCGGCCGCCGTCGGGCCCGCCGTGGTCCCGCCCGCCAACCTGCGTGAGCACCTGGACGCGCCGAACGTCAACATGATCACCTGCGGTGGCCAGGCCACCATCCCGATCGTGTACGCGGTCTCCCGCGTCGTCGCCGTGCCGTATGCCGAGATCGTCGCGTCCGTCGCCTCGGTCTCGGCCGGCCCCGGAACCCGCGCGAACATCGACGAGTTCACCAAGACCACCAGCCGCGGTGTCGAGGTGATCGGCGGAGCCGCGAAGGGCAAGGCGATCATCATCCTGAACCCGGCCGATCCGCCGATGATCATGCGCGACACCATCTTCTGCGCCATTCCCGAGGACGCGGACCGCGACGCGATCACCGAGTCCATCCATCGGGTGGTCGCCGATATCCAGCAGTACGTGCCCGGCTACCGACTGCTCAACGAGCCCCAGTTCGACGAGCCGAGCGTCGTCTCGGGCGGCCACGCCACGGTCACCACATTCGTGGAGGTCGAGGGTGCTGGCGACTTCCTGCCGCCGTACGCGGGCAACCTCGACATCATGACCGCGGCAGCAACCAAGGTGGGCGAGGAGATCGCCCAGCAGCTCCTGACGGTGAGGGCGTGAGCGACATGAGCGAGAACAAGGCGAAGTGGGACAACCCCATTCATTTCGACAGTTCCTGGGACATCCGGGTCACCGACACCTCCCTGCGTGACGGGTCGCACCACAAGCGGCACCAGTTCACCGGCGACGAGGTGCGGGCAATCGTCGGCGCACTCGATACGGCGGGCGTGCCGGTCATCGAGGTCACCCACGGAGACGGCCTGGGCGGGTCCTCGTTCAACTACGGCTTCTCCAAGACGCCCGAGCAGGAACTGATCAAGATCGCGGTGGACACCGCGAAGCGGGCGAAGATCGCCTTCCTGATGCTGCCCGGACTCGGCATCAAGGAGGACATCATCGAGGCGCAGGACAACGGCGCGTCGATCTGCCGCATCGCGACCCACTGCACCGAGGCGGACGTCGCCATCCAGCACTTCGGTCTGGCCCGCGAGCGTGGCCTCGAGACCGTCGGGTTCCTGATGATGGCGCATTCCGTTCCGCCCGAGAAGCTCGCGGCGCAGGCCCGGATCATGGCCGACGCCGGCTGCCAGTGCGTGTATGTCGTCGACTCCGCGGGTGCGCTCGTACTCGAGCAGGTCGCCGACCGGGTCGAAGCGCTCGTGCAGGAACTCGGCAACGACGCCCAGGTCGGTTTCCACGGACACGAGAATCTCGGTCTCGGGGTGGCGAACTCGATCGCGGCGGTGCGCGCAGGCGCCAAGCAGATCGACGGCAGCACCCGTCGCTTCGGTGCGGGTGCGGGCAACGCGCCGGTCGAGGCGTTCGTCGGTGTCTGCGACAAGATCGGCGTCAAGACCGGAGTCGACTTCTTCGCGATCGCCGATGCCGCGGAAGACGTTGTCCGCCCGGCGATGCCGGCCGAGTGTCTGCTCGACCGCCAGGCCCTGATGATGGGCTATGCGGGGGTCTACTCCAGCTTCCTCAAGCATGCCGAGCGCCAGGCGGCGCGGTACGGCGTCTCCGCCGCCGAACTGCTCGTGCGGGCGGGCAAGCGCAAGCTGGTCGGCGGCCAGGAGGACCAGCTGATCGACATCGCGCTCGAGCTGCAACGGGAAGCGGCGGCGGTCTAGGCGGGCCGCACCCCAGCGCAACACGGGACGAGAGAGGGCGCGCATCCATCCGGATGCGCGCCCTCTCTCGTCTGTGTTTCTGTCCGCTACCCGGCGTCGGTGTCGCGCACCTCGAGGATGCCCTCCATGACCGCATGGTTGATGCTGTTCAGCAGTCGCGGGCAGGTCTGCTGAGACCCGGTTCGCCCGCCGGAGCTGGTGAATTCCGGACACACCTGCGCCGGGTCGGCCTGCCACTGGATACTGGTGTGCTTGAAGCTGTTCTTTCGAACGAGAACGCAGGTGCCGCAGGCGCGGCACTCCACCTCCTGCAGTCCGTCCTCGAGATAGGTGCGCAGGTCGACGGCGGTCTGTGCGCGGACGGCCTCGACCCGGGCCGGGCTGTCGGCGAAGTCGGGGGCCTTGGCCCAGGTCGAGGACATCGTCACACGCCCGACTTGCTCGCGGACTCGGCGGCGGCCTTCTCCTCCGCCTGACGGGCCAGGTTCTCCTCGACCTCACGCTGCCAGGCCTCAACGGCCTTGGTGGTGTCGATCTCGAACTCGAAGCGCTGCGTCATCTTGTCCTCGACGTCGGCAACATCGACATAGAACTGCTCGTACCACCGGCGGAGCTGGTAGACGGGGCCGTCCTCCTCGCACAGCAGCGGATTGTCGATCTTGCTCTTGCTCTTCCAGATCGCGACGTCCTGCTCGAAGCCCATCGCCACACCCTCGGTGAACTTGCGCGAGAGCTTGTCGGTGGTGGCCTCGTCCAGACCCTGGGGCTTCTGCACACTCACGCCGTACATCAGCATGAACGAGTCCTGCGTGACCGGGTAGTGGCAGTTGATCAGGATGCTCTCCGCCTTGAACCCGCTGTAGTCGTTGTGCAGCCAGTTGATCATGTACGACGGGCCGAAGTACGACGCCTCGGAGTCCAGCACGGACTCGCCGTACTGGGTGCCCATGCTCTGCACGTCCGGGCGTCCGTGGTTCTGCAGGTACTGGGTGGCGACGTGGCCCTCGAAGACGTTCTTGAAGTACTTCGGGAACCCGAAGTGGACGTAGAAGAAGTGCGCCATGTCCACCACGTTGTCGACGATCTCGCGGCAGTTCGAGCCCTCGACGAGAATCCGGTTCCAGCGCCAGTCGGTCCACTCGTCGGTGAACACCTCGGGCAGGTGCGGGATCGTCACGTCCTCCGGCGGCGGGTTGCCCTCGGGGTCGTTCCAGATGAACAGCTGCTTGTTCTCCTGCAGCGTGATCCACTTGCGGGTGCGTGCCAGCGGCGGGACGCGGCGGGCGTAGGGGATGCCCGTGCACTTGCCGTTGCCGCCCCAGCGCCAGTCGTGGAACGGGCAGGCGACGGAGTCGCCCTTGATGCTGCCCTGGCTCAGGTCGCCGCCCATGTGCCGGCAGTACGCATCGAGCACCTGAAGCTTGTTCTGGCTGTCGGCAAAGACGACGAGCTTGGTGCCGAACGCCTCCACCGCGTGTGGCTTGCCGTCCAGGAATTCGCTCTCCAGTCCGATGCAATGCCACCCGCGGGCGAATCGAGTCGGGTTGGTGCCGACGTCGATCTCGCGAATGCCCTTGCCGGATGCGCCGCTACTCTGCGTCATCTTTGCCCCTCACATCCCTTCGTTCTTGTACTAGAACACGTTATAGAAGTCGAGGTGATTTTGCCAGAAGATTCGCCAGTTTGATCCAGTCTGAGCTTTCTGACCTGCGGCAGTGACCGCCTCTCGACACAAATGGGAACGTGTTCTAGTCTCAGGGGATCAGTGAACCGTCGAACACACGAGGGAGCGTCCAGTGAGTGACCATGCCAGTCACGAGGTGATGCAGAGGATCGATGCGCTTCTGCCCACGCTGCGCGAGCGCGCACAGGAGACCGAGGAACTGCGTCGCATTCCAGACGACTCGGTGAAGGCGCTGCAGGAGGCCGGTTTCTTCAAGCTCGTCCAGCCCAAGCAGTGGGGTGGCTACGAGTGCGACCCGGTGACCTTCTACACGGCAGTCCGCAACATCGCCAGCGCGTGCGGTTCCACCGGCTGGGTGGCCGGCATCATCGGCATCCACAACTGGCACCTCGCGCTGTTCGACCAGCAGGCGCAGGAGGACGTGTGGGGCCAGGACACCGACGTTCGGATCTCCTCGTCCTACGCGCCGATGGGCGCGGGCGAGGTCGTCGACGGCGGCTACAAGGTCAACGGGGCGTGGGCCTGGTCCTCGGGCTGTGACCACGCGAGCTGGGTGGTCGTCGGCGGACCGGTGATCAAGGACGGGCGGCCCGTCGATTTCGGCAGCTTCCTGATCCCGCGCGAGGACTACGAGATCGACGACGTGTGGAATGTGGTTGGCCTGCGGGGCACCGGCTCCAACACCATCGTCGTCAAGGACGTGTTCGTGCCGCGGCACCGCTTCCTGAGCTTCAAGGCGATGAGCGACCTGACCGCGCCCGGCCTGGTGAACAACACCGCGCCGCTGTACAAGATGCCGTGGGGAACCATCCACCCCACCACGATCTCCACTCCGATCGTCGGCATGGCATACGGCGCCTACGATGCCCACGTCGAGCACCAGGGCAAGCGGGTGCGCGCGGCCTACGCCGGTGAGAAGGCAAAGGACGACCCGTTCGCCAAGGTCCGGATCGCCGAGGCCTCCAGCGACATCGACGCCGCCTGGCGTCAGCTCTCCGGCAACGTCGCCGACGAGTATGCGCATCTGCTTGCGGGCGAAGAGGTTCCGCTCGAACTGCGACTGCGGGCGCGCCGCGACCAGGTGCGTGCCACCGGCCGCGCGATCGCCTCGATCGACCTGCTGTTCGAGAACTCCGGCGCGACCGCGCTGGCGAACGGCACGCCGATCCAGCGTTTCTGGCGCGACGCCCACGCCGGCCGCGTGCACGCCGCCAACGACGCCGAGCGCGCCTACGTCATGTTCGGTGGCGCCGAGTTCGGCCTCCCGCTCACCGACACGATGGTCTGAGGCGGGCCGACGTGACGACGACAGAAGCCGAGATCACCTTCGAGTCGACCTCGAGGTACGCCCAGGTCCGTCCGGATCTCAAGCTGCACTACCACGAGGCGGGCGTCGGCAACGGCCCGACGATCGTGCTCCTGCACGGCGGCGGACCGGGCGCGTCCTCCTGGTCGAACTTCTCCAAGAACATCCCCGTGCTGGCCGAGAAGTTCCACGTGCTCGCGGTGGACCAGCCCGGTTACGGTCAGTCCGACAAGCCGACCGAGCACCCGCAGTACTTCCGCCACAGTGCGTCGGCGCTGAAGGACCTGCTCGACACCCTCGAGATCACCGACCGCGTTCACCTGCTCGGCAACTCGCTCGGCGGCGGCGCGGCGGTGCGGTTCGCGCTCGACTACCCGGACCGTGCCGGACGGCTGGTGCTCATGGGCCCCGGCGGCCTGAGCGTGAACCTGTTCGCGCCGGACCCGACCGAGGGTGTGAAGAACCTCGGCAAGTTCAGCTACCAGCCCACGCGGGAGAACCTCGAGGCGTTCCTGCGGATCATGGTGTTCGACCAGAAGCTGATCACCGACGAGCTGATCGACGAGCGGTTCGCCGCGGCCAGCACGCCGGAGTCGCTCGCGGCGGCGAAAGCGATGGGCAAGTCGTTCTCGAGCTCCGAGTTCGAGCTCGGCATGCTGTGGCGCGACGCCTACAAGCTGCGTCAGCGCGTGCTGCTGATCTGGGGCCGCGAGGACCGGGTGAACCCGATCGACGGTGCGCTGGTGGCGCTCAAGATGATCCCGCGGGTGCAGTTGCACGTGTTCGGCGGCTGTGGGCACTGGGCGCAACTCGAGAAGTTCGACGAGTTCAACCGTCTGGCAAGTGATTTCCTTCTCGACAGTGACATTCCCCGAGGCTCCGCCCGAGAGGTAGGCAACTGATGGGTATTCGTTCGCTCGCGTACATGCGCATCGAGGCCACCGACATGGCGGCCTGGCGTGAGTACGGTCTGAAGGTCCTCGGCATGATCGAGGGCAAGGGCACCGACGCCAACTCCCTCTACCTGCGGATGGACGACTTCCCGGCCCGCCTGGTGATCGTGCCGGGCGAGCGCGACCGGCTGATGGTCTCCGGCTGGGAGACGGCCAATGCGGCCGACCTGCAGGAGGTCCGGGACAACCTGTCCGCGGCGGGCGTTCCGTTCAAGGAGGGCACGGCCGACCAGATCGCCGACCGTCGGGTCGCCGAGCTGATCGTCTTCGAGGACACCTCCGGCAACACGCTCGAGGTGTTCCACGGCGCTGCCCTTGAGCACCGCCGGATCGTGAGCCCGTACGGACACAAGTTCGTCACCGGCGAGCAGGGCCTCGGTCACGTCGTGCTCACCACGGACGACGACCAGGCCTCGCTGCGGTTCTACCGCGACGTGCTCGGGTTCAAGCTGCGCGACTCGATGCGACTGCCTCCACAGATGGTCGGGCGGCCCGCCGACGGAGACCCGGCCTGGCTCCGGTTCCTCGGCTGCAACCCGCGCCACCACAGCCTGGCGTTCCTGCCGCTGCCGAACCCGACCGGCATCGTGCACCTGATGGTCGAGGTGGAGAACTCCGACGACGTCGGCCTCTGCCTGGATCGCGCGATGCGCAAGAAGGTCAAGATGTCGGCCAGCCTCGGCCGGCACGTCAACGACCTGATGCTCTCGTTCTACATGAAGACGCCGGGCGGCTTTGATATCGAATTCGGTTGTGAGGGGCTCGAAGTCGAGGATGACAGCTGGATCGCTCGGGAGAGCACCGCGGTGAGCCTGTGGGGTCACGACTTCACGGTGGGAATGAAGTAGTGAGTTCCTCCGAGGTGGCATCAGAGACTGGCGCGACGATCGATCCGCGCCAGTTCCGCACCGTGCTCGGCCAGTTCTGCACCGGCGTCACCATCATCACCACGGTCGACGACGGCGAGCCGGTCGGCTTCGCGTGCCAATCGTTCGCGGCGCTGTCGCTGGATCCGCCGCTGGTGCTGTTCTGCCCGACCAAGGCGTCGCGGTCCTGGGCGGCGATCGAGCGCAGCGGCAGGTTCTGCGTCAACGTGCTCGCGGAGGAGCAGCAGGAGGTGTGTGCCCGGTTCGGTTCCCGCGAACCGGACAAGTTCGGTGGAATCTCCTGGGAGGCATCGCCTCTCGGGTCACCGATCATCGACAGGTCGCTGGCACACATCGACTGCACGGTGGAGACCGTGCACGACGGCGGCGACCACTTCGTGGTGTTCGGTCGGGTGCACTCGATGAGTGAGATCAAGACCGAGCGTCCGCTGCTGTTCTACCGAGGGCAGTACACCGGCATCGAGCCGGATAAGACGGTCCCCGCGCCCTGGCGCGACGACCTGGAGGCGTTCCTCACCGCGACGACCGAGGACACCTGGCTGTAGGGCACCACCGAAGACGACTGAAGGGCACCTCTGTGAGGGGAGGTGCCCTTCAGTCGTTTCACGGGGCGGGGCCGCGAGTCGGCTCAGACCTCGAACTCGGCTGAGGTGCCGGTGAATCCGGTGAGACCGTAGGGTTCTCATGACAGAGAGGCGGAACGCGATGCACGTGTCCTGTGGACGACGACAGGCGTTGGCAGGTGTGATGGGTGCGCTCACCCTTCCCCTGATCCTCGTCGCACCTGCCGCTGCCGATCCGGCCGCAGCTGGCGCGACGCATGTCGGGGTCGTGGAGGCACGGTCATGTGCCAACCTGGGTGTCACGATCCCGCTCGACCCGGGGCAGGCCGAGAGGGCACGGGCGATGCTCCCGGCCGGGTTCGCCCTCGCCGCGCTGCCCACGATGCTGGTCGAGACCTCGACCTGCGCGGGTGCGAACGTGAACGGAACCGAGATCGGCCGATTCCACCTGTCCGAAGCCGCGCTGTCGGTCGAGCCGCCGCGGCCGATCGCGTCGCCGCGCCTGGGTGAGGCCCTCGCCGAGAACATCTACATGATCTCGCAGTTGGACACGAATGAGTTGCTGTCCGAGTTCAAGTCGGGGCTCGGCTATCGCAGTGAGCTCGTGGACATCACCCTCGACCTCGGCGCGCCCGATCAGCTCGGCAGGCTCGCCTCGGCGACGGCTGGCGGTGAACTTGCGCCGACCGCGGCCACCGCACAGTTGACGCCGTCACTGCTTCCCGACGACGTGCGGGTACCGAACCCCGGGATTGTGTACAAGTTGTGGACGCGGGATGCGCAGGGCCGCTACGTGGTCACCACGAACGCGAACATGACGATCGACCGCCCCGCGGCGGGTGTGGGGACCGTGATTGCTCCGGAGGGCACCGTGGTGCACCGGATTCTCGGCGGGGACAGCGCGAACGGTGTCGCCTTCTCCGGTCGCGCGGAGCGCTTCGTCAACGACACCTTCGTCATCCCCGCGGGCTGACCGCGCAGGGTCTCGTGTCCGACCCGCGGACGCCCTCGCCCGCCTCGGCTTCGAGGCGGGCGAGAGCGTGTCAGACGGTGAACTCCGCGGAGGTGCCGGTGAACTCGGAGATCTTGCCGTCGCGGCTCTTCTGATCGCCGAAGTGCTGGATCCGATAGCGGCCCGAGGGGGTGTCCGCGGGCACGTCCCAGGTGATCCGGGCGATCGATCCGTTCTGGCCCTCACGCCGCCAGCGGTATTTGGTGGACCAGTCGCCGTCGTCGGCGTGCCGGATCCAGCGCCCGCCGTCCCGGCGCTGCACCTCCAGGAAGGTCGCACCGTGGCGGAGGTTGTTCTTGGGGTGGCCGGTGACGAACTCGACGACCACCTGCTCACCGGCCGCGGTCCGTGGGTTCGGCTGGACCAGGATGTCGCCGAACCGGCGTCCGGGCGTGGGTTCGTCGAAGGTGACGCCGGCGACGAAGTTCGGCTGGAACGCGGACATGTCGCGGGGTGCCGGTCCGCGCGGGACCTCGCCTCCGGTGCGCAGGGCGACCGCGAGCCGGGCGTAGCCCTGCTGGTAGGCCGGAAGGGTGTTGCGGCCGAACAGGGTCGAGCCGCCCTCGTACTGCTGGGCCTCGTACTCCTCCGGCGTCGTGCAGTAGCTCGAGT
This sequence comes from Rhodococcus daqingensis, assembly GCF_042665615.1. NCBI lineage: Bacteria > Bacillati > Actinomycetota > Actinomycetes > Mycobacteriales > Nocardiaceae > Rhodococcus > Rhodococcus daqingensis. Next base: position 237,571 of record NZ_JBHTCS010000010.1, on the reverse strand, counting down.
AGGAGTTCGCGTAGCCCTGGAAGATCACGTTCTCGAGGGGTACGCCGAGTTCCTCGGCGACGGTGCGGCGGATGCGGAGGCCGGAGACGATGGTGAACTCGGCGGGCCCGCCGACCACGTAGATGTCGCCGATCCGGATGATCTGGATCTTCAGCACGTGGGGTACCCAGCCGTCCGGCGGGAGCAGGCCGACGGGGACCAGGACCAGCTTGGGTGCCTGGGCGTCCGCCAGCCAGTTCGGGACCGGGGCGTTCATCCCGCCGAGCGCATCGACCATCGGGTTGCGAGCGCCCTCGGGGAAGAGCGGGATCGCGGGGCCGTCCTCGATGCTGCCCGCGCTCATCGCGGCGCCGACGCATGCGGGCGCGGTGCGGCGCTGCTGCCCGTCGGGGGTGAAGCGGCCGTCGACGACCTGATCGGCCATGTCGAGGTACATCACCCGGCTGTCGACGGTGGTCGAGGACATCGGGTCGGCGTCGGCGTAGGCCTTGCGCGCCGCGGCGACCTGACGCTCGCCGATGATCCGGGTGTTCTCGAACTCGTCATCGGTCGGGCCCTTGCCGGGCTCGAGATGCAGATTGGGCGACATGTCGCCGGAGTTGGTCTGCGGGAAGGCCGCGACGAAGTCCGGGGCGCCGTCCAGGTAGCGGACGCCCTCGAGGTCGTGCTCCCAGAAATAGGCCGCGGCGCCCTTGTTGTCGCCCGAGATGAGGTAGTTCTCGTTGGTCAGGGACGCGCAGTGTGTGGCGAACCAGTTGATGGCGCCGATGTCCTTGCCGCCCTGACTGATCCGCAGGGTCCGCATCGACGAATCGATCCCCAGTGGGTAGTAGTCCTTGTCGCGTTGCGGGTTCCGGTCGAACGCCACGCGGGACCGGTTGACGCTGGCATCGGTGAGCTCGCTGCGGCCGTAGGCGACGGAGCCGGGGGAGAGGGTCTTGTGGGCGGTGGTGATCGCCTCGACGATGCCGTTGACCTCGGAGTCGAAGACCTGCTGCTGGAAACCCATGATCGCCAGGTTGTAGGCGTAGTCGTGCGACGCCCCGCCGCACGCGGCGTGGGAGTGCACAGCGGTCAGCATCACGTTGCGCTCGGTGTACGTGTCGCCGAAGGCATCGTGCAGGCGCCGGAGGACGGCGTCGTGCACGGACTGGAAGACCATGCAGGTGTCGACGCAGACGTAGACCACGCGCGCGTCGGCCGCGTCGGCGAACACGTACGCGCGGGCGCGGGTGCGTTGGTGCAGGCCCTGGGCGACCTGCTCGAAGCTCGAGTAGCCCATCATCCCGTTCTCGGCCACCGGGCCGGTCACGTCCGAGATGCCGACTCCGACACGGAGTCCGGCGCCCTGCGGGGCGCGGCGTCGGCCGGCGGGGGACGGGGTGGAGGCGAGGGCGGGGCCCGCGCCGATCGCGGCGAACGCGGGGCCTGCCGCGGCACCCGCGAGCACAGTCCGTCGACTGATCGTGACCACTGGGATCCTTTCGGGGAATCGGGCACCGTGTTGGTCAAGTGTCCAGATGACAGCACACACCACCGCAGCCCGGTTGGCAAGACCCTTCGGCGACATATCGTCCGCGGCCTTCGGCGGGATCAGAACGCGATGCGGCGAAGGCTGATTCGGGTCATTCGATGCTGGTGTCGCCGAGAGCCTCCAGGACCTGCCGAAGTCCGTCGGCGGTCTCGTCGCACACCCCTCGATCGACGTCGGCCAGCAGGAGGGCGTAGTTCGCGAAGTGGGCTTCGATCACCCCGCGCCCCACCTCCTGGCCCTGCTCGGTGAGTCGGATCTTGACGATGCGCCGGTCCTCGCCGTCTCGCACGCGTTCGACCAACCCCTTGGCCTCCATGCGGTCGATGCGGTTGGTGATCGCGCCGGAGGTCACCATCGAGGCCTTGATGAAGGCGCCCGCCGTCAGAGCGTAGGGCGGCCCCGATCGCTGCAGGGTGGCGAGGACGTCGAACTCGCCTGCCTCGAGGCCGTGCTGCGCGGCCGTGGCCTTGGCTGACTTGTCCACGATCCGCGCCAATCGCTGCGCCCGGGCGAAAAGCTGAACCGGCCAGAACTCCTCGACCAGGTCGGGGCGCTCCTCGGCCCATTGATCGAGGATCGCGTCTACGGCGTCGCTCATCGGTTCTCCTTCCACGTCGGCAATTTATCTCAACCTCAAGATACTTGACGTCGAGAGAGCTGTCTGCTTCTATTTATTTCAACATTAAGACAGTCAAGGTTGAACGACAGGAGCCGGCATGACACTGCTCACCCGCACACGTCCCGACGAATCCCGCGCCGTCCCCGCGCGACAGATCCCGGCGCTCTGGCTGGCACTGCTGGCGACGCCGCTCGCCGCCAGTGCGAACAGCCCGGTCCTGATCCTTCCGGAGATGGCCGACTCGTTCGGCGTCCGAACTGCGACGGCGACCTGGCTCGTCACGGTCTTCGCCTGGGCCATGGCGGTCGGCACCCCGCTGATGGCCGCGCTGCTGCGCCGCCGCGGACCGCGGCTCACCCTCGGCGTCTGCGCCGCGCTGATCGTGGCAGGCACCGCGCTCGTCGCCGTGGCGCCCTGGCTGCCGCTGGCGATGGCCGGCCGCGCGGCCCAGGCGGTCGGTGGAGCGGGCCTGGCCACCGTCGCGATGACCCTCGCGGGCTCGGCGCGCAGGATGGGCGTCATCACCGCGGGCTTCGGAATCCTCGGCGCGACGGGGCCGCTGCTCGGCTCGCTGATCGCCGACGTGGCGTCCTGGCGTGCGGCGCTTGCGATCTCGCTCGTGGCTCTCCTTGCCATCCCGGCCGTCGTCCGCCACCAGCCGGCCTTCGCACCCGCTCCCTCCGCCCCCTTCGACGCGCAGGGCGCGGCACTGCTCGTGCTCACCGCGACCGCCCTGGTCCTCATTCCCCGGTACCCGGCACCGGCCGTGGCCGCCGCGTTGGTGATCGGAGCCCTCCTGGCGGCCCACATCCGACGGCGTCCCGACGGCTTCGTGCCCGCGGCCCTGCTGCGCAGCCCGGCCTTCACCCTTTCGGTGACGCTCGTGTGCGCACTCGCGACCTCGTACTTCGCACTGCTGTTCACGATCCCGCAGCTGCTGCGCGATCGGACCGACTGGTCCAGCTCGATCATCGGAGCCGGCCAGCTCGTCGCCCTGCTGATCGGCTCCGTGCTCTCCCTGCTGCTGGCCACCGCCGCGGCGCGGATCGGCCGGGCTCGAGTTCTCGCCGCCTTGATCGGCGTCGGCACGCTGGCTCTGCTCACCGCCTGCCTCGCGCCGTGGGCGCCGCTGCTCCTGCTGGCGGCCACGCTGGCCGTTTTCGCCACCACCGCCGGGCAGGCCACGCTGTCGGTCTATGCGACCGGTGCCGCACCGGAATCGCAGCGCCCCACCGCAATCGGCCTTTTCAACCTCTGCTACCAGCTCGGCGGCGCCTTCGGCCCGGCGATCGCAGCCCTGATCGCCCTGAGCTGACCGACATCCGGATTCGGCGCGCGGCGGGGCAGCGGGACTATTGTCATCCGACCTGCGGGTCTACTATCGGAACTGCCAGAAGTATCGATGGGAAATCATCGGATCACGCACCGGGCGACCTTGTCGGCCACGGTGGCGATGCCGAGTTGCGCCAGCCGTCTCCCGGGAAACGCCGAGTGGTTTCCGGGGTGAGTCCGCGCCGAATCATGTTGCGCGGTGCAGTGGTAACGAAAAGCGGAGCTAGGCAGGGATCATCATGGCCAAGACACTGAAGACCGAGGAATCGATCACCATCGCACGCCCGGTCGCGGAGGTATTCGACTACATGTCGAACCCGGAAAACGCCCCCGCTTGGAACAGCAACCTCGTCGATTACGCGCAGGAATCCGGCAAGCCGGACGAGGTCGGTTCGGTGATGTCGTTGACGGCAAAGGTCGCCGGACTGAGGCTGGAGGCTACCGAGGAACTCACCGACTACCAGGCGAACAAGCATCTCGGGTTCCGCTCGAAGAAGTCGAAGGTCGGCTACGAGCGCGAACTGGACTTCGCCGCCGACGGTGCGGGTACCCGCGTGACCTGGCTTTCGGAGGCCGAGGCCGGCACCGGCCTGTTCAAGTTCGCCGATCCCATTGTGCAGAAGCTCCACTCACACGACGTCCGGGGTAGCCTCGCGAAGGCGAAGACGATCCTGGAATCCTGACGCTCACACCGTTTTCGCGTCGCCGAACGTCATCTTCAGGTCAGGGATGGTGGTGGTCATCAGCGCGCGGCGCGGCAGTCCGATCACGCGCAGCTCGTCGGCAATCGGGTGCGACCCCAATGTCAGTGTCGCGCCGCCGATCCGGGAGCGGACGCCGGACGGGTTCATGTCCCACGGGGTGTGCCGGGTGACACCGTCGAGATGTGAGTACGCCTCGACGGCGGTGCCGCCTCCCGATCCGGGCAGTGCGAAGCCCGGCTTGATGCGCAGTTCGGCGATCAGCCGGCCGTCCTGGCTGACCGATGCCCGCTTGGACCGGCTCGCGTGATCGGCCTCGAAGTCCGCCAGCACCTTGGGAAATCCCCAGATCCCACGACCGGCCGCCATCGTGAACTCGCCGTCGACGGGCAGCTGATGGATCAGCGCGCCCGCCCGGCCGGTCGCCAGCGACCTGAGGTCCGATACGACGGAAGGCCTGCCGATGTCGCGATGGTTGCGGACCATGAAGCAGACACCGAACTCGTTGTAGGGGCCCAGGTCTCCGTCCACGTAGTCGACGAACACCAGCGCGCACAGTCCGCGGCCGGGGCGATACCGGAGGATCTCCAGCCCGGTGTGGTCGATCAGCGCCTGCGCCGGGGCGGTCGGGACCGAGTAGATGGCCATGAACGCCGTCGCCTGCCGGATCTGCACCGGCATTTCGACGCGTTTGCCGAGTACGTCGTGGGAGGTGGCGCTGTGGGAGGTCACTGCGTCACCACGCCGCGCAGGCCGTCGACGCCGTAGACCTGCTCGAGCATCGAGCTGAAATCGGGTCCGCGCCGCAACATCTGGCCGCCGTCGACGTTGATGATTGGCCGGTGATCCAGGTGGACTCGTCGCCGAGCAGGAACCGTGCCAGTGCCGCGATGTCCTCCGGCTCGCCGATGCGGGGCAGGGGAGTGCAGGCCTGGTAGTCCTCGAGCAGTGGCCCGCCCTCGGTGATCAGGGCGACCAGATCGGTGCGGGTGAGCCCGGGTCGGATGCAGTTGACCCGGACGTTGCTGGCGCCCAGTTCATCCGCGCCGAGCTGGACGAGATGGTCGACGCCGGACTTCGAGACGCCGTATGCGCCGAACCAGCGGTGGGTGTTGCTGCTCGCGATGGAGGAGATCGCGACGAACGATCCGCCGCCGCCGCGGACCAGCTCGCGGGCGGAGTGCTTGAGGGTGAGCATGGTGCCGGTGACATTCAGTTCCACGGTGCGGCGCCAGGCATCGACGTCGATCTGGGTCACCGGGGCGATGGTCTCGTTGCCGCCTGCGCAGGCCACCGCCCCGTCGAGGCGACCGGTCACTGCCGCGGCGGCCGCGACCGCGCCGATCACCGCGTCCTCGTCGGTGACGTCGGCGGCGTGATGGGTGATCGACCCGTCGTGGGCGGGCGTGACCGACGCGGCGGCCTTGATCAGCTTCTCCTCGGAGCGTCCGCAGATGGTCACGTGGGCGCCGGAACCGGCCAGCAGGGAGGCGACACCGAGGCCGATTCCGCTGCCGCCTCCCGTCACCAGGATCGACTTGCCCCGCACAGCACCCGTGCCGTTCGCGTCCACCGCGACTCCCTCCGTTGTGCAACCTGTTCTACCACCGCCGCGGCGATTTGGATATGCAATGCCGCTGGCAGGAATAGGCTCGATTCACCCGGTGCGAGCAGGTTCGAAGAACGGCGGAGCGAGGGAGTGGACGGCATGCGACCCGACATCGAACTGGCCGACGGACGGTTCTACGCGGGGGAGTTCGGTGATCCGCGCCGGGACTACGCGTGGATGCGGGCCAACGAGCCGGTATTCCGTGATCGGACCGGGATGGCGGCGGCGGCGAGCTATACCGCGGTGGTGGACGCCGAACGCGATGCGGGGCTGTTCTCCAACGCCGGCGGCATCCGTCCCGAGATCGGCCCGCTGCCGCACATGATCGACATGGACGACCCGGATCACCTGCAGCGGCGCAAGCTGGTCAACACCGGCTTCACCCGCAAGCGGATCGAGGCGAAGATCGACGACATCGGCCGGATCTGCGACCAGCTGATCGACGCGGTGATCGACCGGGGGGAGTGCGACTTCGTCCGGGATCTGGCAGCGCCGCTGCCGATGGCCCTCATCGGCGACATGCTCGGCGTGCGGCCGCAGGAACGCGCGATGTTCCTCCGGTGGAGCGACGATCTGATGAACGGACAGGGCAGCAACGTCTCCGCGGACACGATCGACAGGATGATGTCGTCGTACGGAGCGTACGTCGACTTCACCATGCGGACTATCGAGGAGCGGCGCGCGGCGCCGACCAACGACCTCACCAGTGTTCTTGTGCACGCCGAGATCGACGGACAGCGGCTCGCCGACGAGGAGATCGTCGCCGAGACACTGCTGATCCTGATCGGCGGCGATGAGACGACCCGGCACGTGCTCAGCGGCGGCATGGAGCAGTTGCTGCGCAACCCGGAGCAGCGCGACAGGCTCGTCGCCGACCGGTCGCTGGTCCCGCAGGCGCTCGACGAGATGCTCCGCTGGGTGTCGCCGGTGAAGAACATGTGCCGCACCGTGACCCGGGACGTCGAGTTCCATGGGACCGGGCTGCGCGAGGGCGAGAAGATCATGCTGCTGTTCGAGTCGGCGAACTTCGACGAGACGGTGTTCGAGAACCCCGAGGTGTTCGATGTCGCCCGGGATCCGAACCCACACATCGCGTTCGGGTTCGGATCGCACTTCTGCCTGGGCAACCAGCTGGCCCGTCTGGAGGGCCGGATGATGTTCGAGCGGCTGCTCGAACGCATACCGGCGATGGAGCTGGCCACCGACGGGCCGCTGCCTGTCCGGCCCGCCAGCCACGTCACCGGTCTAGAGGAGATGCCGGTCCGCTGGTGATGCACTTCGCGCAGTGGTGCGGTTACGGAGTCGTCAGCGTCCGTAACCGCACCACTGCGGCGGAGCCGCCTACAGGCCCGCGAGCGACTCCATCTCCTTGATGAACTGCTCCGGCTGGCCGAGCAGCTGCGCGCTGCCGTGGGCGCGCTTGAAGAACAGGTGCGCGTCGTGCTCCCAGGTGATCGCGATGCCGCCGTGCAGCTGGATGGCGTCACCGGTGACCGCGAGCAGCGCCTCCGAGCAGTACGCCTTCGCGACCGCGGCGTCCGCAGCCGCGGACGGCAGGCCCTCACTGAGCGAGTACACCGCCGCGTACGACGCAGACCGGGCCGTCTCCACCAGGAAGTACAGGTCCGCCATCCGGTGCTTGAGGGCCTGGAAACTGCCGATCGCGCGACCGAACTGGACGCGGTCCTTGCTGTAGTCCACCGTCATCTGCAGGCAGCGCGCCGCGGCGCCGACCTGCTCGGCCGACAGCGCGACGATCGCGACGGTGCGGGCCCGCTCGAGCGCCGCGGACGCGTCGCCCTCGGTCAGGCGCACGGCCGGCGCCGAGGTGAACTCCACCAACGACATCGGACGGGTCAGGTCCATCGTCGGCAGCTGGCGGCGCACGACGCCGTCGGCGGACGGGTCCACCTCGAACAGACCGATGACACCGTCGACCGAGGCGGCGACGATCAGCACGTCGGCGTGATCGCCGTCGAGCACGTAGTGCGCGGTGCCCGAGACGGTGTACCCGTCTGCCTCGCTTCCGGACGCCGCGGCTGCGACCTCGTCACTGCGCCAATGTCCCTCGGGGCCCACCCAGCAGAGCGCGGCGACGGACGAGCCCTCGGCGATGCCGGGCAGCAGCCGCTCGCACGCCGCGGTGTTGCCGGTCGCCAGGATCGCCTGCGCGGCCAGCACCGCGGAACCGAACATCGGCGACGGTGTCAGCGCGGCGCCGAGCTCCTCGAGCACCAGGTGCTGCTCGACGAGGGTCGCGCCGAAGCCGCCGAACTCCTCAGGGATCGCGAGCGCCGCGACACCGACCTGCTGGCACAGCACGTCCCACAGACCGCGGTCGAACGCCTCGCCGGACTCGAGTGTCTTGCGCAGCGCGGCCGCGTCGGCGCGCTTGCCCAGCAGCTGGGCGACCGTCTTTCGCAGCTCGAGCTGCTCCTCCGTGAACACTCCGACCCCGCTCACAGCGCGCTCGCAATCCGTGCGCGGTGCGCGGAGGCGGTGCCCCACGCGGACTGCAGTGCCCGCACCTTGGTCAGCCACAGCGACAGATCGCACTCGAGGGTGTAACCGATCGCGCCGTGCACCTGGAGCGCCTTGCGTGAGGCCAGGTAGGCCGCGTTCGCGGCGGCGACCTTCGCGGCCGAGGTGTCGCGGGCGATGGTGTCGGACCCCTCGGCGAGGGAGATCGCCGCGCCGTACACCAGCGGGGTCGCCATCTCGACGGCGACCTTCGCGTCGGAGAGGTGATGCTTGACGGCCTGGAAGCTTCCGATGACACGACCGAACTGCGCACGGTTCTTCGCGTACTCGGTGGCGGTGTCGATCATCGCGTGACCGGCGCCGATCAGCTGCGCCGAGACCGCGAGAACCGCGAGGTCGTAGGCCTTCTCGGCGGCCGCGGCGACGTCGGGTCCCTGTGTCAGGGTCTCCACGGCCTCGACCTCGAACAGGCGGCGGGCCGGGTCGACCGACTCGAGCTGCGTGGTCGCGCGGACCAGTTCGAGGGTGTCACCCGAGACCCGCAGGACCGGGTCGGCGAGGTCCGCGTCGAGTGCCCGCGGGGTGGACGGCTCGAGCACCAGCGACGCGAGCGAGGTGCCCTCGGCGATGCTGGGCAGGAACCGCTTGGCCAGCGACTGGTCGCCCAGCGCGGACAGCAGCGCCGGGACCGCGGCGGCGGTCTCGACGAGCGGTCCGGGGACCGCGGCGCGGCCCAGCTCGATGAACGCGACAGCCAGGTCGGCGGGGTGCGCGGCGATGCCGTCGAACTCCTCGGGCACCGCGAGGGCGGTCACGCCGGTCTCGGCGAGCTGGGTCAGCAGCTCACGACCGGAGGCGGTGTCGTTCTCACCCCAGGAGCGAACGACGGCCGGGGTGTTGGCGCCGGCGAGCAGGCCGCGGAGGCTGTCCGCGAAGTCACGCTGCTCGGTGGACAGGGAGAATTTCATCGATCCGCCTTCGGGAGTCCGAGCAGCCGCTCGGCAACGATGTTGCGCTGAATTTCGTTGGTGCCGGCATAGATCGGGCCGGACAGCGAGAACAGGTAGCCGTCCTGCCACCGGCCGGCGAGCTCGCCGTCGGCGCCGAGCAGGTCGAGGGCCGTCTCGTGGATACGGACGTCGAGCTCGGACCAGAAGATCTTGTTGATCGAGCCCTCGACCCCGAGCGGCACACCCTCGAGCATGCGGGTGACGGTGCCCCAGGTGTGCAGGCGGTAGGCCTCGGCGCCGATCCAGGCGTCGACGACGCGGTCACGGGCGGCGGTGTCGGTGGAGTCCGCGTTGGCCTTCCACACCTCGACGAGGCGGTCGACGGCGGACATGAAGCGGCCGGGGCTGCGGAGCGACAGGCCGCGCTCGTTGCTGGCGGTGCTCATCGCCACGCCCCACCCGTTGTTGACCGCGCCCACGACGTCGGCGTCCGGGACGAAGACGTCCTCGAAGAAGATCTCCGCGAAGCCCGGCTCGCCGTCGAGCTGCGGGATCGGGCGCACGGTGACGCCGTCCTGGTTCAGCGGGAACATGAAGTAGGTCAGGCCCTTGTGGCGCTGCGCCTCCGGGTCGGTGCGGAACATGCCGAAGCCCCAGTCGGCGTATGTGGCGCGCGAGCTCCACGTCTTCTGCCCGTTGAGGATCCAGCCGCCCTCGGTGCGGCGGGCGGTCGAGCGGATACCGGCGAGGTCGCTGCCAGCCTCCGGCTCGGACCAGGCCTGCGCCCAGATGTCGTCGGCGCGGGACATGCGCGGCATGATGCGCGCGAGCTGCTCCTCGGTGCCGTGCTCGAACAGCGTCGGCGCGAACAGGAAGATGCCGTTCTGGCTGACCCGGCCGGGGGCGCCGGCCTTGTAGTACTCCTCCTCGAAGAGCACCCATTCGATCATCGAGGCGTCGCGTCCGCCGTACTCCGCCGGCCACGCGACGGTGGACAGGCGGGCGTCGGCCAGCTTGTGCTCCCACGCGCGGTGCGCCTCGAAGCCCTCCGCGGTGTCCATCGACGGCAGCGGCTGTGCCGGGACATTGGCCGCGAGCCATTCGCGCACTTCCAGCTGGAAGGCGCGGGCCTTTTCATCCAGTTCGAGATCCACTATTTCGCCTTCGCTTTCATACTGTTGACGTCCATTCCACCCAGCGAGTCCCGGCCGATCTCGGCGTTGTGGGCGTGGGCAAAGTGGTGCAGGCCGAACACCGAATCCATGCCGGCGCGCTGACCCATCAGGTCCTCGCACTGGTTGACGGCCTTCTTGGTCAGCGCCAGCCCGAACCGCGGCATCTGTGCCATCCGGGCGGCCAGCTCGCTTGTCTCGGCCGCGAGGTCGTCGCGGGAGACGACCCGGTTGACCATGCCGACCTCGTACGCGCGCTGCGCCGAGAACCGGTCACCGGTGAACAGGATCTCCTTCGCGAAACGCGACCCCAGCACCCACGGGTGCGCGAAGTACTCCACACCCGGGATGCCCATCCGGACAACGGGATCCGCGAAGAACGCGTCGTCGGAGGCCACGATCAGGTCGCAGCACCAGGCGAGCATGAGGCCGCCGGCGATACATGCCCCGTGGACCTGCGCGATCATCGGCTTCGGGATCTCCCGCCAGCGGCGGCACATCCCCAGGTACACCTCGGTCTCGCGGGAGAACCGCTGCTCGCCGCCGTCCTTGCCGAGGTGGTCCCACCACAGCGCGGCCTTGTTCTCGTAGTGCACGTGATGGTCACGACCGGGGGTGCCGATGTCGTGGCCGGCGCTGAAGTGCTCGCCGTTGCCGGCCAGCACGATCACCTTCACGTCGTCGTCCTCGACGGCCCGCTCGAAGGCGGCGTCGAGCGCGTAGGTCATCACCGAGTTCTGCGCGTTGCGGTAGTCCGGACGGTTCAGCGTCACGAACGCCACGTGATTGCGGACCTCGTAGGTGACGACGTCGCCCTCGTCGGGGAGCGCGGAAGGAGACGTCATGCCTTGCCCTCGCGCAGGTCGTTCTTGAGCACCTTGCCGGACGGGTTGCGCGGCAGGCCGTCGACGATCCGCACCTCGCGCGGGATCTTGAAGTTCGCCAGCCGCTCCTTGCAGAACCCCATCACCTCGTCCTCGGTCACCGCGGCGCCCGGCTTCGGCACCACGTACGCGCGGCCGACCTCGCCCATCCGCTCGTCCGGGACGCCGATGACCGCGACCTCGGCGACGGAATCCATACGGGCGAGGGTGTTTTCGACCTCGGCGGGGTAGACGTTGAAGCCACCCGAGATGTACATGTCCTTGAGGCGGTCGGTGATGTCGAGGTAGCCGCGCTCGTCGAGGACGCCGATATCGCCGGTGTGCAGCCAGCCGTCCGCGTCGATCGTCTTTGCGGTCGCCTCGGGGTCGTCGAGGTAGCCGAGCATGATGTTCTCGCCGCGCACCAGGATCTCGCCGTGCTCGCCGATCCGCACCTCCATACCGGGGATGGCCCGGCCCGAGGAGGTGGACACGGTGACCGGGTCGTCGTCGGTGCGACACATCGTCACCACGACCGCCTCGGTCTGGCCGTACGCGGTGAGGACCGCGTCGTAGCCGAGCTCGGACTGCAGGCGCTCGACAAGGACGACGGGGACCGCGGCGGCGCCGGTGATGGCGATCCGCAGGCTCGACAGGTCGTAGTCGTCGCGGGTCGGGAAGTCGAGGATCATCTGGTGGATCGTCGGGGCGCCCGGCAGGACGCTGATCTTCTCGTCGGCGATCGCCGCCATGATGGTCGGCACGTCGAACACCGCGGCCGGCACGATCGTCGCGCCGCGCAGGATGCAGACCATCAGTCCGGCCTTGTAGCCGAAAGTGTGGAAGAAGGGGTTGACGACCAGGTAGCGGTCGTCGCCGGTCACCTCGGCGCAGTCCGCCCACGCGTCGGCGATACCGACCGTCTGCCGGTGCGCGGTCATGACGCCCTTGCTCTTGCCGGTGGTGCCGGAGGTGAACAGGATGTCGGCGACGTCGTCGGGGTGGACGGCGCGGGCCCGCGCGTCAGCGGCCTCGACGGTGACGGGCTCGGCCGCCGCGGCGAGCTGGTCCCACTCGAGGATCTCGCCGCCGGGGAAGGTCGTCGTGGGGGCGTCGGCCGCCGGGTCGTCGGCCGGGGTGCGGACGACGAGCTTCAGCGCCGGAATGCCCTCGGGGCCCGCGGCGTCGAGGAGGTTCGCGAGACGGTCGGCCTTGAGGAATCTGGCCGGGACGACCAGGGCCTTGGCGTGCGTGCGCTCGAGGAGATCGAGCGCCTCGTGACCCGTGTAACGGGTGCTGATCGGGACCAGCGTCGCGCCCACGTACTGGGCGGCGAGGAACGCCTCGACCCAGTGGTGCGTGTTGGGGGCCCAGATCGCGACACGGTCGCCGGCCTCGACACCCTTGGCGATCAGCGCCCGCGCGGCGGTGCGTACGCGGTCGAGCAATTCGGCGTAAGTGGTGCGGTCCGATCCGTCGGCGACAGCCTCGTTCGACCCGAATTGTTCCGCCGCGCGCCACAGCGCGGCCGGGGTCGTCCGCGGCTCGGTGGTCACATCTGTGCTCACAATCTCTCCTATGGCGAGGCAGAACCTCTATACAAAGCAAGTGCTTGGTAGGGTACCGTATCGCTGTGGACGTTAGCCAGGGTGAGAGCGGGGCCGCCGACGCGGCCTTCGCCAAAGAAGTGCGCGAATGGCTCGAGGAGAACCTCTCAGGGAAGTTCGCCGAGCTGAAGGGCCTCGGTGGACCGGGGCGTGAACACGAGGCGTTCGAGGAGCGGCTCGAGTGGGATCGTCACCTGGCCGCCGCCGGCTGGACCTGCCTCGGATGGCCGAAGGAGTACGGCGGACGCGAGGCGACGCTGAGCCAGCAGATCATCTTCCATCAGGAGTACGCGCGGGCGAACGCGCCTGCACGTGTGAGCCACATCGGTGAGGAACTGCTCGGCCCGACGCTCATCGCGTTCGGCACCGAGGAGCAGAAGCAACGCTTCCTGCCGGGTATCAAGACCGTCACCGAACTGTGGTGCCAGGGCTATTCCGAGCCCGGCGCCGGATCCGACCTCGCGAACGTGTCGACCACCGCCCGGATCGAGGGCGACCAGTGGGTCGTCAACGGGCAGAAGGTGTGGACCTCGCTCGCGCACCTGTCGGACTGGTGCTTCGTCGTCGCCCGCACCGAGCCGGGGTCGTCACGGCACAAGGGCCTGTCCTACCTGCTGGTGCCGATGCACCAGGAGGGCGTCGAGGTCCGGCCGATCATCCAGCTCACCGGCACCTCCGAGTTCAACGAGGTGTTCTTCGACAACGCCCGTACCGACGCGGACCTCGTCGTCGGCGGCGAGGGCAACGGCTGGGGTGTCGCGATGGGCACGCTCACCTTCGAGCGTGGCGTCTCCACCCTCGGTCAGCAGATCGGCTTCGCCCGCGAACTCGAGTCCATCGTCGAACTGGCCGAGCGCAACGGTGCCGCCAGGAACCCGGCGATCCGCACCAAGATCTCCCGCGCCTGGATGGGCCTGCAGGTCATGCGCGCCCACGCGCTGCGCACCCTCGCGGCTGTCGACGCCAGCGCGAACGGCGGCGAGGCGTCCGTCGCGAAGCTGCTGTGGGCAAACTGGCATCGCGGCCTCGGCGAGCTCGCGATGGAGGTGCAGGGCGCCGCGTCACTGGTCGGGGTCGAGGACACCGAGCCCGGCGAGGAACTGAACGATCTGCAGCGGCTGTGGCTGTTCAGCCGGGCCGACACCATCTACGGCGGCTCGAACGAAATCCAACGAAACATCATCGCCGAGCGGGTGCTCGGACTTCCCCGAGAGGCTCGACCGTGACCACATCCCTCAAGTCCCCCCTGGCAGTCGCTCCCGCCGAGATCGAGGGCCACAACCTGCTCAAGGGCAAGAAGGTCGTCGTGACCGCGGCCGCGGGCACCGGGATCGGCTTCGCCACCGCGCGCCGGGCGCTGCTCGAGGGTGCCGACGTGCTGGTCTCGGACTTCCACGAGCGTCGCCTCGGCGAGACCGTCGAGAAGCTGTCCGCCGAGTTCGGTGGCCAGCAGGTCGAGTCGTTCGTCTGCGATGTCTCGAGCACCGAGCAGGTCGACGCGCTGATCGCCGGCTCGGCCGAGAAGCTCGGCCGCATCGACGTCCTGGTCAACAACGCCGGGCTCGGCGGCGAGACGCCGGTCGTGGACATGACCGACGAGCAGTGGGACCGCGTCATCGACATCACCCTCACCAGTACCTTCCGTGCCACCCGCGCGGCGCTGCGGTACTTCAAGTCGGTCGAGCACAACGGCGTCCTGGTCAACAACGCCTCCGTGCTCGGCTGGCGTGCGCAGCACTCGCAGGCGCACTACGCCGCGGCCAAGGCCGGCGTGATGGCACTGACCCGGTGCAGCGCGATCGAGGCGGCCGAGTACGGCGTCCGCATCAACGCGGTCGCCCCCTCCATCGCCCGCCACGCGTTCCTGGCGAAGGTGACCAGCGAGGAACTGCTCGACAAGCTGGCCGAGGGCGAGGCCTTCGGCCGCGCGGCCGAGGTGTGGGAGATCGCGGCGACCATCGCGATGCTCGCCAGCGACTACACCACCTACCTCACCGGCGAGATCGTCTCCATCTCCAGCCAGCGGGCCTAGGCGGCTGCGCCGCCCGTGCGTGGTTGACGAGTGTCAGCACTCGTGTCGTGGTTCAGGACATCGCTGACACTTGATGTCTCAGGACATCGTTGACACTGACCAGTTCTGCCCCGTGAGGTGCGGGGATGAACGGAGCAGGGTTTTCGATGGATCCGACGTTCGTGGCCACGATCGCGTCCGTGGCGGGAGGCGACCGCATCGACGTGGCCGCCTTTTGCCGCGAGCGTGAGATCTCCCGGCAGACGTTCTACAAGTACCTACGACGATTCAGGGCCGAGGGCGCCGACGGATTCACCCGCCGTAGCACCGCCCCGCTGCATCACCCGACCCGGTTCGACGGGGTGGTGCACGAGGCGGTGCTACGGGCCCGCAAGGAACTCGCGGACGCCGGCCTGGACAACGGGCCGATCTCGATCCGTTGGCGCCTCGATGAGATGGGGTTCGAACCCCTGCCCTCCCGGGTGAGCATCCATCGGATCCTCACCGAACGCGGGCAGATCGTCGCCGAGCCCCGCAAACGCCCCAAGCCGCGGCGACGCTTCGAATACTCAGACCCCGGCGGGTTGTGGCAGATCGACGGAATGGAGTTCTACCTCGCGACCGGGGAGAAGGTGTGCATCCTGCAGATCCTCGACGACCACTCCCGACTCGACGTCGGAACCTGCTCCGCCACAAGCGAGAACGGTGATGAGGCATGGAGGGCGCTGCAGCAGGCGTTCGCCGGTTACGGCTTACCGGTCAGAGTGCTCTTCGACAACGGGACCGCGTTCTCCTCCCGCCACCGCGGCGGCACATCGGCCCTGGAACGGCGACTCGCGGACGCCGGTGTCCAGACGATCACCTCGTCGATCTACCACCCGCAGACCTGCGGCAAGAACGAACGCTCACATCAGACGCTGCAGAAGTGGCTCCGGGCCAGAGCGACCCCGGAGACGCTCGAGGAGCTCGACGAACTGCTCGAGAAGTACCGCACGGTCTACAACAGCCGCCGTCACCAGTCTCTCGATGGCCGGACACCCCAACAGGTCTACGACGCCACACCTGTGGTCACCGCGACACCCGAACCCAAACACCGGCCCGGCACCACGACCCGGAAGGTGTCACCGACCGGCATCGTCCAGTTCGACGGGCACGCCATCACCATCGGCCGTAAGTGGGCGAACACCACCGCGACCGTGCACTGGCGCGGCGACGACGTCACCGTCATCATCGGTGACGTCGTCGCCCGCGAGCTCACCCTCAATCGCCACGTACGATCGCAGCCACTACCGACCACCTGTCAGCGAAGTTCTGAGACAGATGTGTCAGCGAAGTCCTGAGACAGGACACGAGTGTCAGCACTCGTCAACCACGCACAGGCGCGTAGCGCCTGTGGATAACCCGGCCCGCACTCGTCGATTCGGTCGGTGCCCGACGCCAGTGTCGTCGGCATGCCCGCAGAATTCTCGCCCGCAGCGCTTCAGATCCTCGTCGACCGGCAATACGGATTGGTCACCGCCGCGCAACTGCACGCCCTCGGATTCCCGCCGTCGCGAACACGGCAGCGCGTCGAAACCGGGCGTTGGCAGCGGGTGTTGCACGGGGTGTACGCGATCACCTCGGGCCTCCTCACCCGGGAGGCGATCCTCGAGGCGGCCCTGCTCTACGGTGGGACCGCGGCGCTGCTCAGCCACCGGACCGCGGCAGAGCTGTGGGGGATGGCACCGGTGGACGAGGCCGGCCCCGTGCATGTCACCGTTCCCTACGGTGTCTCCGCGATCGGTCAAGCCGCGACAGTGGTCGGACACGCGGTCGATGCCGACCACGTGGTGCCCGCGAAGGGGAGTGTCCTGCACCCCGGTGTGGTGGTACATCGGTCGCGGGCTCAACGGCACATCGGCGCCGCCGACCTCCTGCCGCCGCGCACGACCCGCGCGGACACCGCGCTCGACGTCGCCATCGCCCAGCCTTCGGCGCGCGAGGCATACGTCAGCCTGATCCGCACGGTCACCAACGCTCGCGTCCGGTTGGACGACATCCGGCGCCGGATGCAGGAGCGGACCCCGCGCCGCTACCGGAAGGCGCTCGAGGCGGCTGTGCGGTTGATGGCCGAGGGCGTCCAGTCGATGCTCGAGTACCACTTCGCGGTCGATGTGGAGCATGCCCACGGTCTGCCAATGGCTCGGCGGCAGGCGCCCGTGGTGGTCGACGGTCGGACGCTCTGGGAGGACTGCGACTACACCGAGCACGGTGTCCCGCTGATCGTTCGCCTCGACGGCCGCCGGGCGCACTCCATGCGCGAGGTGGCGTTCCGGGACCGCCGGCGCGACAACGCGGCCGAACTCGCCGACCGGCCTCGGCTGGTGTTCGGCTTCGAGGAGGTCACCGGGAACCCGTGCGGGGTCGCGCAGGACGTCGAGCGGGTCCTGCGCCGGGAGGGCTGGATCAGGCGCGACGAAAATACCTGTCGCGCTTGTGCGCGGCGGATGAGTCCTGACACTCGTCAACCGCGCACGGGCGGCGGAGCCGCCTAGACGGTGTAGCCGCCGTCGACGTTGAGCTTCTGGCCGGTGATGAAGCCGGCCTTCTCGCTCACGAGGAAGCACACGGCCTCGGCGATGTCGGCCGCGGAGCCGAAGCGCTGCAGGGGGATACGGCTCATCGCGACCGCCTGCGCGCGCTCGTCGAGGTCCGCGTTGCCCATCAGGCGCTCGGCCATCCCGTCGGTGAGCATGCCCGGCCCGACCGAGTTGAAGCGGACACCGAACCGGCCCTCCTCGGCGGCGAACGCGCGGACCAGGGCCTCGACGGCGCCCTTGGTCCCGGAGGAGAGGCCGTCCCGGACGGGGTAGCGGTCGGTGGCGGCGGTCGTCACCGCGACGACGGAGCCGCGGGTGGCGCGGAGGCCGGGGAGCAGCCCGTGCACGAGCGCGAAGAATGCGGTGGCCTCGGCGCCGAGGTGCTCGGAGTAGGTGTCGGGGGAGACCTTGGACAGGTGCACCATCGGGATGTGCGGACCGGCCGCGTGCACCAGCACCGACGGATCGCCGAGTTCGGCGCGGACCTCCGCGGCCCACTGCGCGACCCGCTCGCGGTCGGTCAGGTCGACGGAATCGGCGCGGGCCCGGCCGCCTGCCGCGGTGATCTCCTCGACCAGGGCGGCGGCGCGGTCGGCGCCGGAGCGGTAGGTGAACGCGACGGGGAGCCCCTGCGCGGCGAGCCGCCGGGTGATCTCGATGCCGATGCCGCCCGATCCACCGGTGACAACGGCGCAAGTGTTTTGCTGCACCCCAATACCCTAACAAGCGCTTGGTTGATACGCTGTCGGGTGTGACCCCTCCGCCGAGAGCTGCCGAAGAGTCTGCCAGCAAGTCCGGCCGCCGCGCCGAACTCCTCGCGCTGGCCGCGTCCCTGTTCGCCGAGCGCGGTCTGCGTGCCACCACGGTGCGCGACATCGCCGACTCGGCCGGGATCCTGTCCGGCAGTCTCTATCACCACTTCGATTCCAAGGAGTCGATGGTCGACGAGATCCTCAAGGGCTTCCTGGACGAGCTGTTCGGCCGCTACCGCGACATCGTCGCGGCCGGGCTCGGATCGCGCGCCACCCTCGAGGCGATGGTGGTCGCGTCGTTCGAGGCGATCGACGGTTCGCACGCCGCGGTCGCGATCTATCAGGACGAGGCCAAGCATCTGGTCGGCAACGAGCGCTTCGAGTACATCACCGAGCGCAACAAGGAGTTCCGCGGCCTGTGGGTCTCGGTCCTCGAGGCCGGCATCGAGGACGGCAGCTTCCGCCCCGACATCGACGTGGAGCTGGTGTACCGCTTCATGCGCGACACCGTCTGGGTGCCGGTGCGTTGGTACCGGCCGGGAGGCCCGATGACCGCGGAAACGGTCGCCAAGCAGTATCTCGCCATTGTGCTCGACGGGCTCTCGAGCCCGCAGTCACGGTCCGATTCGTAGGGAGTTTCCATGCCTGAGGCATACATTGTTGACGCCATCCGCACCGCTGTCGGAAAGAAGGGCGGCGCCCTCTCCGCGGTGCACCCCGCGGACCTCGGCGCCGGGGTGATCAAGCAGCTGCTCGAGCGCAACCAGGTCGACCCGAACGAGATCGACGACGTCGTCTTCGGCTGTGTCGACGCCATCGGTCCGCAGGCCGGCAACATCGCCCGCACCGCGTGGCTGGCGGCGGGCTACCCCGAGGAGGTGCCCGGGGTCACCGTCGACCGTCAGTGCGGATCGAGCCAGCAGGCACTGCATTTCGCGGCCCAGGCGATCCTCAGCGGGACCGCGGACCTGATGGTGGCCGGCGGCGTCCAGAACATGAGCATGATCCCGATCGCCTCGGCGATGGTCGTCGGCGAGCAGTTCGGTTTCGAGACCCCGTTCAAGGGTTCGAAGGGCTGGGAGCACCGCTACGGCGACGAGGAGGTCTCGCAGTTCCACGGCGCCGAGCTGATCGCGGAGAAGTGGGACATCAGCCGCGAGGAGATGGAGCGCTGGGCGCTGCAGAGCCACGAGCGCGCACGCAAGGCGATCGCCGAGGGACGCTTCGACAAGGAGATCGTGCCGGTCGGCGAGTTCAGCATCGACGAGGGCCCCCGCGAGACCAGCCTGGAGAAGATGGCCGGACTCAAGACCCTGACCGAGGGTGGACGCCTCACCGCGGCGCTGGCCAGCCAGATCTCCGACGGTGCGAGCGCGACGCTGCTCGCCTCCGAGGCCGCGGTCGAGGCACACGGGCTCAAGCCCCGCGCCCGGATCCATCACCTCAGCGCCCGCGGCGCCTCGCCGATCCTCATGCTCAGCGCGCCGATCCCGGCGACCAAGTACGCGCTGGAGAAGACCGGCCTGACCATCGACGACATCGACGTCATCGAGATCAACGAGGCGTTCGCCCCCGTCGTGCTGTCCTGGATCAAGGAGATCGGCGCGGATCCGGCGAAGGTCAACGTCAACGGCGGCGCGATCGCGAACGGGCACCCGCTCGGCGCGACCGGCACCAAGCTGTTCGCGACGATGCTCAACGAGCTCGAGCGGACGGGTGGACGCTACGGCCTGCAGACCATCTGCGAGGGCGGCGGCACCGCGAACGTCACCATCATCGAGCGCCTGGGCTAGAAAGTCCTTTCGGCACAAACAGGTTCGGCCCCGCACTCACCGCGAACGAGGGAGCGCGGGGCCGAACTGCGTGTCGGCCGCGGGGTCAGCGGATGGTGCCGATGAGGGCGGTCAGTGCGTCGGCGATGCGCTCACACCATTGCTCTTCGTCCTCGTGGCCACGTGAGACCCCGCGGATCATCGTCGCCGAGACCAACAGGTCGAACACGATGTCGGCGGTCGACTCCGCCTTGTCGGACGCCCCGGGGACCTCGTGGAGGATTCGTGCGATCAACGCTCTCCTGGCGGGCAATTCGGCCAGCTGGACGACACGCGCGTACACCCCGTCGTTGTGCATCCAGGTGGACAGTAGCCCGGGGATGGCCGAGCGTGCCGCCGGGTCGGCAATGCGCCCCAGGAACATCTTGGTCCACGCCAGCAGGTCGGCGCGTAGGTCGTCGGTGGGCTCGGGCAGCGTGAAGTCTCCGCCCTTGAGCTCGAAAACCGCGTCCTCGATGATCATTTCGCGGGTGGCCCAGCGTCGGTAGATCGCGGGTGCACTGACCTTCGCCCTCCGGGCGATGGCCTGGATGGTGGTCTTCTGATACCCGGCCTCGATGAGCAGCTCGACGGTCGCCGCGAGCACCGCGCGGTCGACCTGGGGATCTCGGGGCCGGCCGGGGCCAGCCGGTTCGACAGGACGATCTCCGGATCCATTCACATCGCCGGACATTACCGGAGCGGATTGCCCCCGGAGCCAAACTCGTTACGGGGTGACACGGAACTCATCACACTGTGGGATGCGGCTCAGCGCTATCGTCGGGATATGTGCCGAAACATCACCGAGCTCCGCGGCCTCGAGCCGGCCGCCACCGCGGAGGAGATCGAGGCGGCCGCCCGTCAGTACGTCCGGAAGGTGAGCGGCGTCCAGAAGCTGTCTGACGCCACCAGGGAACCCTTCGAGCAGGCGGTGGCCGAGGTCACCGCCACCACGATGCGGCTGCTCGGCGTGCTTCCCGCCCGCAAGCAGCCGCCCGCGACGGTGCCGCCGCTGCGCAGGCCCGACGTCCGCGCGCGGATGGCCGCGGCAGCCGCGAACGGCTGAAGGGCACCGCCGGCCGGATGAACCGGCCGATGGTGCCCTTCGACGTGGGGGAGTGCGCTCAGGCGCGCACCGGCGGTGCCGGTCAGGCGCGCAGCGCGCCCAGCGCGTCGATCCGCTTCACGGCGTCGGCCACGATCCGGTCGATCAGCTCCTGGCAGCTCGGCAGGTCGTCGATCATGCCGACCACCTGACCGGACGCGAGCACGCCGGCCTCGGTGTCGCCGTCGACCAGGCCGGCCTTGAGCAGCATCGGGGTGTTGGCGTTCATGACGATCTGCAGCCACGTCTTGTCCGTGTTCTTGCGCATCGCCAGACCCTCCTTGAGGAGGGTCGGCCAGGAGTTGCCGGTCATCTTCCTGACCTTCGGCGCGTTCTTGGCCGCCGCGACGAGTCCCCGGATGTAGCTGGACTTCTCGAGGCTGTTCACCAGGTCGGTGTTGAGCACGCGGTGCGGCATGCCGTCGACCTTCACCGACACCGTGGTGCCCTGTAGATCGCGCTTGAGGTACTCCTGCTTGACCGAATCCGGGACCGCGCTGTCGCTGGTGAGCAGGAAGCGGGTGCCCATCGCGACGCCCGCGGCGCCGTAGGACAGCGCCGCCGCCAGGCCGCGACCGTCGAAGAAGCCGCCGCCGGCGATCACCGGGATGTCGACCGCGTCGAGGACCGACGGCAGCAGCAGCGTCGTCGCGACGCCACCGGTGTGCCCGCCGCCCTCGCCGCCCTGCACGACCACCGCGTCCGCGCCCCACGAGGCGACCTTGACCGCGTGCTTGGCGGCACCGATCGAGGGCACCACGACGACGCCGTTGTCCTTGAGCTTGCTGATCAGGTCCTTCTTCGGCGCCAGCGCGAACGAGGCGACCTTGACGCCCTCGCGGATCAGCAGGTCGCACCGCTGCCCGGCGTCCGACGCGTCGGCGCGCATGTTGACGCCGAACGGCTTGTCGGTGAGCTGCTTGGTCTTCTTGATCGCCGCCTCGAGCTCCTCGTAGGTCATCGTCGCCGAGGCGAGGATGCCGAGGCCGCCCGCGTTGCAGGTGGCCGCGGTCAGGCGCGGGCCGGACACCCAACCCATGCCGGTCTGCACGATCGGGTGCTCGATGCCGACCAGTTCGGTCAGCGCCGTGCGCAGCACGGCGGTCATGCCTGGACCTCGCGCTCACGCAGTCCGCGTGGGTCGATGACCTCGCGGATCAAGCGCAGCTCCTCGGCGGTGGGCTCGCGGGTCACGCCAGCCTCGGCCAGCCCGGCGACCTCGAAGGAGGTGTTCTCGGCGACCTCGTCCGCGGTGACCCCCGGGTGCAGGCTCAGCGCCCGCAGGGTGTGGTCCGGTCCGCCGAAGTCGAAGACCCCGAGGTTGCTCACCACGCGGTGCAGATGCAGGTACTTGAACGCGGGGTTCTCGGGATCGACCTTGTCGTAGCCGATGCCGGAGACGACGTCCACCTTGTCCACGAACACCCGCGAGGTGTGCTTGGGGACGAAGTAGCTGGTGGCGTGGTTGATGGTGTTGCCGGGGGCGCCGCGGACGCCGAACATCTGCCGGGTCGGCTGCTGCAGCGGGCCGAACGCGGAGAGGTTCTGGTTGCCGTAGCGGTCGAGCTGGTTGGCGCCCATGACCACGTGACGGCGACCGGAGGCCACGACGTCGAACACCTTGCGGAACGGCATCCAGCCCTCGATCGGGGCCTTGGCGCCGACCGCGGGGGTGTCGCTGAAGATCAGCGCCTCGCCGTCGGTGATGAGCAGGTCGGGCTCGGTGGTGAGCCGGGCCAGGCGCGCGCCGATGGTCGCCAGCGTCGACATCGGGCTGGCCATGATCTCGCCTGCGCCCGAGAAGATCTCGGCGCACGCGATCGCGCAGTACTCCGCGCGGGTGATGGTCTCGGTGGAGGTCATGCCTGCTCCTCTGCGAACTTCTTGACGGCGGCCTGGTAGTCGTCCTCGCTGCCGGACAGGTAGGTGTCGACGAAGACCTGCCACGACTCGGGGGTCTTGGCGGCCTCGGCGTAGTGACGCTGGAACTTCTCGTCGCGGCCGTAGCTCTCGCCCGCGAGCGTGAAGTGGGCGCCGTTCGGGGCCTCCACGACGCCGTCGACCATCATGCGGTTGAGCAGAAGCGACTGCAGCGGAACGGCCTTCACCAGCTCCTCGGTCTCGACGATGCGCTCGACGGAGACGTAGCGCTTCTCGGCGGCCATGCAGTACAGGTCGTCGAAGTACGGGTCGACGCCGTTGTAGGCGGCGTTGCCGTGCTTGTCGCCCAGGTTCAGGTGCACGAACGACGCGTCGAGGTTCAGCGCGGGCATCGCGATGAGGGTCTCAGCCTTGCCGGACTCGTCGGCGTACGGCGAGGTGACGGTCTTGAGCTCGTCGCCCCAGAAGTTCTGGACGTCCGAGCCGAGTCCCGCGCGGATCGGCAGGAAGGGCAGGCGGGCCGCGGCGGCCTCGAGGCCGCACTTGACCATGCCCTCGTCCATCTCGCGGACCTCGATGGCGCCGGTGGTGCGGGCCTTGGCGAACCACGGGTCGTAGAACGGTGCGGAGTCCAGGGACACGAAGCCGTAGTAGGCCTTCTTGACCTTGCCGGCCGAGCACAGCAGGCCGAGGTCCGGTCCGCCGTAGGTGACGACGGTCAGGTCGGTGATGTCCGAGCGCAGAATCGCGCGCACGAACGCCATCGGCTTGCGGCGCGAGCCCCAGCCGCCGAGGCCGATCGTCATGCCACTGCGCAGTTCGCCGACGACCTCGTCGAGCGACATCCTCTTGTCACGCATTGTCTTTCAACTCCCTACTTGTTCGCGCGCGGCTTGCCGGTGGCGACGAACTCGTCGCGGTGCTCGTCGGCGACGCCGGCGAGGTTCAGCTCGAAGGTGAAGCCCTGCTCGATCCGGTAGCTGGTGTGCACGTCCATCACGTCGATGCGGTTGATGGCTTCCTTGGCGCGCCGGATGACCCGGGTGTCCTTGGCGGCGATCTCGCCGGCGATCTTGAGTGCACACGCGTCGAGCTCGGAGCGCGGGACGACGTCGTAGACGGAGCCGAAGTGCTTGAGCGTCTGGGCGTCGACGTTCTTGGCCGTGTAGTACAGCGTGCGCATCATGTGCTGGGGGACCAGGCGCGCGAGGTGCGTGGCCGCACCGAGTGCGCCGCGGTCGACCTCGGGCAGGCCGAAGATCGCGTCGTCGGACGCGACGATGACGTCCGCGTTGCCGACCAGGCCGATGCCGCCGCCGACGCAGAAGCCGTTGACGGCGACCACGACGGGAACCTCGCAGTCGTAGACCGCGGAGAAGGCCGCAGCGCAGCCGCGGTTGGCGTCGATCAGCGCGCCGTGGCCCTCGGTGGCCTGCATTTCCTTGATGTCGACGCCTGCGTTGAAGCCGCGGCCCTCGGCCCGCAGGATCACCACGTGGGTGCTCGGATCCTTGCCCGCCGCGAGGACGGCGTCGGCCAGTTCGAACCATCCCTTAGACGGGATGGCGTTCACGGGCGGGTAGTCGACGGTGACCGTGGTGATGCCGGACCCGTCGGATTTGGAAGTGATTCCCATCGTGTTTCCTTAGGTAGGTCGCCAAACCAAGCGATTGCTTGGTAAGTTAGCACACCTGCGGGTCGGGCTGGAGTTCGCTTTTCGGCGGATGGCCCCCGACCCGCAGAGAATCCCTGACAGTGGAGGTACTGGTGGAGCTAGGTCTTGACGGCAGCGTGGTGCTGGTCACCGGCGGAGTGCGTGGTGTGGGTGCGGGCATCAGCCGCGCCTTTCTGCGCGCGGGCGCCACGGTGGTGACCTGCGCGCGACGGCCGGCCGACGAGCCGATCGAGGTGGATGGCCGCGGCGTGGAGTTCATCTCCTGCGACCTGCGCGACGCCGAGCAGGTGCAGTCGATGATCGATTCGATCGTCGCCACCCACGGTCGCCTCGACGCGGTCGTCAACAACGCGGGTGGGGCGCCCTACGCCCTCGCCGCGGACGCCAGCCCGCGCTTTCACTCGAAGATCGTCGAGCTCAATCTGCTCGCGCCGCTCCTGATCTCGCAGATCGCGAACGCCGTCATGCAGAAGCAGGACACCGGCGGCTCGATCGTGATGATCAGCAGCGTCAGCGGCAGTCGCCCCTCGCCGGGCACCGCCGCCTACGGCGCGGCCAAGGCGGGCATCGATAGCCTGGCGGCCAGCCTCGCGGTGGAATGGGCGCCGAAGGTCCGGGTGAACTCGATCGTCGTCGGGCTCGTCGAGACCGAGCAGAGTCACCTGCACTACGGCGGGGCCGACGGCCTCGCCGCGGTGAGCGAGACCGTCCCGCTGGGTCGGATGGCGCGGCCCGAGGACATCGGGAACTGTGCGACCTTCCTGGCATCGCCGCTGGCGTCCTACGTCAGCGGTTCGACACTGACCGTGCACGGCGGCGGCGAGCGCCCCGCCTTCCTGGCGGCATCAACAGCAGAGGAGACCAAGAAGTGAGCGGACTTGTAGACGGTCGCGTCGTCATCGTGACGGGCGCGGGCCGCGGTATCGGACGGGCGCACGCGCTGGCGTTCGCGGCCGAGGGCGCGAAGGTCGTCGTCAACGACATCGGCGTCGGCGGCGACGGCTCCGCGACCGGCGAGAGCCCCGGCGAGCAGGTTGTCGCGGAGATCATCGCCGCGGGCGGTCAGGCCGTGGTGAACGGCGACGACGTCGCGGACTGGGACGGCGCGCAGAACCTGATCAAGACCGCCATCGACAACTTCGGTGGCCTCGACGTGCTGGTCAACAACGCGGGCTTCCTGCGTGACCGGATGCTGGTCGGGATGAGCGAGGAGGAGTGGGACTCGGTCATCCGGGTGCACCTCAAGGGTCACTTCGCCCCGCTGCGGCACGCGGCCGCCTACTGGCGCGCCGAGTCCAAGGCCGGCCGCCCGGTGGACGCGCGGATCATCAACACCAGCTCGGGTGCAGGCCTGCAGGGCAGCATCGGCCAGGGCAACTACGCGGCCGCCAAGGCGGGCATCGCGGAGATGACCATCCAGGCCGCCGCCGAGCTGAAGAACTACGGCGTCTCCGTCAACGCGATCGCGCCCGCGGCGCGCACCCGGATGACGGTGGGCGCGGGCGGCGCGATGGCCGAGGCGATGGCCGCCCCCGAGGAGGGCTTCGACGCGATGGCGCCGGAGAACATCTCCCCGCTGGTGGTCTGGCTGGGCAGCACCGAGTCGAAGGCCGTCAGCGGCCGGGTGTTCGAGGTCGAGGGCGGCAAGATCACCGTCGCCGAGGGCTGGCGCCACGGCCCCACCCAGGACAAGGGCGAGCGCTGGGATCCGAAGGAGATCGGCCCCGTCGTTGCCGATCTGCTCGAGAAGGCGGAGACCCCCACCCCGGTCTACGGGGCGTAAGGCGTAAGGCGGCTGCGCCGCCCGTGCGCGGTTGACGAGTGTGTGGACTCGTCAACCGCGCACGGGCGCGGCGCCTAGGCGGGGGAGCGGACGATGACCGTCGTGCCGGGGAAGTAGGCGGCGAGTTCGGGCCGCGACAGCTTGATGACCGCGGTGCCGTAGCCCTGCTTGCGTGACTCGGGCGCGACCCACACCGCGAGCTCCACCTCGCCGCCGTGCAGTTCGCCGAACACGAGCCCGACGCATTCCGGCCGGTCGCCGCTGGTGTTCTCCGCGACGAACCACGCCGCGGTCTCCTCGTCGACCCGGCTCAGGCCCGCCCGGCGTTCTTCCTCGATGCGATCCGCCCCCCACGGGGTGCCGTCGTCGTCGAGCTGCTCGGCAGAGCGCCGGCGGTAGAGTGCCGCGTCCTCGTCGTCGTAGGTGAAGGGGCGCAGGCGCACGTTCGTCCCGGTGCTGAACGGGCGCTGTTCCGGCAGCCACTTCAGGGTGGCGTCCAGGTTGGTCACCTCGTCGCGGAGATGATCGCGCTCGAGCTTGGTCAGGCGCCCGAGCTGCAGACCCAGCACCGCGTTCGCGTTGTCCTCGGTGGTCTCGAGGAGCGCGCTCACACTGCGCACGGCGGCCGCGTGGTCGTCACTGTCGACGATGGCATCGAGGACCTCGTGTCGCAGATCGAGCGCCCGCAGCAGTGCGGAGGCGAGCTCGCGTCGGTCCAGGATCTGATCTTGGGGGCCAGCCGTCATGACGAAATCTCCCTATCCGTTGAGTGTGCAACAGCGGAGCTCGCATCTGCCGGGTGCGCAATCCTGCGGGCTCCCCCCAGATTGTCTGTCACCGGGCCCGCAATTGCTACGAACAGACGATCACGGGAATTGTCCGGTCCGTCCAGGACTGGTAGTCGTCGAATTCGGGATACATCTCGACCAGCTTCGGCCACAACTGCGCCCGCTCGTCCTCCTCGGCCACGGACGCGACCATGTTCCGTACCTGCGAACGGATCTGGATCGTCACGTTCGGATCGGCCTTGATGTTGAGGTACCAGAGCGGGTTCTTGGGCTGGCCGCCCTGCGAGGCGACCAGCACGATCCGGTCGCCGTCCTCCAGGTAGAGCAGGGGGCTCACCCGAGGCTCCCCGGACTTGCGCCCGGTGGTGGTGAGCAGGCAGATCGGCAGGCCGCTCTTCGCGGCGCTGCCGACCCGCCACTTGCCGCCGAGGCGCCCACCGGTCGCCCGATACGCGACGACGTTCGACTTCGACATCCACTTGATCAGGACTCGGGTGAACTGCGTGTCGAGCAGCGGTGGGCGCTTCATGGCCGGATCAGATCCGCTCGATGATGGTGCCGGTGGCCAGTGCGCCACCCGCGCACATGGAGATCAGCGCCGTCGAGGCGTCGCGGCGCTCGAGCTCGTGCAGGGCGGTGGTGATCAGTCGCGAGCCGGTGCTGCCGACGGGGTGGCCGAGCGCGAGCGCGCCGCCGTTGACGTTGACCTTGTCCATGTCCGGGCCGTGCACCCGGGCCCAGGACAGCGCGACGGAGGCGAAGGCCTCGTTGACCTCGAACAGGTCGAGGTCGCCGATCTTCATGCCGGCCTTCTCGAGCACCTTGGCGGTGGCCTGCACCGGTCCGTCGAGGTGGAACTCCGGCTCGGCGCCGACGAGCACCTGGGAGACGATCCGGGCGCGGGGCTTGAGGCCGAGCGCCAGGGCGCGGTCGGAGTCCATCAGCAGCACCGCGGCGGCGCCGTCGGAGATCTGGGAGGCGGTGCCCGCGGTGTGGATGCCGCCCTCGAGCACCGGCTTGAGCTTGGCGAGCGACTCCGCGGTGGTGTCGCGCAGGCCCTGGTCCCGGGAGACCACGGTGGTCTCGGCGGTGGGCAGCTTGTCCTCGCCGATGACGGGCGCCGTCACGGGCAGGACCTCGCGGTCGAAGCGGCCCTCCGCCCACGCCTGCTTCGCCAGCGCCTGCGAGCGCACGCCCAGTGCCTCGATGTCGTCGCGGGTGATGCCGCGGCGCTTGGCGATTCGTTCGGCCGCCTCGAACTGGTTGGGCATGTCGATGTCCCACGACGCGGGGCGGCGCGGGCCGGCCTCGGTGCCGACGTTGGCGCCGAGCGGGACCTGGCTCATCTGCTCGACACCGCAGGCGATGCCGATGTCGATGGCGCCGGTGGCGATGAGGCCGGCGATCAGGTGGTTGGCCTGCTGCGCGGAGCCGCACTGGCAGTCGATGGTGGTGGCGCCGACCTGCCACGGCAGGCCCGCCGCCAGCCAGGCGGTGCGGGTGACGTTGTTGGACTGGGCGCCGGCCTGGGTGACGCAGCCGCCGATGACCTGCTCGACGATCGCGGGGTCGATGCCCGCCCGCTCGAGAATCCCGACCTGAACCGCGCCCAGGGTCTCCGCCGCGTGCAGGCCGGACAGCCATCCGCCTCGCTTGCCGATCGGGGTACGGACTGCCTCGACGATTACTGGTGTGCCCACGGCGGGCTCCTTTCCACGTGTCTACAAAAAGTAGAACAGGTTCTCCCTCTTGAGCAAGGAGAATGCGCCCAGTTCTTTGCCTAGTCTTTCCCCCATCGAAGCTCTATGCTTCAATCTTTGTAGAACGTGTTCCACATCACGCGCGGCGCCGATCGCGATGGCAGGAGACAACAGTGGCACAGCCCAACATTCCCGCGGGATTCGACTTTACGGACCCCGATATCTACGCGCACCGGCTGCCGGTGGAAGAACTCGCCGAGGTCCGCAAGGCCGAGCCGGTGTACTGGGTCGAGCAGCCCGACGGTGTCGGCGGGTTCAACGACGGTGGCTACTGGCTGGTCACTCGGCACGAGGACATCCGCGACGTCTCGATGCGCAGCGACGTGTTCTCCGCCTGGGAGAACACCGTCATCCCGCGCTTCGCGGACGACATGCAGCGCGAGGCCATCGAGCTGCAGCGCTTCGTGCTCCTGAACAAGGACGCGCCGGAGCACACCAAGCTGCGCAAGCTCGTCTCCCGTGGGTTCACCCCGCGCGCGATCAACGGGATCAAGGACGAGCTCAAGGATCGCGCCGAGGCCATCGTCAAGGCCGCCGCCGCCGAGGGCAGCGGCGACTTCGTCACCCAGGTCGCGGCGGAGCTGCCGCTGCAGGCCATCGCCGAGCTCATCGGTGTGCCGCAGGAGGATCGCGGCAAGGTCTTCGAGTGGTCCAACCAGATGACCTCGTACGACGACCCCGAGTTCGCCGACATCGATCCGGCCGCCGCGTCGATGGAGGTCCTCGGATACGCCTACCAGCTGGCCGAGGCGCGCAAGCAGAACCCGGGCAACGACCTCGTCACCACGCTCATCGAGGCGGACATCGACGGCGACGAGCTCAGCCCCGAGGAGTTCGGCTTCTTCGTGATCGTGCTGGCGGTGGCCGGCAACGAGACCACCCGCAACGCCACCACGCACGGCATGAAGGCCTTCATCGACAACCCCGAGCAGTGGGAGCTGTACAAGAAGGAGCGCCCGAAGACCACGGCGGACGAGATCATCCGCTGGGCCACCCCGGTCGCCGCCTTCCAGCGCACCGCGCTCGAGGACACCGAGATCGGCGGCGTCGCGATCAAGAAGGGCCAGCGCGTGGTGATGAACTACGTCTCGGCGAACTTCGACGAGGAGGTGTTCGAGAACCCGGAGAAGTTCGACATCCTGCGCGACCCGAACCCGCACCTGTCGTTCGGCGGCACCGGCGCCCACTACTGCCTCGGCGCCAACCTGGCGCGCATGGAGATCGACCTGATCTTCAACGCGATCGCCGACTTCCTCCCGGACATCACCGAGGTCGGCGAGACCCGCCGCCTGCGCTCCGGCTGGCTCAACGGCATCAAGGAGTACCAGGTCGACTACAAGACCGGCGGCTGCCCGGTCGCCCACTAGGGCAGTCGATCCACCAGCACCATCCGGCAGCGCCGGCGCGGGTTCGCCGCGCCGGCGCTGCCGTTTTCGTATCGGTCGGCCTGCGGCCCCAGTGGCGCAGCCACTCGTCGCCTCAGCTGCGGAGCCATTCGTCCCAGGCGGGCGCCACCAGTTCGAACAGGGCCGTATAGCCGTCGGACCGCGGATGGGCGCCGTCGCCGTCGCGCACCTGCCGACGCCAGATGTCGTGCTTCTCCAGCGCGGTGAACACGTCGACGAAGGTGCAGCCGCACGCATCGCAGATCTCGCGGAAATCGTTGTTGAGCAGGAGGATCCGGCGGTTGTGCTCCTCGTCGTGCACGGGTGGTGGGCCGACGAAGAGGACCGGCGCGTCCCCGGCGACGTCCAGGCAGTGGATCAGGTTGTCGCGTGAGGTCGTGGCGGGGACCCGTGGACCGACGCCCTCGTCGGTCGCGTCGTTGACGCCGAACGAGAACACCAGTCGCAGCTCCGTGCCCGTGGGCCTGCGGCGCTCGACCTCCTCGCGCAGCCGCGCCCGGATGTCGGTCGAGGTGTCGCGTCGGATCCCCAGGTTGTAGCCGGTGGCCGGTCGTCCCGCCCGCGCGCTGCGGGCCAGCAGCCTGCCGGTCCAGCCGAGCGCGGTCTCGTCGCCGACGCCCGCGACGAAAGAGTCGCCGACGAAACAGATCCGGAGGTCCTCCGATTGCCATTGCACTGAAATATCGTCCTCCCGATCGGCTGCGGTCGGACCCACTCTGCCGTCAAACGAGAAGGGCCGCACCTCGATTTCCATCACCGGTGACAAGTAGAGCTTGTTATCGCCGACGCGGAACTCGGTCACATCGGGGATCCATTTCTAGTTCGGCGCGCTGGCTTCGAAGTCACGCTCAAGCAGGTTCGGAGCAACCGTGCTTGGGGACCGGCTCGCGGGGTGTGGTGCGTCTACCCGGCTGCATCCAGCTCCGGATCATCTGTTCGGTGCCCGAGTAAATAGCCGATCGGATGATGTGGGCCCCTGTGCCCGATTCGTAACGTGGAGGACATGAACATCATCTCGCCGATCTCCCGCCGTACCGCTGTCGCCGCCTCGACCGTCGTGCTCGCCGCACTCGCGATCGCCCCGACCGCCGCCGCTGCCGCCGCACCCGCCGCGCCGGCGTCCGTCGCCTCGTTCCGCGTCGCGCAGACCCCCTCGGATGTGCTCGCCTCGACCCCGTGGAAGACCACCAGCGCGATCGACCAGGACGGCAACCGCGTCGCCCTCGACAACCCGGCCGTCTCGAACTTCGTGGGCTGGGCCTACTTCAAGGCAGACGGCACGTACACGATGTACAACCTCGACGACAGCCCCAAGCTGCACGGCGACTGGACCGTCAACCCCGACGGCTCCGAGCGCTGGATCAACGCGAAGAACGACGCCGGCCAGGTTCTCTTCCAGCGTGTCGTCCCGATCACCCAGCTCGACAAGAACGTCTTCACTTACCGCATCTTCCCGAACGCAGCCGACACGAGCGTCTACTACGACATCGTGCACACCAAGACCAACCACGTCGAGCCCGGCACCGACGGCCGCGGCCCCGGCGCGAACGGCAACCAGGGCGGCAACGGCAACGCCGGCTACCACTTCAACAACGGCAACAGCCACTGACCCGAACAACACAGAAGGCCCGGTCCCCGATGGGGGCCGGGCCTTCTGTGTGTTCTGGGAGCGCCAGCAGGCCCCACCAGCATTTACGGGGTGCGGCCCTTCGGTCGTGTGGGGTATTACAGCTTGACGAGCGTCTTCATCGCCCGGTCGACCTCCCAGAAGGCCCGGATCGACTGCAGCTTGCCTTCGTCGTTCACCCGGTAGATGAACACGCCCTCGGCGTCGATCTGGTTGCCGGCCACCACGGACCGGATGCTGCCGATGTAGACCATCTCGTCACCACACTGCAGGGTGTCCCTGATGTCGAAGACCAGTGACTCGGTGTTCGCGATGGTCATGTCGTAGAAGCGGGCGATGGCCTCGCGGCCGTGGTGGCCCTTGCCCTCGGGGTCGAAACCCGAACGGCCGACCGGGTCCTCGACCCAACCGTCCTCCGCGAACAGCGCCAGCCACTCCTCCTTGCGCTTGCCGCTCGCGGCGGACTGCGACGCGCGCGAGGCGATCCGGACGGGGTGCTCCGTCGCGGTATCGGTCATGACGCACCTCCCGCGATGTTGTCGACCGCGAACTTGCGCAGCGAGTCCTGCTTCGCCTCGAGCGGACCGTCGAACGGCACGCCGTCGAAGATCCACGGCACCACGATGGCGTCGGTGATGCCCGCACCGGCGAGTTCGGCATAGCCGTCCTTGCCGAAGCGGTCGATGCACACGGCCTGCATCTCGAAAGGCTCATCCGCGCGGCCGTATTCGGCCCGCAGATCATCGAGCTTGCGCTTGGTCTCGACGAGGTCCTTGAACTTCATCATCGCCGAGGTCCAGCCGTCGCCCACCCGGGCGGCCCGGCGCAGCGCCACGTCGGTGTGTCCGCCGACGTAGAACGGCACCGGCTTGCTCGGTGCGGGGCTGATCTGGAGCCGGTCGAAATCGTAGAACTCGCCGTGGAACTCGACCATGCCGCCCGCGAGGGTCAACTTGATGATCTCGATCATCTCGTCGACGCGGGCACCGCGCTTCTTGAACGGCACGCCGCACCACTCGAATTCCTCCGGCGCCCAGCCGATCCCGACGCCGAAACCGAACCGGTTCCCGGTCAGGTTCGCCACGGACCCGACCTGCCGCGCGAGCAGCAGCGGGTTCCGCGACCCCAGCTTGAGCACGTTCGTGTAGAAGCCGATGGTGGTGGTGGCCGCGCCCAGCGCCGCAGCGGCGATCAGCGGATCCACCCACGGCGTCTCGGCATTCCACATCCGGGAGCCGTCGGGGGTGTACGGGTAGTCCGCCGCCGCCGTCTCCATGTAGAACAGCGAGTCCGGCAGGGCGATGTTGGCGAACCCGCACTCCTCGGCGGTCTGCGCGAGCGGGATGAGCTGATCGAGCGGGCTCATCGCGATTCCGACGGTGAACTTCACTGCGCGTCCCTTCTAGTTGGTCGGGCGGTCGGTGCCGACCACCCACATCGCGAAGTACTGCGAGCCACCGCCGTACGCGTGACCGAAGGCCTTGCGTGCGCCGTCGACCTGGTGGTCACCGGCCCGCTCCATCACCTGCATCGCCGATTCGGCGTAGCGGATCATGCCGGACGCGCCGATCGGATTCGACGAGAGCACGCCGCCCGACGCGTTGACCGGCATCTGACCGCCGATCGCGGTCTCGCCTGCCTCGGTGAACTTCCAACCCTGGCCCTCCGGCACGAAGCCGAGGTTCTCCAGCCACATCGGCTCGAACCAGGAGAACGGCACGTAGATC
Source organism: Rhodococcus daqingensis (assembly GCF_042665615.1). Taxonomy (NCBI): domain Bacteria; kingdom Bacillati; phylum Actinomycetota; class Actinomycetes; order Mycobacteriales; family Nocardiaceae; genus Rhodococcus; species Rhodococcus daqingensis. The sequence continues at coordinate 203,798 of NZ_JBHTCS010000010.1, read as the reverse complement.
TCGGCCTCGTCGATCTCGGTGAGCGGATCGGTGATGCCCGCGGCCTTCCACAGCGCGGCCGCGGCGTCCCGGCCTGCCTGCGGGTTGGCGACATTGCGGCCGGCGTACGCCAGCGGCTCGGTGCGCATCGCGGTGGCGTGGATCCACGCGACCTTGCGCCCCTCGGAGAGGATCTCCTTCGCTGCGTCCTCGTTGCCGATGACGATCGCGCAGGCGCCGTCCGACGACGGGCAGGTCTCGTCGTAACGGATGGGGTCCCAGAGCATCTGGGACGCCTGCACCGACTCGACGGTGATGTCGGGCTGCTTGAGGTGCGCGTACGGGTTCATCGCCCCGTTGCGGCGGTCCTTGACGGCCACCATCGCACCGATGTGGTCGGGGGCGCCCGATCGGCGGATGTACGAGCGCACGTGCGGCGCGAAGAACCCGCCCGCGCCCGCGCCGACCGGCATCGTGAACGGCACCGGCGTGGACAGCGCCCACATCGCGTTGGACTCGGACTGCTTCTCCCACGACACGGCGAGCACCCGCTTGTGGACACCGGACTGCACCAGGCTGGCCGCGACATTGCCGGTCGAGGCGCCGACCGAGCCGGCGGTGTGCACGCGCAGCAGCGGTTTACCGTTGGCGCCCAGCGCATCCGACATCGCGAGCTCCGGCATCATCGACCCCTCGAACAGGTCGGGTGCCTTACCGATCACGATGGCGTCGATGTCGTCCCAGCCGACGTGGGCGTCGGCCATCGCGCGGTCGACCGCCTCGCGGATCATGCCTGCCATCGTGACGTCGTGGCGCTTGGCGACGTAGTAGGTCTGGCCTGTGCCGAGGACGGCTGCCAATTGCTTCGCCATCAGTTGTTGCGTCCTTCCATGACTGCGACCAGGTTCTGCTGCAGCACAGGGCCACTGGTGGCGTGGGCGAGGGTGCGCTGCGCGTCACCGCTCATGATCTTCTGTGCCGCATAGCCGATGCGCTCGAGGCCGCCGGAGAACATCGGGTTGCCGGTCAGTGGACCGCCCGACGGGTTGATCGTGGTGGCGTCGGTCAGCCCGATCGCCTCGCGCAGGATGATCTCCTGATGCGTGAACGGGGCGTGCAGCTCGGCGACGTCGATGTTCGAGACGTCACCACCGGTCGCGGCGCGGGCTGCGGCCGCGGTCGACGGCGACGTGGTCAGGTCGCGCGACCCGATGACGGGGGAGTCGATCCGGTGCTCGATCCCGGTGATCCACGCGGGCCGCTCGCACAGCTCGCGGGCGCGGTCGCCGCGGGCCAGGATGATCGCGGCCGCACCGTCGGTGATCGGCGCGCAGTCGTGCGCGCGCAGCGGGTCCGCGACGTACTCGGACGCCAGCAGCGTTTCGATGTCGACGTCGCCGGAGAGCTGCGCGTTCGGGTTGCTCTTCGCGGCGGCGCGACTGCGCTTGGCGATCTGCGCCATGTCCTCGGCCGTCCACTTGCCTGCCTCGAGCCCGATCCGGGCCTGCAGGCCTGCCATGGAGACGGAGTCCGGCCACAGCGGGGCGACCAGGTACGGGTCGGTCTGCATCGCGAGGATCTGCCGCAGGTTGCCTGCGGAGGACTTGCCGAAGCCGTACACCAGCGCGGTGTCGACCTCACCGGTCATGATCTTGACCCAGGCCTCGTACAGCGCCCAGGCGGCGTCCATCTCGACGTGCGACTCGTTGATCGGCGGCACGGCCCCGATCGAGTCGATCGCGGAGATGAACGAGAACGAGCGGCCGGCCAGGTAGTCGGAGGATCCCGAGCACCAGAAACCGATGTCGGACTTGGTGATTCCGAGCTCCGCGTACAACTGTTGGAAGCAGGGGACGAGCATCTCGACACCGTTGGTGGTGCCGGTTGTCTCGCGCACATGGGGGGCCTGTGCGAAGCCGACGACTGCAATGTCTGTCATGGTCTTTTCGGCTCCTAGAGGTGGTGCTTGTAGGTGTCGTAGTCCGCGTCCGGCTCGCCGCTGGGACGGAAATGGGAGACGTTCCGGAGTGAGTACACCCACTCCTCCTTCGGCCGCCAGACGGCCTCGACCCGCATGCCCATCCGGACCTCGGCCGGATCGACCTCGAGGATCAGGTGCAGGAACGGGATGTCCGCGCCGTCGAGCAGGACGTAGGCCGCGACATACGGGGGCTTGATCGACTGGCCCAGGAACGGGACGTTGACGATGCAGAAGGTCGTGATGACGCCCTTGTCGGACACCTCGACCTGCTCCTTGGTCGGCATGCCGTCGGTCGGGTTGGCGCCGCGCGGCGGCACGTAGACCTTGCCGTTCGCGTCGGTGCGGCCACCGATGATCTTGCCCTCCATCAGACCGAGGAGGTAGTAGGTCTCCTCGAACGAGGCGGTGTGCGTGTAGTGCAGGTCGATCGGGGTGACGATGTCGGTGACGGGCTCGCCGCCGGACGGCGCCGGGGTCGACTCGCTCTCGCCGGGTTCGAAGCACGCGATGTCGCGGATGTGCCCGGTGCGCTCGTCGGCCCAGCGGACCCGCACCCGCATACCGGTACTCATCGCGTCCGCCGATCCGGCGTCGACGGCGTGCAGGATCGACGTGTCGGCGCCGTCCAACTTGACCAGCGCCCACGCGAACGGGTGGCTCAGTGGCTGACCCTCGATGGGATCAGGCATCCACGTCCAGCTGACGACAGTGCCGGTGTCCGAGACGTCGACGAAGTCGGTCATCGGCTCGTGGGTGGTGGGGTCGAACTCCGTCGGCGGCACGTGGACGCGACCATCGGAGCCACGGGCGCCTACGACCTTCCGGTCGCGTAGGCCGGTGACGAATGCTCCGATGGTCGGTCCAACGGACCGCGTGTAGTCGAATTTGAGATTTAGTGGTGCCCTCAGGGGCTGCTCGGCCACTTGGGTCTTTTCAGGGGTCACAAAGTCGAGTAGAACAGGTTCTTATTCCACTGGCAATAGTCACTGTTGAACTGGAGGATTTTCGTGAAGCTTGGGTTGCAACTCGGATACTGGGGCGCGCAGCCCCCCGCCAATGCCCAGGAGTTGGTGACCGAGGCCGATACGGCGGGATTCGACGCGGTCTTCTCGGCCGAGTCGTGGGGCAACGACGCGTTCACCCCGCTGGCGTGGTGGGGCTCGAGCACGGAGCGGATCCGGCTCGGCACCTCGGTGGCACAGCTGTCCGCCCGGACGCCCACCGGTGCCGCGATGCACGCGCTGACCCTCGACCACCTCTCCGGTGGCCGGGCGATCCTCGGCCTCGGTGTCTCCGGGCCGCAGGTCGTCGAGGGCTGGTACGGACAGCCCTTCCCGAAGCCGTTGGCGCGCACCCGCGAGTACGTCTCGATCGTGCGGCAGGTGCTCGCACGGGAGGCGCCGGTGACCAACGACGGCCCGCACTACCCGCTGCCGTACCGCGGCGAGGGGGGCATGGGGCTCGGCAAGCCGCTCAAGCCGATCACCCATCCGCTGCGCGCTGACCTGCCGATCTGGCTCGGTGCGGAGGGCCCGAAGAACGTCGCACTGACCGCGGAGATCGCCGACGGCTGGCTGGCGATCTACTACACCCCGCGCCTGGCGCCGATGTACAACGAATGGCTCGACGAGGGTTTCGCGCGCCCGGGCGCCCGGCGCAGCCGCGAGGACTTCGAGATCGCGGCCACCTGTCAGGTCGTCATCACCGACGACCGGGCCGCGGAGATCGCGAAGCTCAAGCCGATCACCGCGCTGTACGTCGGCGGGATGGGTGCGCCCGAGCTGAACTTCCACGCCCAGGTGTACACCCGGATGGGATACGGCGAGGAGGTCAAGGAGATCGGCAGGCTCTTCCTGTCGGGCCGCAAGGAAGAGGCGGCCGCGATCGTCCCGGACCAGATGGTCACCGACACGATGATCATCGGCAACGTGGACGAGGTGCGCACCCAGGTCAAGCAGTGGGAGGAAGCCGGCGTCACCATGCTGCTGGTGACCTGTCGGAACGTCGAGCACATGCGTCAGCTCGTGGCGGCGGTCAACCCCGCCTGAGGCGGGTGGAACACGTTCCAGGATTGCGGGAGCGCCCGCGGCGAACAAAACCCCGGCGGCTCGGTGTCGAGCCGCCGGGGTCTTGGGTTCTACTGTCGATCCGCGGGCTACTTGCCCTGGAACTTCGGGGCGCGCTTCTCGGCGAACGAGCGCGGACCCTCCTTGGCGTCGTCGCTCTTGAACACCTCGGCGCCGATCTCGGCCTCGAGCTTGAAGGCCTCCTCCTCGTGCATGCCCTCGGTGACGCGGATGGTCTTGAGGATCGCCTGGACGGCGACCGGGCCGTTGGCGGCGATCGCGTCGGCGATCTCGAGCGCCTTGGTCAGCGCCTGTCCGTCCGGGACGACGTGGCCGATCAGGCCGAGTTCCTTGGCCTCGGGCGCCGGGACGTTCCGGCCGGTGAGCAGGATCTCGGCGGCAACGGTGTAGGGGATCTGGCGGACCAGGCGGACCGCCGAGCCGCCGAGCGGGAACAGTCCCAGCCGCGCCTCGGAGACGCCGAACTTGGCGCTCTCGCCCGCGACCCGGATGTCGGTGCCCTGCAGGATCTCGGTGCCGCCGGCGATGGCCGCGCCCTCGACGGCGGCGATCAGCGGCTTGGTCAGTCGGCGGCCCTTGAGCAGCGCCGGCAGCTTGGTCAGGTCCATGCCGCCCTTGGCGAACGTGTCGCCGGGGGCGTTCTTGTTCATGGCCTTGAGGTCCATGCCGGCGCAGAACGTGCCCCCGGCTCCGGTCAGGATCGCGACGCGGATGTCCGGGTCGGCATCGACCTGGTCCCAGGCCTCGGTCATGATCGCCATCATCTCGCCGGACAGGGCGTTGCGGGCCTCGGGGCGATTCATCGTCACGATGAGGACATGGCCGCGCTTCTCGACGAGGCAGTGTGCGGATCGTTCCGAAATGTCGGAAATCTCGGCTGTGGTGGAGGACACTCTCGGCTCCCGATATCGTGTGAGTTGAGTCTCATACTGGCTCTTGCCAGAAACGGTAACACGTTCTACTTTATGGGCGTGGCCCTAAATATCGCAGACTTCGTTGAGCACTCCATCGACCTGAATCCCGAGCGCGTCGCGCTGCGGGACAGCGAGCGCGAGATCACCTACGCGCAGTTGGAGGAGCGGGCCAACCGACTCGCCCACTACCTGCAGGATCAGGGCGTCAAGCCGGGTGACAAGGTGGGCATCTACAGCCGCAACACCATCGAGGCAATCGAGTCGATGGTCGCGGTGTTCAAGGCCCGCGCGGTGATGGTCAACGTGAACTACCGCTACGTCGAGAACGAGTTGCAATACATCTTCGACAACTCGGACATGGCCGCGCTGATCGTCGAGCGTCGCTACGTGGACAAGGTGGCCAATGTGCTACCCAACACCCCACTGGTCAAGACGGTCATCGTGGTCGAGGACGGCACCGACCTCGACTACTCCGCCTTCGACGGCGTCGAGTACGAGCACGCCCTGTCCCTCGGTTCGCCCGAGCGCGACTTCGGTGACCGCAGCCCAGACGACATCTTCATGCTCTACACCGGTGGTACCACCGGCGCGCCGAAGGGTGTGATGTGGCGCCACGAGGACTGGTGGCGTGTGCTCGGCGGCGGCACCAACTTCGTGACCGGCGAGGTCGTCGAGGACGAGTGGGAGCAGGCCAAGGTCGGTGCCGCGAACCCGGCGATGGTCCGGTTCCCGATCCCCCCGATGATCCACGGCGGTGCCCAGTCGGCGGTGTTCCACAGCCTCTTCGGCGGCGGCACCTGCGTCATGCACCCCGAGTTCAACGCCCACGAGGTGTGGCAGGTCATCGACGAGCACAAGGTCAACCTCATCTTCATCACCGGCGACGCGATGGCGCGTCCGATGCTCGACGCCCTCGTCGAGGGCAACCCGAAGACCGGCGAGCCCTACGATCTGTCGACGCTCTACGTGATGGCGTCCAGCGCCGCGCTGTTCTCGCCGGCTCTCAAGGAGCAGTTCCTCGACCTGCTGCCCAACCGCCTGATCACCGACTCCATCGGCTCCTCGGAGACCGGTTTCGGCGGGCTGAGCACGGTGACCAAGGGCTTCGAGCACACCGGCGGACCGCGGGTGAAGATCGATGCCTCCACCGACGTCCTCGACGAGGACGGCAACAAGGTGGAGCCGGGCTCGGGCAAGGTCGGCATGCTGGCCCGCCACGGCCACATCCCGCTCGGCTACTACAAGGACGAGGTCAAGACGGCCGCGACCTTCAAGGTCATCAACGGCACCCGCTACTCGATCCCCGGCGACTACGCCACGGTCGAGGCGGACGGCACCGTCACGATGCTCGGCCGCGGCTCGGTCTCCATCAACAGCGGCGGCGAGAAGATCTACCCGGAAGAGGTCGAGGGCGCGCTCAAGTCGCACCCGGACGTCTTCGACGTGCTGGTGGTCGGCGTGCCCGACGAGCGCTTCGGCCAGCGGGTCGCCGCCGTCGTGGCCACCCGTGAGGGCGCCCGCCCGAGCCTCGCCGACCTGGTGACGGCGGCCCGCAAGGAGATCGCCGGCTACAAGGTGCCGCGCAGCCTCTGGTTCGTCGACGAGATCAAGCGCTCGCCCGCCGGCAAGCCCGACTACCGCTGGGCCAAGGAACAGACCGAACTGCGCGACGCCGACGACCACAACGGTGCGTCCGCGTCCGCAAGTGCAAGCTGATGCGTAACGAGCTGGCCGACAAGTTCGGCATCCAGTACCCGATCTTCGCCTTCACCCCGTCGGAGCATGTCGCGGCGGCGGTGTCGCGGGCGGGCGGGCTCGGCGTGCTGGGCTGCGTGCGGTTCAACGATCCGGACGAGCTCGAGGCCACCCTCAGCTGGATGGACGAGAACACCGACGGCAAGCCGTACGGCGTCGACATCGTCATGCCCGCGAAGGTCCCCACCGAGGGGGCGGCCGTCGATCTGGACAAGCTGATCCCGGCGGAGCACCGTGCGTTCGTCAACCGCACGCTCGACGAGCTCGGCGTGCCGCCGCTCTCGGACGACGTCGAGCACGCCACCGGTGTGCTGGGGTGGCTGCACTCGGTGGCCCGGGCTCAGGTCGATGTCGCGCTGCGGCACCGTCCGGCCCTCATCGCGAATGCGCTCGGGTCGCCACCGAAGGACATCATCGACGAGGCGCACGCACACGGTGTTCCGGTCGCCGCACTGGCGGGCGCGGTCAGCCACGCACGCGGCCACGTGGCCAACGGTGTCGACATTGTCATCGCCCAGGGCTACGAGGCGGGCGGGCACACCGGCGAGATCGCCTCAATGGTCCTGGTGCCCGAGATCGTCGACGCGGTCGGCGATTCCGCCACCGTGCTGGCCGCGGGCGGCATCGGCAGCGGGCGTCAGATCGCCGCCGCGTTGAGCCTCGGCGCGTCCGGCGTGTGGATGGGTTCGTACTGGCTCACCGCCGCCGAGTACAAGCTGGGCAGCGCGTCGGGCGAGGGCCCGTCCGCGATCCAGCGCGCGCTGCTCGACGCGACGTCCTCGGACACCGTGCGCTCGCGGATCTACTCCGGGAAGCCGGCCCGGCTGCTCAAGACCAAGTGGACCGAGGCCTGGTCCAAGCCGGGTGCACCCGAGGCACTGCCGATGCCGCTGCAGAACCTGCTGGTCAGCGAGGCACACCAGCGGATCGTGGCCTCCGAGAACCCCGAGGTCGTGGCGATGCCCGCCGGGCAGATCGTCGGGCGGATGAACGAGATCCGGCCGGTCGCCGATTCCATGGCCGATCTGGTCGCCGAGTTCGAGGCGACCGTCGCGCGACTGAACAAGCTCAAGTAACACCGCCGCCCACGCAGCGGAAGTCAGGCCACACGCGAAGGCCGGGTACGAATCTCGTACCCGGCCTTCGCGTTGTCTAGGAGTTCAGCTCGGCGTCGAGCTTCGCCCGCAACTCCTGGGTGACCGGCTCGAACTCGACACCGCCGGGAGCGCGGTACCAGACCGGGTCGGTGCTGTGCCAGCGCTCGGCGCTCAGGGTGCGTCCGAGCACCTTGTAGGTGGCGGTGCGCGGCAGGTCCGCGCAGACCCGGACGAAGCTCGGCAGCTGCTTCGGGCCCAGATCCGGCTGTGCACCGAGGAATCCGGCGAACTCGCCGATGTCGAAGCCGTCGGTCGCCACGAGCGCCACGGCCACCCGGTCGCCGACCTGCGGATCGGGCACGGCGTAGGCGGCCACGTCGACCACCGCGGGATGCCTGCCGATGATGGCCTCGATCGGGGCGGTGCCCAGGTTCTCGCCGTCGACCCGCATCCAGCCGGAGCTGCGGCCGGCGAAGTACACGAAGCCGTCGGCGTCCCGGTAGCCCAGATCGCCGCTCCAGTACTGGCCGTTCCGGACCCGCTCTGCCTCGGCCGCGGGGTTCTTGTAGTAGCCGGCGAAGCTTCCGGTGCCCGCGGTGTTCACCAGCTCACCGGTCGCGACGTCGGCGTTCGCGATCCGACCGGCGCTGTCGAACTCCGCTGCGGGGCAGGGCGTCCCGGTGTCGGGGTCGAGCACCTCGATGCCGGCGGGGAGCAGTCCGAGGGCGCCGGGCGGGGTGCCCGGACTCCGTGGGATCAGCACGCCGCCCTCGGTGGAACCGAAGCCGTCGACCACCCGGACGTCGAACCTGCGCCCGAACTCGGCGATGGCGGACGGTGATCCCTCGTTGCCGTAGAGCACCCTCAACGGGTTGTCCACGTCGTCGGGCTGCTCCGGGGTGGCCAGGACATAGGCGAGGGGCTTGCCGACGTAGTGCGCGTAGGTGGCACCGAACCGCCGGACGTCCGGGATGAACTGGGACGCAGAGAGCTTGCGGCGCAACGCGAGGTTCGCGCCGACGGCGACGGCGACCGCCCAACAGGCCATCACCGCGCCCGAGTGGAACATCGGCATCGAGATGTAGGCGGTGTCGGCGGCGGACAGCCCGAACCGTTCGGCGAGCATGACGCCGGGTCCCGCCACCATGCGGTGGGTCACCCGGACCGCCTTCGGGTCCCCGCTGGTGCCGGAGGTGAAGATCAGCATGAACAGGTCGTCGCCCGCGGGAGCGGGGGACGACGGGGCGCTGCCGCGGTGCGCGGCAAGCAGATCCGGCCACTCGGGGCCGTCGACGGTCAGGACCCGGACACCGCCGAGATCGAGTCCGTCGAGCAGGGCGAGACGCTCGGTGTCGGTGACCACCACCTGGCAGTCGGCGCGCGCGATGTCGCCGGCGAGTGCCTCGCCGCGCCGGGTGGTGTTCAGGCCCACCACGACCGATCCGCCCAGCGCCGCCGCGCCGAGCAGTAGGGAGAACTCCGGCACGTTGTCCAGCAGCACCCCGACGTGTCGGGGTGCTGCCGGGTCGAACAGGGCCGCCAGGCCCGCCGCCAGACCGGCGCTGAGTGCGACGTGCTCGGACCACGGAATTCTCTTGTCCTCGAACAGGATTCCGTGGTCGTCGTCGTCTCGAAGCCGGAGCAACAGATCGGTGACGGTGGGCATCGCGGTCGTCATGTGTGCAGCCTAGGTTCAGGCCGGCACGTCGGCGAGGATCTGTCCCAGCCTGCGCAACTGCTCGGTGGCCGAGCCGAGCGCGAACTCGTTGTGCTTGGCCGCCAGGAAGTAGCGGTGTACCGGGTGGTCGCGGTCGAGGCCGACACCGCCGTGGATGTGGATCACGGTGTGTGCGACGCGGTGGCCCGCATCGGCCGCCCAGAACTTCGCGGTCCGGACCTCCTCCTCGGCGGGCAGGTTCTCACTGAGCCGCCAGGCGGCCTGCCACAGCGTGGACCGGACACCCTTGACGTCGATGAAGGCGTCGGCCAGGCGCTGGGCCACGGCCTGGAAGCTGCCGATCGGGCGGTCGAACTGGACCCGCTCCCGCGCATACTCCGCGACCAGCTCCAGGGCCCGCTCCAGGGTGCCGAGCTGGGTCGCGCTCAGCGCGACCGCGGCGCGGGCCAGGATCGAGTCGACGATCTCGGCACCGCGCTCGGTGCCGCCGAGGACCTGGTCGGTGCCGACGACGGCCCCGGACAGCTCCACCAGCGACTCGGCGCTGTAGTCGGTGGTGATCTGACGCTCGACGCGCACGCCCGGGTTGGACGGCTCGACCAGGAAGACCGCGACGCCCTCCGGGGTGGTCGCCGGTACCAGGATGACGTCCGCGAAGGCGGCCGCGGGCACGGTGATCTTGGTGCCGGTGATCGACCAGCCGTCGGCGGTGCGCTCGGCGCGGGTGACCGGCCGGGCGGGATCGGGGTTGAGTTCCTCGGCGAGTGCGACGGTGAGGACGACCTCGCCTGCGCCTGCCCTCCGGGCCAGGTCGCGCTGCGCCTCGTCGCCGTGCTCGGCCAGCGCGGACGCGGCCAACACGATCGAGCTCAGGTACGGCACGGGGGAGAGCGTGCGGCCGAGCTCCTGCAGCACGGTGCTCTGCTCGAGGATGCCGAATCCACCCCCGCCGACCGTTTCCGGCAGCGCCGCGGCGAGCACTCCCGCGTCGGCGAGCGCCTGCCAGAGCTTGTCGTCGAAGCGGTCCTCGGCGGCGTCGAGCTCGCGGAGGCGGTCGTTGGTGGTCAGCTTCTCGGCAATGCTCCGGGTCAGCTGTTCGAGGTCCTGCTGGGCCTCGGTACGTGTGAAGTCCATCGGAAGTCCTTGGGTACGTGGAGGGTCGGTCGGCGGATGCGGGCCGTTACCGCTTCGCGGGAGGTTGACCCAGCGCCGTCATGGCGAGGATGTCGCGCTGCACCTCGTTGGTGCCGCCGCCGAAGGTGAGGATCAGCGAGGAGCGGTGCATCCGCTCGACGCGTCCGCGCAGTACCGCGCCCGCGGAGTCCTGACGCAGGTAGGCCAGCGGTCCGAGGACCTCCATCAGCAGCCGGTACGCCTCGGTCGCGAACTCGGTGCCGAAGACCTTGCACGCGGAGGCGTCACCCTTGCTCGGGGCGTGCGCGGAAGCGACTTCCCAGTTCAGCAGCTTGAGGTACTCGGTCTTGGCGTGCACCCGAGCGAGGTTGATCTGCACCCACTCCTGGTCGATGACCCGGCTGCCGTCCGCCATCTTGGTGTTCTGTGCCCACTCGATCGTCTGGCGCAGCGCGCCCTGGATCGGGGCGGCCGAGACCAGCGCGACCCGCTCGTGGTTGAGCTGGTTGGTCATCAGCGACCAGCCGCCGTTTTCCTCGCCGACCAGAGCCGAGGACGGCACGCGCACGTCCTGGTAGTAGGTGGCGCTGGTATCCGGACCGGCCATCGTGTGGACGGGCGTGTACGAGAAGCCCTCGGCGGTGGTCGGCACGATGAGCATGCTGATGCCCTTGTGCTTCTTGGCCGTCGGGTCGGTGCGGACGGCGAGCCATACGTAGTCCGCGTACGCGATGAGGCTGGTCCACATCTTCTGGCCGTTGATGACGTAGTCGTCGCCGTCCTTGACCGCGGTGCTGCGCAGGCTGGCGAGGTCGGTGCCGGCGCCGGGCTCGGAGTAGCCGATGGAGAAGTGCAGTTCGCCGGCCGCGATCTTGGGCAGGAAGAACTTCTTCTGCTCCTCCGAGCCGTAGTGCATGATCGTCGGCGCGACCGAGTTGATGGTGAGGAACGGCACCGGCGCGCCGGCGATCGCGGCCTCGTCGGTGAAGATCAATTGGTCGAGTGCCGAGCGCTCCTGTCCGCCGTACTCCTTGGGCCAGCCGAGGGCCAGCCATCCGTCTCGGCCCATCTCGCGCACGACGTCGCGGTAGACGGTGCCCGAGCCGTACTCGCCGGTCTGGGCGCTGAGCGCTTCGCGGCGCTCGGGAGTGATGAGCTTCGCGAAGTAGGCGCGCAGCTCCTCCCGCAGCTTCTGCTGCTCGGCCGTGTAGGTGATTTGCATCGGTACCTCTCAGGTCTCTGACACAGGTTCTAGTCTGTTTGGTGCTGCTATCTCGTTGCGATCAGCCGAGCGCCCGGGGCGTGCTTTCGGCCCGTCACTATGGGTTTTCCGCATCATTGCACAGGAGTGGAACGGGTTCTAGTCTTATGCTGGATCTGCCCGCGGGTCCAGCCCATAGACCCGCGTGCCGCAGACGTCGATTCGAACGAGAAGTGAGGTTCATTCATGGAGGTCAAGGTCGATAGGGATCGCTGTGAGGCGAACGGTGTCTGCGTCGGTATCGCACCTGACATCTTCGATCTGACGGACGACGACGAACTGGTGATCACGCAGCCCGGTGACGACGCCGATTCGGTGGCCAAGATGGAGGAGTCGGTCGCCCAGTGCCCGCGCGCTGCACTGACCCTCGAGCGCTGACTGTTCTTGCCGGGAATAAGAACACGTTCTAGAGTGAGCGCCGTCACGGATGTGACGGCGGACCCGCTCCGGGGACCGCATCGAAATCACGAAGGCAGTGGTGAGTTTGACTAGTCGCGAGGTAAGTCTGGACGGCAAGGTCGCAATCGTGACCGGTGGTGCGTCGGGTCTCGGCAAGGCCGAGGCGCTCGGCCTCGCCCGGGCGGGCGCAAACGTCGTCATCAACGATCTGGTGGCCAACGAAAACGCGGATGCGGTCCTCGACGAGATCCAGACCCTCGGCGGCAAGGCGGTGTTCGTCCCCGGCGACATCGGCGAGCGCGCCACCGCCGACGCATTGATGGAGGCCGCCCAGCAGGCAGGCGGCGTCGACATCGTGGTCAACAATGCGGGCATCGTGCGGGACAAGATGCTGTTCAGCATGTCCGACGAGGACTGGGATCTGGTTCTCAAGGTGCACCTTCGCGGCCACTTCCTGCTGTGCCGCAACGCCGCCGTGCACTGGCGGGCCGAGTCGAAGGCGGCGGGCGCACCGGTCTACGGCCGCCTGATCAACACGTCCTCCGAGGCCGGCCTGCTCGGCCCCGCGGGGCAGCCGAACTACGGGGCGGCCAAGGCTGGCATCACCGCCCTCACCCTCTCCGCCGCGCGCGGGCTCGAGCGTTACGGCGTCCGCGCCAATGCGATCTGCCCGCGGGCGCGCACGGCGATGACCGAGAACGTCTTCGGCGACGCCCCCGAGGATGGCACCGACCCGCTTTCGCCCGAGCACGTCGTGAACCTGGTGTCGTACCTGGCCTCGCCCGCGGCCGACGCCATCAACGGCCAGGTCTTCATCGTCTACGGTCCGATGGTGGCGCTGATGGCCGCACCGGTCGTGGAACAGCGATTCGATTCGCCGGATGCGGCGTGGAGCCCGGAGGGCCTCGCCGACTCGCTCGGCGGCTACTTCGAGGGACGCGACCCCGCGCGGATGTTCGCGGCGACCGAAGCGGTCAAGTCGCTCGGCTGATCGGTAGCGTTCGGCCGTACCTGAGAAACGCCCGGATTTCGGCACGTAGGCGCAGTTGCTGGGTGAAGATGAGGTCCGGCGTGGGTTCTGCCCGCACCGCAAGCAATGAGTACGTGTTCTAGATTTCCGCATGTCCGGGTGGGGTGGGGACGAATCCCGGAGTGGTCGCGGCGCAGCGCCCGAGTGACCGAACGAGCGTGGGGGACAGCCTTCGCACTTGAGTGGACGCTCGGTGTCGTCGACGATGACCATCGGGGTCTCGCAGCACCTGATTGATGAAAGACAAAGGGAGTCAACGTGGGCGGATGCCGCGTGCTCGGAGTTCGCCTCCGACCATGCGGCTCCGTGCGCGCAGAATCTGCCCGGCTTGCCGCTGAACCGCAGTGTCATCCCGGGGGGTCCGCTCTCCCGACGGTACGAGTTGACCAGCACCGATGCGTCCGGAGGCGACACCTTTGACAGGTGAACACGTTCTAGTTAATATGACCTGCATCACAGGCATCCGGGGGGATTTCACCGCCCCCCAGTGGTGCCCTGCGCGAGAACACTGACGAGGAGGCACGATGGACGACCTCCTTCTGGTGCCGCTGCGTGCCGTGGGCGGCTTCTTCGCGATGGCGGGGGAGACCTTCAAGGCAATGGGCCAGCGGCCGTTCCAGCGCCGTGAATTCGTGGACCAGGCCTGGTTCGTGGCCCGGGTGTCGATGGTGCCGACGGTGCTCGTCGCCGTCCCGTTCACCGTGCTGGTGGCCTTCACGATCAACATCCTGCTGCGCGAGATCGGCGCCGCCGACCTCAGCGGCGCGGGCGCCGCGCTCGGCGCGGTCACCCAGGTGGGGCCGATCGTGACCGTGCTGATCGTCGCGGGCGCCGGCGCGACCGCGATCTGCGCCGACCTCGCCGCGCGGACGATCCGCGAGGAGATCGACGCGATGAAGGTGCTCGGCATCAACCCGATCCACCGGCTGGTGGTGCCCCGGGTGCTGGCCTCGACGGTGATCGCGCTGCTCCTCAACGGCCTGGTGTGCACCATCGGCATCGTCGGCGGCTTCGTGTTCTCGGTCTTCCTGCAGGACGTGAACCCCGGCGCGTTCATCAACGGGATCACCCTGCTCACCGGTTTCGGCGAGCTGATGATCTCGCAGCTCAAGGCGGGGTTGTTCGGAATGATCGCGGGACTGGTCGCCTGCTTCCTCGGGCTCAACGTAAAGGGTGGCGCAAAGAGTGTGGGTGACGCGGTGAACCAGACGGTCGTCTTCGCGTTCATGGCGCTGTTCGTGGTGAACGTCCTGGTCACCGCCATCGGCATCAAGCTGACGGCGGGGTGACGGGATGGCATTCGCGCTGACAGGGCGTTTCCGTGGGACCAGGAAGCGAATCGGCAAGTTCTCCAACTCGATCGACGGCATCGGTGAGCAGGCGCTGTTCTACTGGCGGGCGGTGGCCTGGGCGCCACGCGCACTCATCCACTACCGGAAAGAGACGATCCGGCTGATCGCCGAGATCAGCATGGGCACCGGTGCGCTCGCCGTGATCGGTGGCACCGTCGTGATCGTCGGATTCCTCACCCTCTTTGCCGGCGGCACCATCGCCGTGCAGGGCTACAGCTCCCTCGGCAACATCGGGGTCGAGGCGCTGACCGGCTTCTTCGCTGCCTTCATCAACGTGCGCATCGCCGCGCCGGTCATCGCGGGCATCGGGCTCGCCGCCACCATCGGGGCCGGCTCGACCGCCCAGCTGGGCGCGATGCGGGTGTCCGAGGAGATCGACGCCCTGGAAACCATGGCCATTCCGTCGATTCCGTACCTGGTGAGCACCCGGGTGATGGCGGGGATGATCGCGATCGTCCCGCTCTACGCGCTCGCCGTGGTCGCCTCGTTCATCGCCAGCCGGTTCGCAACGGTCGTGCTCTACGGGCAGTCGCCTGGCGTCTACGACCACTACTTCTCGACGTTCCTGATACCGACGGACATCCTGTGGTCCTTCGGCCAGGCGATCGTGATGGCGCTGGCCGTCATGCTCATCCACACCTACTACGGGTACAACGCCAGCGGCGGCCCGGTGGGCGTGGGTGTGGCCGTCGGTAACGCGGTGCGCACCTCGCTGATCGCGGTCGTCACCGTGACCCTCCTCATCTCGCTCGCCATCTACGGCGGGTCCGGCAACTTCAACCTCTCGGGATAGCGCGCATGTCTGAACCTGAACCCAAGTGGAAGAAGAAGGTCGCGGCGCTGACGCTCGTCGGCAGCCTGGTCGCCGTCGCGACCGTCGCGCTGACCATGTTCTCGGGCGGCTTCACCGACAGTGAGCCCGTGACGGTGACGGCCGACCGCGCGGGTCTGGTGATGGACCCCGACGCCAAGGTGAAGATGCGCGGCGTCCAGGTCGGTCGCGTCGCCTCCATCGGGCAGGAGGGCGATCAGGCCAAGCTCGAGCTGGCGATGGATCCTTCGTCCATGCACCTGATCCCGTCGAACGCGCAGGTGGAGATCAAGTCCACCACCGTGTTCGGCTCCAAGTACGTGAACTTCGTGGTTCCGGAGAACCCGTCGTCGAGCTCGCTCTCGCCCGGCACCACGATCGAGGCCGACTCCGTGACGGTCGAGTTCAACACCCTGTTCGAGAACCTGTCGACGTTGCTGCAGCAGATCGAGCCGGAGAAGCTCAACGCCACGCTCGGCGCGATCTCCGAGGCGCTCAACGGCCGCGGTGACGAGCTCGGCCAGCTGCTGGCCGAGAGCGACGAATACCTGAAGAAGATGAACCCGTCGCTGCCGCAGTTGCAGCGCGACCTCGAGGCCGCCTCGACCGTGACCAATGTGTACGCCGACGTCACGCCCAACCTGATGCGTCTGCTCGACAACGCGACCGCGACCAGCGGCACCATCGTCGACGAGCAGGCCAACCTGGACCTGCTGCTGATGAACGTGACCGGGCTGGCGAACAACGCGAACGGAGTGTTAACCGAGAACGAGGCCAACCTGACGAAGGCGCTGGCGGACCTCAAGCCGACGACCGAACTCCTCGGGGAGTACTCGCCGTCGATCGCCTGCCTGCTCACCGGGCTCGCCAAGACGCTTCCCGCTGCCAACGAGATCTTCGGTGGTCTGCAGCCGGGCGTCGCGTTGAGCACGAGCTTCGTGTACGGCACCGAGCCGTACACCTATCCGAGGGACCTGCCGAAGGTGAACGCCTCCGGTGGACCGCAATGCATGGGCCTGCCCGACTTCGATCCCAAGCGCGACGGCAACGCGAACTTCCTGGTCGCTGATACCGGGACGGTGCCGTACGTGCCGTCCACGAAGCTGAGCACGAACATGCCCAAGGTCTTCCAGTTGCTGTACGCGGGCGTCTACCCGGAGGGAGGAAACTGATGCGGCCGACCACCGTCAAACTGCTGATCTTCACCACGGTGATGACGCTGATCTTCGCCGGCCTGGCGATCGTGTTCAGCCAGTACCGCTTCAGCAGCTCGAATTCGTTCACCGCGCAGTTCAGCGACTCGTCCGGGGTGAAGCCGGGCGACAAGGTGCGCATCGCAGGCGTGCCGGTTGGCTCGGTGAAGGGCGTGAGCATCGACCGCGACAACCTCGCCGAGGTCGACTTCAACGTCGACAGTCAGTACGAGCTCTTCAAGAGCACCAGGGCCACCGTGCGCTACGAGAACCTGGTCGGAGACCGGTACCTCGAGCTGCTCGAGGGTGCGGGCTCGATGGAGCAGCTCGGCGACGGCGGGACCATCCCGGAGGACCAGACCTCGCCCGCGCTCGACCTGGATCTGCTGCTCGGCGGGTTCAAGCCGCTGCTGAAGGGCCTGGACGCCCAGCAGGTCAACGACCTCTCCGGCGCGCTGCTGCAGGTCTTCCAGGGTCAGGGCGGCACACTGGTGTCGCTGCTCGGCAGCACCAGCTCGTTCACGAAGACGCTGGCCGACCGGGACGAGCTGATCGGCGAGGTGATCACCAACCTGAACACCACCCTCGGCACGATCAACGACAAGGGCGACCAGTTCTCGACCACGATCGATCAGCTTCAGCAGCTGGTGAGCGGGCTCGCGAAGGACAGCGATCCGATCGGCAACGCGATCCCGCAGATCGCCACCGCCACGGGCGATCTCGCGGAGCTGTTGCAGGGCGCACGCCCGGATCTGCAGTCCACCATCATCGAGGGGGGACGGGTCGTGAACCAGCTCGATCTGGGCAAAGCTGACCTCGACTGGGTGCTCGGGGAGTTGCCCGGGGCGTACAAGAAGCTGATCCGGGTCGGCGCGTACGGCGGGTTCTTCCAGTTCTATACCTGCAGCGTGCAGATGAAGTTCTCCGGACCGGACGGCAAGGATCTTCTGGTTGGCCTCCCGACGACTCCGACTCAGACCACCGGGAGGTGTGCGGTCAAGTGACGAAGCCACGCGAAAGAGACCCCGTTCAGATCGGGGTCATCGGCCTCGCCGTCGCCGGTTCCCTGGTGCTGGCCGGCCTGCAGTACGACCAGCTGCCCTTCATCTCCGGTGGCGGCCAGTACACTGCGCATTTCGCCGACGCGGGCGGACTGATGACCGGGGACGACGTCACTGTCTCGGGAGTCAATGTCGGCACCGTGGACAAGATCGACCTGGACGGCCCGCAGGTGCTGGTCACCTTCACCGTCCAGGACGGGATCGCGCTCGGTGACGAGACGAGCGCCGCGGTCAAGACCAACACCATTCTCGGTCGCAAGTCGCTCAAGGTGACCCCCGCGGGCGGCGGAACGCTGCGTAAGTCCGAGACGATTCCGTTGGAGCGCACCAACTCCCCGTATTCGCTCAACGATGCTCTCGGCGACCTGTCGACCACCGTGTCAGAGCTCGACACCGATCAGCTCAACAACTCGCTGAACGCGATGTCCGACACGCTCCAGGACACCCCGCCCGAGCTGCGGACCGCGCTGGACGGGGTCACCCGGCTCTCGGCGAGCATCAATTCGCGCGACGAGAGCCTGCGTGAACTGCTCGCCCGGGCGGAGGGCGTGACCGGCATCCTGGCGACCCGCAGCGACCAGATCAACGCCCTGCTGGTGGACGGCAACCAGTTGCTCGGCGAGCTCGACCGCAGGCGGAACGCGATCAGCGAGCTGATCGTGAACACCTCCGCGGTGTCGCGGCAGCTGACCGGGCTGGTGCAGGACAACCAGGAACAGATGAAACCGACTCTGGAGAAGCTGAATTCGGTGGTCGCGGTGCTGCAGGAGAACAAGGACAACATCGGGAAGGCGCTCGACGGACTCGCTCCGTACGCGACCGCGCTCGGCGAATCCGTCGGCAGCGGACCGTTCTTCATGGCGTACGTGGCGAACTTCAGCGTCGGCCAGATGACGCAGGCCTTCACGGATTCGCTGGTGTGGCCCGAGCACGTGCCCAAGGACCTACAGAACTTCCCGCCGCTGACCGTCACGCCCGTGGACCCGAACCGGTGAGCGCCCCGATGACAGACCGCAAGAAGTGGCTGCTGCGCGGCGGCGCCGCGGCCGTGGTGATCGCCGCGCTGGTGGCGGGCACCCTGTTCCTGTTCCCGGGGCTCGGGAAGAATCGGATCACCGCGTATTTCCCGACGACCACCGGCATCTATGCCGGCGACGACGTGCGGGTGCTCGGCGTGACGGTGGGCAAGATCGCCAGCATCGACCCCGAGGGCGAGAACGCCAGGGTGGAGATGGACGTCGACTCCGGCATCGACATCCCAGCCGACGCCAAAGCCATCATTGTGGCGCCGAGCCTGGTGGCGGCGCGCTTCATCCAGCTGACCCCGGTGTACACCGGCGGCGAGACGATGGGCGACGACGCCGTGATCCCGGTGGAGCGCACGGCCGTTCCGGTGGAGTGGGACGAGATCAAGGCGGAACTCGCCAAGCTCTCCACCGCGCTCGGGCCGGAGGGCGCCGCCGACCAGGGCTCGCTCGGCCGGTTCATCGACACCGCGGCCGACAACCTCGAGGGCAACGGCGACAGCATTCGTGCCACCCTTCGCGAGCTCTCGGACACCATGCACACCCTCTCGCAGGGCCGCACGGACCTGTTCTCCACCATCCGGAACCTGCAGACCTTCGTCTCCGCGCTGTCCGCGAGCAACCAGCAGATCGTGCAGTTCAGCGGCCGGCTCGCGTCGGTGTCATCGGTGCTGGCCGACAACACCGATGAGCTGGGGGTCGCGCTGAGTGACCTCAATGTGGCGATGGGCGACGTGCAGCGGTTCGTCAGCGACAACCGGGCAGTGCTCACGGAATCCGTGGAACGACTCGCCGATGCCACCCAGGTGCTGGCCCAGAAGCGGCCGGAGATCGAGCGGGTGCTGCACATCGCGCCGAACGCGCTGGCGAACTTCAACAACATCTATCAGCCCGCATTGGGCTCGGTGACCGGAGTGCTCGCGGCGAGCAACGCGAACAACCCCATCACCATGATCTGCGGCATGATCGAGGGCCTCGAGATGAACGACTCCGACAAGAGCGCCGACCTGTGCGAGCAGTACCTGGGTCCGGTGCTGAACTCGGTGGCGATGAACTACCCGGGGATCCTCACCAACCCGGCCACCGGCGTCGCGGCGCACCCGGACCAGCTGACCTTCAGCCCCCCGAGCCTGGAGAACCAGATCCCGGCGCGGGCAGCCAAGTCGACGGTCAAGCCCATCGCCGGGCCGCTCGCCGGCCTGCCGACGATCAATGTGCCCAAGGATCTCGGATCCCTGCTCGCACCGGGAGGTGGCCGATGACCCGCACGAGCACCCACCGCCGGGTTGCGATCGGATCGATCGCGTTCGGGCTGACGCTTGCCCTCACCGGGTGCGAGTGGACGGGCCTGAACTCGGTGCCCATGCCGGGCACCGAGGGCAGCGGGGACGACGCGTACTCGGTGAAGATCGAGATGCCGAACGTGACCACGCTCTCGGAGAATTCGCCGGTGCGGGTGAACGATGTCACCGTCGGCACGGTCGAGGACATCGAGGTCCAGAACTGGCACGCCGTGGTCACCGTCTCGCTGAACGAGGACGTCGTACTGCCCGCGAACGCGACCGCCAAGATCGGCCAGACCAGCCTCCTCGGCTCGCAGCACCTGGAGTTGGCGCCGCCGGTCGGGATCGCCCCGGAGGGCACGCTCTCCGACGGCGATGTCATCCCGATGGCGCGCGCCGGCGCCTACCCGACCACCGAGCAGACGCTGTCCTCGTTGTCGGTGGTGCTCAACGGCGGCGGCCTGGCGCAGATCAACGACATCACCAGGGAACTCAACGCCGGCCTCGTGGGCCGCGAGGACTCGATCCGCGATCTGCTCCCGCAGCTCGACCAGCTGGTCGGCAGCCTGGACCGTCAGCGCGGCGAGATCATCTCGGCGATGGAGGGCCTGGATCGGCTGTCCACCACCGTCAATCAGCAGACCGCAACGCTGACCGCCGCACTCGACGGCATTCCTCCCGCGCTCGAGGTCCTCGTGGGCCAGCGGCAGAACCTGACCGACGCGCTGATCGCGCTGGGTAACCTCAGCTCCACGGCCACCCGGGTGATCAATGAGAGCGGCGAAGACCTCAAGGCGAACCTGCACGCGCTGGTGCCGCTGCTGACCGAGCTCGCCAGCACGGGCAGCGCGCTCACCGAGTCGCTGGCGATCATGATCACGTACCCGTTCCCGCTGAAGAACCTGGACCAGGTGATCCGGGGCGACTACGCGAACCTCATGATGACGGTCGATCTGACCAACAAGAGGCTGGACAAGAACTTTCTCACCGGCACCGGCCTGGGTGGAACGCTCGGCGGCGTCGAGGGCGCCCTCGGAAAGACCGCGGGAGTGGCCGGGCAGGCGGCGAACCCCCTGCAGAGTCCTGCCCCGAAGCCCCCGGCCAAGCCGGCCGCGGCGCCGGCACCCGCGCCGTCGATCCCCGGCCTACCGCAGATCCAGCTCCCGCAGATCCCCGGACTCCCGCAGCTAGGAGCACCCAAGCCATGATGCTGTCGAAGTTCGTCCGTGTTCAGCTGGTCATCTTCTCGATCCTCACGGTGATCGGGTTGTCCGTGATGGCGACGCAGTATGTCCAACTCCCGGCGCTGTTCGGGATCGGTCGATACGACGTCACAGTCCAGCTGGCGTCCACCGGCGGCCTGTACCCGCACGCCAACGTGGCCTACCG
This sequence comes from Rhodococcus daqingensis, assembly GCF_042665615.1. Lineage (NCBI taxonomy): Bacteria > Bacillati > Actinomycetota > Actinomycetes > Mycobacteriales > Nocardiaceae > Rhodococcus > Rhodococcus daqingensis. The sequence goes on along the minus strand of NZ_JBHTCS010000010.1, from coordinate 182,369 downwards.
CGGAACCAACGTGGGCACCGTCGACGAGGTGGTGCTCACCGAGTCCGGCGTAGACGCAAAGCTGTCCATCGCCAGCAAGTACAAGATCCCCGCCGACGTGGACGCCGAGGTCAAGAGCGTGTCCGCGGTCGGCGAGCAGTACGTGGACCTGATCCCGCGCGACGATTCCGAGCCCTACCTGTCCGACGGGGACGTCGTTCCCGTGGACCGGTCCTCGGTGCCGCAGGAGGTCGGTGCGCTGCTCGACCAGGCCGACACCCTGGTCAAGAGCGTCTCGAACACCCGGCTGAAACTGGTGGTCGATGAGGCGTTCAAGGCGTTCAACGGTTCCGGTCCGGAGCTGCAGCAGCTCATCGATTCGGCGCGGCTGTTCGTGCAGGAGGCCAACGCGAACTCCGATGCGACCCTGCAGCTGATCGATCAGATCGGCCCACTGCTCGACACCCAGGTGGTCAGCAGCGACGCGATCCGGTCCTGGACCAGGAACCTCGTGACGTTCTCCGATCAGCTGCGGGCCAGCGACCCAGACCTGCGGGCCGTGATCGAGAAGGGTCCGGGCGCGGCCGCGGAGGCCAACGCGCTGTTCCAGGATTTGAAGCCGACGCTGCCGCTGCTGTTGGCCAACCTGGTGAGTGTCGGCGAGGTCGGCGTGATCTACAACAAGAGCATCGAGCAGGTTCTGGTGCTGTACCCGCCGATCACCGCTGCGTTGACGACGATGGCGCTCTCGGGTCCCCGGGACGAGGGTGCGCTGGTGAACTTCGCCATCGAGGTCAACGACCCGCCGCCGTGCACCACCGGCTTCACCCCGCCCGACCAGTGGCGACCGGGCAATGAGGTGTCCACGCCGGACACCCCGCCCGGAATGTTCTGCCGGGTGGCACAGGACGACCCCACCACGGTGCGCGGCGCCAGGAACAGCCCATGCATGGAGTTCCCCGGCAGGCGTGCCCCGACCCCGGAAGAGTGCCGCACCGGCTACGTCCCGCTGGGCAACAACCCGCCCAACGGGCCGGTCATGCCGGCGAATGTACCCTCGTACACGACAGTTCCCAGCTCCTATGACGAGTCGGTGGAAGCGCCGGTGACGGCGCGGCCCTACGACCCGAAGACGGGCAAGTACACCGGTCCCGACGGCCGGCTGTACACCCAACCGGCATTGGCGTCGGGGGGCTCGTCCGGAAAGGAGTCGACGTGGCAGACGATGATGACCGGTCAGCAGGGCTGACCCCGCAGAACAAGCCGGCTCCCCGCAGGCGCGCGAGTCGCAGCGCAGGGCCCCCGGTGGAAGACAAGGCGGAGGCCGCCGCGGCGGTGGAGAACGTGACCGTCGCCGAGGAGCGGACCGCGGAGTCGGTCGAGGCTGTGGCCGAGGCGACCGTCGCGGAATCGTCCGCCGCGGAGCCGACCACTGTGGAGTCGGACGTCGAGACCGCCGAAGCTGCGCCGCACCGCAAGCGCCCGACGATCGCGATGGTCGTCGCGGGCGCGTTGGTGCTGGCGCTGCTCGTCGCCGGGATCGTGCTGCTACTCGACCGGAATGCTGCCAACGATCGTGACGCCAAGCGAAACGCCTTCGTGCAGACCGCCCGGCAGACCGTGCTGAACCTGACCACGATCCGTCCGGAGACCGCCAAGGAAGACGTCGAGCGCATCCTCGCGGGCGCGAGCGGCGACTTCAAGGCCGAGTTCGACGGCCGCCAGGACCCCTTCGTCAGCGTCGTGAAGGAGGCCTCGGTGACCACCGAGGGCCAGATCATCGAGGCCGGACTCGAGAGCGAGGACGGCAACAACGCGAAGGTGCTGGTCGCCGCGCGGGCCAATGTGACAACGCCGGACCAGTCCCAGTCGGGACCGCGCGACTTCCGGATGCGCGTGACGGTGACGGACGACGGCGGGACCATGACGGCGTCGAAGGTGGAGTTTGTGCCATGAGCGAGGACAAGTCGACCGAGAAGGTCACCGAGGGCGAGCCGACCGAGGATGTCAACGACGCATCGGCCGAGCCGGACACCACGGAGGCCGCGCCCCGCAATGTGCGGCGCACCGTGCTCGCGGCAGTCGCCGCGGCGCTGGTCGTCGCCCTGACCGCGGGTGTCGGGGTGCTGTTCTATCAGCACCTCCAGGACAACCGGACCGAGCAGGCGCGCACCGATGCGGTGGCGGCGGCGGGCGAGCAGGCCGTGGCCATGCTGTCCTACAACTACAACACCGTGGACGACGAGCTCGCCGCGGCCGCCGACGGCCTGACCGGGTCGTTCAGGGACGACTACAACACGCTGGTGGCCGAGGTGATCGCGCCCGGCGCGAAGGAGAAGAAGCTCACCGTGCAGGTCACGGTGCAGGGCGGCTCCATTGTCTCGGCCGACCCGGACGACGCCGTCGTGCTGCTGTTCCTCAACCAGATCACTACGAGCGCCGACGCCCCCGACGCGGCCACCACTGGTAGCCGGGTGCGGATGGAGATGCGCAAGGAAGGCGACCGCTGGCTCACCAGCAGGCTCACGCCGGTATAGCCCAACGGATCAGGAGTAGACGGCGGCCTTGAGATCGTCGAACGATTCGCGCAGCAGCTCGGCGTAGCGGCGATCATCGCGCAGCTGTGTCGGATCCGCGGTGAAGTTGACCGCGAGCGAATCGCCCAATGAGCCGATCGAATGCGCCACGCCGCCCAGGCCGACGAGCGGGGCCAACCCGAAGTTCGCGGCGACGGTGGATCCGCAGAGCTTCATGTCGGCCGGTCCCTTCGGGATGTTCGTGATGAGGGTGTTGGCGAGCCCGATGGTCGGCGACTGCCGGGCCGGGAGCGCGCTGATGATGCGGAGCCCGTACCGCACCACGAACCCCGGGATGGAATTGGCGAGCGCATCGGACCGGGTTTCGCCAGGGCTGGTCTTGCGGATCTTGTCGGCCAGCACCGATTGATGGATCGCCCGGGCGCGCTCGACAGGACCGGAGAGGTCGGTGTGTAGGTCCACGGCGGTGATGACGAACCGGTTTCGGGAGGTCGCTTCGACGGTGTCGCGTATCGATACGGGAATCCCGGCGCCCAGCGAGCCGTCTGGTGTGTCGCCGATTTCGCACAGGTACTTGTGCATCGCAGCGCCGATGATGGTGATCATCAGGTCATTGACGGTGACGCCGCCGATCTCGATCTTCATCTCCCGTAGCTCGGGGAGCGAGAAGAACACACTGTCGAAGACGCGGTCCGGCCCGAGCTGTTGGTTGAGGACCGTCCGCGGGCGCCGAGCGGACGGAACCTCGTACATCCCTTGCTCGCGTTCCGCCCGAATCAGGCGCTGGACCGCGCGGGCCTCGGGTACCGCGCCGGCCAGCCGGTAGAGGTTCCGTGGAAGGGCGGCGAGCGCCCGCGTGGCGATGGTGAGCCGAGATGGAATCGGGTCCACGACGGCCGGACGCGCGTCGGCCGGCAGGTCTTCCGAGAACAGTTGGCGGGCGATCTGAACGCTGAGTTTCCCGTCTGCCATCGAGTGGTGCATCTTGACGACCGCCACGGTGGCCTCGCCCGGGATCTCGTTCACCCCGGAGACGCCCGTGACGATATGGAGTTCCCACAGGGGCCGCGAGGGGTCGAAGGGCTGCCGCAGGATGCCTACCAGTAACGTTCGCAGTTCTTCCCAGCCCTGGCCGTCGTGGAAGACGACATGATCGTCGGCGGCGAAGGCGGGGTCTTCGGCCCAGTAGGGGTGGTCGAGATCGAAGGGTGCGCGGATCATGCGCTGGCGCAGGACGTCGATCCGGCCGGCCCGTTCGGTGACCCAGCGCCGGATTTCGGCCCGGTCTGGTGGGGAGTCTGTGCCCGAGTCGAAGGCGTACGCCGACAACATCGTCTGGCTCGCCGAGGTCGTCTCGACATACGCGAACACGGCGTCGCGTGGATCAACCTGCCTCATGAGCCCCCCCGGCCGGACTGCCTACTTGCCAGGTGGATCATACGGTCCGGTTGGGCAGGGGGCGGCCACGTCGCAAACAGGAGCGGGCGCGTACCATCTGACCCTCATCGGCGCGATGATCGGCAACACGGGTGTGGACTCGACGAGGGGGAATCCATGTGGGAGGAAGCGACATTCCGCGCGCGAATCGAAAGCGGCGACCAGCAGCGGAGGTTTCCGGCCACCTCACCCGATGGTGAGGAAATCGCGATCTATCGGCAGGCCGTCAGTGGGCTCGGGGGCAAGGGACACGCTCTTGTGCTCGGCATGACCCCGGAGCTGCGATGCATGGCTGGGGCGGAATTCGATCGGCTCACGGCCGTGGATGCATCCGCCCCTGCCATCGACATCTACCGCGACTGGGTTGGCCCGGGTATCGCCGAGGAGGTCGTTCTGGACGACTGGGGGACGTTCCTCCGCAGGCATCCGGCGACATTCTCCGCGGTGTTCGGCGACGGGATCTTCGGGAATGTCCCGAGCGGAGACGATTGCCTTGAACTGGTCGACCTCATTCGGCGAGCACTCTGCCCGGGCGGCGTATTCGTCACCCGAATGGCGGTTGTTCCGCCGGGCTTTCGGGCGCCGGACTGGGAATTCCAGACGCTGCTCCGCCGGTTTCGCGACACCGAGATCGACGAGGCCGAGTTCAGCCTCAGTGCCAGATTGTTCGGGTACTTCGAGAAGGCCTACGACAGCACGAGCTCGATGCTGGACAACGCCAGGGTATTCGACGAGATCGACGCCGCAGCAGAAAGGCTCGACGTCACCGATGCGGAGCTGGGGGTTCTCCGGAGGTCGGCCTTTCGAGGACTCAACTTCCTGCCCGATGTTCCGCAGTGGGAGGAAATCCTCACGAGCGCATCCCTGGACTTCGGGGTGCACCCGCCGCGTGGCAAGCTGTGGCATCAGTACTACCGGATCTACACCTGCCGCAGCGCGTGAATCAGAATGACTTCTGAAAATAGCGGAACTTGCCGCTGGGGCTGAATTCCGGACGTTCGGCAGACCTGCTGAATGTGAAGTGGCTCAGACCACTTTCGGCGAACAAGTCGGGAAGTTCGCGCAGCACGGCGGTCCACAGTTCTTCCGGATCGGTGCCCTCCTGCGGATCCAAGCGGATCTGCATGTGGCTGGGTGAGTCCTGCTCGAGCTGAATCAACTGTATTCCGCCCACGCGCCTGCGCAGGGCCAGCAGAAGGAACTGTGCGAGGGCCACCGGTCGGCCATCCGCGGTTTCGAGAATGTCCCACGATCGGCCCTGGACCCGGAACGCGGGGTAGCGACTGCCACAGGGGCACGGGTCCGGCCGCTGCAGGACCGAGTCGGCAAGTTCATACCGAAGGATGGGTTGCGTGCGCCGGTACAAAACCGTGAGCAGCACAGCGTGGGAACGCTGACCGGGAGGCGTGGGGCGGTGCAACGAATCGACCGGTTCGAAGATCACCCAATCCGTGTGAACATGGTGCCAGCCCTCGGCGCAATAGTGGCTGAGCCCGGGCGCCTCGCAGCAGGCATAGGTATCGACGTTCACGGCGCCGAAGGCCGATTCGACCTTTTTGAACTGATCCTCCGGCAGGCCCTCCCCGAGCAGCTGGATGAACCCCGGGTTGACCTTCAGGCGTCCGGCTTCCTTCTCGTTCGCCAGCATGTAAACCGTCCCGGCACATCCGACGAGTCCGGCGGGCTGGAACTCATTGAGCTGGTCGACGATTTCCGGCAGTGGGTCTCCGGCATGTATTGCGCGTCGTTTGGTGTCGGTACCCTCCGAACCGGACTTCCAGAGCGAGTACATCGCAAAATGCCCACCCGTCGGGATGATGCTCGCGATCCGCCTCCTTCCGCGCAGCAGGCGCACGATGGCGGTCGATCGGATGAGGCGGCGTATGAGCTGACGGTTCATCTCCCCGCCGGCCACGGCGCTGGCCGTGCGCATTTCGTCTCGGCTCGCCAAGAAAATTCCTGGACGGCCTGACGAGCCGGATGTCGTCGCGACGAGATACTTCCCGAGGAATGCCTCTCCAGCCCGAGCGGGATCTGCGATGAACTCGTCAATTTCTGCGCGCGTGATCTCCGGGTCGGTCACCCACTCGTCGAAATGTTCCATCAGCGAGGGCTTGTCGGTGACCGGAAGGATCTCGACATCCGAGACCGTCTCCGGAAAGCCGTCGTACAGCTTCCGGAAGTACGGGGAATTCGCGCGCGCGAAGGCGACAGCCTCGGCGAGGCGGTGTCGTTGCGCCTCGTCAACGGGGGGCTGTTCCGAGTTCCTCGGTCGAGGCAGCAGCTTCGTGAGTGCGTTTCCTGCACGCGCGGGCAATGTTCGTTCACCGATCGGCACAGCTCTGCTCCTCCAGTCGGGATTCTCTACGAAGTGAGTTGGCTCTACGCCTTGAGCTCGTCGCCGAGCAGCGCGCCGCCCGCCACCGAGTCCCGCGCCAGCGCGCTGAGGAAGGACTTGGCCCAGCGGTCCACGTCGTGGGCGAGCACTTGGCGTCGCATCGCGCGCATCCGACGGCGGCCGGCCTCGCGGTCCTGGGTGAGTGCCGCGACCATCTCGTCCTTGACGCCGTCGAGGTCGTGCGGGTTGGCCTGATAGGCCTGGCGCAATTCGGCTGCGGCGCCGGTGAACTCGCTGAGCAGCAGCGCACCGCCGAGGTCGCTGCGGCAGGCCACGTACTCCTTCGCCACGAGGTTCATGCCGTCCCGTAGCGGGGTCACGAGCATGACGTCGGCGGCGACGAAGAAGGAGATCAGTTCCTGGCGGGGGATCGGCCGGTGCAGGTAGTGCACGACCGGCCTGCCGACCTGGCCGAACTCACCGTTGATCCGGCCCACCTGCTGTTCGATGTCGCCGCGCATCTGGATGTAGCTCTCGACCCGCTCCCGGCTGGGGGTGGCGAGCTGGACCATGATGTTCTGGGCCGGATCCATCCGGCCCTCCTCGAGCAGCTCGCGGATGGCGTTGAGGCGGACGTCGATTCCCTTGGTGTAGTCGAGCCGGTCGACGCCGAGCATGATCTTGCCCGGGTTGCCGAGTTCCTTGCGGATCTGCTTGGCGCGGTCCCGGACCGACTTCGTGCGCGAGAGCTCGTCGAGCTGGCCCGAGTCGATGGAGATCGGGAACGCCCCCACCCGCACGTTGCGGAAGCCCACCTGCACCACGCCGAGCTTGGACCGGACACCGACGTTGCCCCGAGATGTCTGCTGGCCCGCCAGGCGCCTCGCCAGGTAGAGGAAGTTCTGCGCGCCGCCGGGCAGGTGGAAACCGATCAGGTCGGCCCCGAGCAGGCCCTCGACGATCTCCCTGCGCCACGGCATCTGCATGAACAGCTCGACCGGGGGGAACGGGATGTGCAGGAAGAACCCGATGGTCAGGTCCGGACGCAGCATGCGCAGCATCTTCGGGACGAGCTGCAGCTGGTAGTCCTGGATCCACACCGTCGCGCCGTGCGCGGCGGCCGCCGAGGTGGCCTCGGCGAACCGCCGATTCACCTCGACGTACGCGTTCCACCAGGAGCGGTCGTAGACCGGCTTGACGATCACGTCGTGGTAGAGCGGCCACAGGGTGGCGTTGGAGAAGCCCTCGTAGTAGTCGGCGACCTCCTGTGCGCTCAGGCGCACGGGGTGCAGCTCGATGCCGTCCTCGACGATGGGGCCCAGGTCGGTGTCGGGGACGCCCGGCCAGCCGACCCAGGCGCCCTTCTTGCCTCGGAGGATGGGCTCGAGGGCGGTGACGAGTCCGCCCGGACTGCGCTTCCACCTGGTGCTGCCGTCGGGCAGGGTCTCGAGATCGACGGGCAACCGGTTGGCAACGACAACAAATTCCGAGGCGGAGCCCACAGTCTTCCTTTGTTCGGATGCCGCCGCGGCTGCGGCCGCGCCGGCTGACTAGTCGATCTTGGCCGAGGGGCCGATCCCGAGCATAGACAGCAGCATCCGGCATTCGTCGGCATCTGTCGCGTATGCCGCGACAACTCGCTGGGCCTGGCGGGCGGTCTCGTCGGCCAAGGGCTCGAGGTCCTCGTCGGCGATGTCGTTCTCGGCGGTCGTCTTCGCGGCCATGTCGGTTGTTCCTCTCGAACGGAGTACGCGTGCTGCGGCAGGTCGTACTTGTCCGCGACTCTATGAGAACCGGGCTGTCCGGCGCTACTTCCACGTCAGTTAGGGTGTACTAACTTCAGCGGCGTCGGTTTGCCGCACACGATCGGGAGGCTTGATGGTGCGCACATCTGCGCGCGGCGGCGGTGCCGCCAATGGGCGCGGCGGCGGTGCCGCGAATGGGCGCGGCGGCGGCGGCGCCGGCATTCTGCGGCGGACCGTTGCACGGAACCGGGGACGGCTGGCGATCGGCACGGCGCTGCTCGCCGTGCACCAGATCGCCGAGACACTGGTCCCGATCGCCATCGGCATCATCGTCGGCCGGGCGATCTCCACCGGGGACACCCGGTCGCTCGTCGCCTCGGTGGCGGGGCTCGCGCTGCTATTCCTGGTGCTGACGGTGGCCTGGCGGCTGGGCGCCCGCTTCATCGTCTTCGCGATGCAGCGCGAGGCGCACCTGCTCCGCGTGGAGGTGGCCGGCCGGATCCTGCACCCCAGGGGCGTGCGGACGGACCTGCGCTCGGGCGAACTGCTCACCGTCTCGACCTCCGACGCGGACCGGGAGGCCTGGATCCTCGACGTGATCCCGCGCATCGTCGCGGCGCTGGTCGCCGCGGTCGCCTCCGCGGCGACCCTGCTCGTGATCGACGTCCCGCTCGGCCTCGCCGTCCTGATCGGCACCCCCGTGATCCTGGGCCTGATGCAGCTCGCTGCCCCGCTGATCACCCGCCGGGCAACCGCCGCGCAGGAGGCGACCGCCCGCGCATCCGGCACCGCCACCGACCTGGTGAGCGGTCTGCGCCCGCTGCGCGGCCTCGGCGCGGAGCGGGCGGCGGCGGCGCGCTACCGGGACGCCAGCGCAGACGCCCTGCGGTCCACCCTGCACGCGGCCAAGGCCACCGGGATCTTCGTCGGCGCCTCGGTGACCGTCAGCGCGCTGCTGGCCGTCGGCGTCGCCGGTGTGGCCGGCTGGTTCGCCCTGCAGGGCCGGATCACGATCGGCGAACTGATCACCGTGGTCGGGCTGTCCCAGTTCCTCATCGAGCCGCTCGGCACCCTCGCGCGGATGCCGGGCTTCCTCGCTACCGCCAGGGCCTCCGCCGACCGGCTCGCGCTGGTGCTCGATGCGGACCCGATGGTCCCGGCGGGGTCGCAGTCGCTGCCGTCCCGCGTGACGCTGGAACTGGCCGACGTCAGCTACCGGTCGCTGCGCGGCCTCGACCTCCGCGCGCACCCCGGCGAGTTGGTGGGCGTGCTGGCCCATCGTCCGCAGGACGCGGAGGCGCTGGCGCACCTGCTGTCCGGGCACGTCGCGCCCGACGACCACGACGGCACCGTGACCGTCGGGGGCGTGCGGCTGGCCGAGATCGACCTCGCGCAGGCGCGCGGCGGTGTTCTCGTCGAGCCGCACAACACGGATCTGTTCGCGGGGACCGTCCGGTCGAACGTGCTGGCGGGCAGCCCCGACGCCGACCACACCGAGGTGCGCCGGGCGCTGACCGCGTCCGCGGCGGTGGACGTCGTCGACGCGCATCCCGACGGACTCGACCTGCCCGTCACGGACCGCGGCGCGAGCCTGTCCGGCGGTCAGCGCCAGCGGGTGGCGCTGGCCAGGGCGCTGCTCTCGCGGGCGCCCGTGCTGGTGCTGCACGATCCGACCACCGCCGTCGACGCGGTGACCGAACAGGCCATCGCGGAGGGTATTTCGCGGATGCGACATGGAGTGAACGGGCACGAGGCCCCCGAACGGGCGCACACCACCGTGTTGATCACCAGCAGCCCCGCGCTGCTGTCGGTCGCGGACCGGGTGCTGGTGCTCGACGAGGGCCGTGTGGTCGGCGAGGGCACCCACGCCGACCTCGCCACCGCCGACGAGAACTACCGAAAGGTGGTGCTGCGATGAGCGTCACCGCAGAGCGCAGGCCCCTGCTCCCGATCGCGACGGCGGGGGAGAGCTGGGCGTGGCTCCGGGCCGAGTTCGCCCGCACCCGTGGTCTGACCGCGCTGACCCTCGGCGTCGGCACGGTCGGGGCGGCGGTGTCCCTGGTGCCGATCTACGTGTTCGGGATCCTGGTCGACCGGGTGCGGGCGCAGGCGCCGACCGAGATCATCGTCGGGGTGGTCGCGGTGATCACCGTCGCGGCAGTGCTCGGCGGACTGTTCGCCGGCTGGGGCTCGGTGTTGATCAGCCGTCTCGGCGAGGGCATGCTGGCGCGGCTTCGCGAGCGGACCGTCGACCGGGCGCTGACGTTGCCGATCGCGACCGTCGAGCGGGTGGGCAAGGGGGACTTGCTGTCCCGCGTCGGCGACGACATCTCCGTGATCGGCAAGGCCGTCTCCGATGTGGTGCCGAACCTGGTTTCGGCGGTGCTGTTGGTGGCGCTGAGCATGGTCGCGATGCTCGGCATCGACTGGCGGCTCGGACTGGCGGGTGCCGTCGCCCTGCCGATGTACGCGCTCGCGCTGCGCTGGTACCTGCCGCGGTCGGGCCCGATGTTCGCGGCGGAGCGGGTGGCGATGGGGGAGCGGTCCCAGGCGCTGATCAGCAGCATGCAGGGCGCCCGCACGGTTCGCGCCTACGGGCTCGAGGACACCCACCTGGCGGAGATCGACCGGGCGTCGGGGAAGGCCCGGGACATCGCGACCGGGGTGTTCACGCTCTTCACCCGTTTCGCGGGTCGCGGCAACAGGGCCGAGTTCGTGGGGCTCTCGGTGATCCTGGTGGTCGGCTTCGCCCTGGTGAAGGGCGATCTGGTGACGGTCGGCGAGACCACCGCGGCCGCGCTGCTGTTCCACCGGTTGTTCAATCCGATCGGCATGCTGATGTACACGTTCGGCGAGGTGCAGTCGGCGGGCGCCAGCCTGGCGCGACTGGTCGGCGTGGTGAACATCCCCGCGGAGACCGAGCCCGCGTCGGGGGCGGAGCCCGCGTCGGCCGAGCTGAGCCTGGCCGGCATCCGGCACAGCTACGACGGGTCCCGGGAGGTGTTGCGCGGCATCGACCTTCGCATCGAGCCCGGGGCGCGGGTGGCGCTCGTCGGCTCGACCGGTGCCGGCAAGACGACCGTCGCGGCGATCGCGGCAGGCACCGTCACCCCCACCGCGGGCGTCGTGTCGATCGGTGGGGTCCCGCTGGCGGAGCTCGGGGACGGCCTGCGCGAGCGGGTGGTGATCGTCAGCCAGGAGGTGCACGTCTTCGCCGGCCCGCTGATCGAGGACCTGCGTCTGGCCCGGCCGGATGCGACCGCCCTGCAGGCGCGGGCGGCGTTGGACACCGTCGGCGCGCTCGGCTGGGTGGACGCCCTCGCCGACGGGCTCGACACCGCCGTCGGTGAGGGTGGGCACGCCCTGACCGCGGCCCAGGCCCAACAGCTGGCACTCGCTCGCCTCGTCCTGGCCGACCCCGCGGTCGCCATCCTCGACGAGGCCACCGCCGAGGCGGGCAGCGCCGGCGCGCAGGACCTCGAGGTGGCGGCGGAGGCGGCGACCAGGGGGCGCACCACGCTGGTGGTGGCCCACCGACTGACCCAGGCGGCCACCGCGGACCGGGTGCTCGTGCTCGAACACGGCGAGGTCGTCGAGGAGGGCACCCACGACGAGCTGGTCGCGGCGGGCGGGCGGTACGCGCAGCTGTGGTCGGCCTGGTCCGGCCGGTAGGGCCAGACCGACCACAACCGATGCGAGGTCAACCCTTCGCGGCGGCTGTGAACCGTTCGCGGATGAAGGACCCGTCCTCGAGGGTGGGTGAGCGCCTTTCGAGGAATTCGGAGACGAGCGGGGCGATCTCGGGGAGGTTCTCCTCCAGGGCGAAATGCCCGGTGTCGAACACGTGTAGCTCGGCGTCCGGCAGGTCGCGCAGGTACGCGCGGGCCCCCGGCTCGGGGAAGAAGGCGTCACCGCGCCCCCACAGGATCAGCGTCGGCGGCTGGTGCTCCCGCAGCCATGCCTGCCACCGGGGGTAGAGGGCGACGTTGCTCTTGTAGTCCAAGGCCAGGGCGCGCTGGGCGTCTTTGCGGCCGGGCAGGTCGAGGAAATGCTGGTCGAGCGTCCATCCGTCGGGGGCGATCAGCTCGGTCTTGGTGGTGCCGCCCTCGTACTGGCCCCGGGTCACCGGCAGCGTGAACAGCCCGTCGAGTTGGTCGGCCGGCGCGGCGATTGTGTCCCTGGCCAGCTCGGACAGTCCTTCGTCGTACGCGTTGGCGTTCTGCACGATCAGGCCGGCGATCCACTCGGGATGCCGGGTCGCCAGTCGAAGCCCGATCGGGCCGCCGAAGTCGAAGAGGTACATGACGAAGCGGTCCAGCCCCTTCGCGGTGACGAAGCCCTCCAGCACATCGGCAAGACGGTCGAAGGAGTAGACGAAGTCGGCGGGCGCCTCGGTGTGGCCGAATCCCGGGTAGTCGGGCGCGATCAGCCGATAGCGGGAGCCGAGCGCGTCCATGAGTCGACCGAACTGGTGCGAGGCCGTCGGAAAACCGTGCAGCAGCAGGAGCGGCACCCCGTCCTCGGGACCGGTCTCGCGGTAGAAGACCCGGACGTCATCGACGTCGACGTATCCGTGGCTGATTCGGGGGATCTGGATCGTCATCTCACATGCCTCTTTCGGTCGATGTTGCATTAGTTCTAGTCGGCGCCTCGCTAATGTGTCAAGTGATTGATGTAGCATTAACCACATGGGGTTTCTGACCGGCGAACCGCTGGCGCTGGATCTGATCAACACGCGCGCGCACACCCCGAGCGGGGTGATCGACGCACTGGACACCGCCGAGAGCTTCGAGTCCTGGCTGGCCGAGCAGGGTGACCGGCTCGCCCCGCTCTCGTCGCCGCCCACCGCAGCCGACCTCGCCGCGGTTCGGGTGTTGCGCCGTCACGTGGCCGAAGCGGTGGAGCAGGTGCGGCAGGGCGCTCGGCCGTCGCCGGACGCGGTGGAGGCGTTGAATCGGGCCGTCCGGGCGGCGCCGCCGTACCCGGTCGCGACCTGGGACGGCGCGAGGCTGATCGCCGACATCCGCCGAGACGGCGACGAGCGGGACCGGCTGCTCGCCCGGCTGGCCGAAGCCGCCGTCGAGTTGCTCACCGATCCCGACGTCGTCAAGGTGCGCGGGTGTGAGGGCCCGCACTGCACCATGCGGTTCCTGCCCGCCCACCCCCGCCGCCGCTGGTGCTCACCCGCGCTGTGCGGCAACCGCGTTCGGGTCGCGCGCTACCACCAGCGTCACAACGGCTGACCGTGCGCCGGGCGGACCGCCCCGCGGTGGAAGCCCTTCCTGTCGTAGAGCAGCGTCACCGTCGCGCCGAGAACCAGGCCGATCACCAGGCCCACCAGTGTCATCAGCACGGCGTGGGCGAGGTCGCCCCCCGCGCCGCTGGTGAAGTAGAGCAGTGCCCTGGTGCCGAGGAACACCTGGTGCATCGGCTCGAAGTTCGCCAGCCAGCCGTAGATCGGCGGGGTCGCCTCGATCGGGATGGTCGCGCCCGAGGACGGCAAACCGAGGATCACGAACAGGATCAGGTTGACCAGGAGGCCGACCGTCCCGAAGACCGCGAGCACCGACAGCGCGGTGATGCCGACCGCGGCGATGGCGAACGCGCCGAACATCCACAGCCCCAGCGGGTTCGGGACGGGCATGCCGAGGGCATGGCCGATCGCCAGGTACAGCCCCGAGACGAGCGGGGCGAGCACCACCATCACGGCCCACTTGACCAGCAGCGTCCGGAACCGGGAGATCTCGACCGTCGGGTTGTGCACGTACCGCGGGCCGAACTCGGTGGGCGCGAACCCGAGCATCCCGTCCGCCAGCGCGTTCACGATCATGCCTCCGGTGAACCCGGCGAGCAGGAGCAGCAACGCGTAGTAGAACGCGGACAGGCCGTTGCCGGTCCCGTCGGGCAGCGGATTGTGCGCGGTGGTGAGCACCTCGATCGGTTCGGCCAGGCTCAGCCGCGCGGCACCCGCGACCGCGGGAGCTCCCTCGGTCGCGGCGAGCTGAGCGTTGACCTGCTCGGTCAGTTGCGCGCCGACCTTGTCGTTGACCGCGTCGAGGGCCGGCCAGGCGATGCCCGTGACCAGCCCGACGCCGAAGGTCCCGGCGCGGGGGTTGGTGTAGACGGTGATGACGGGCTTCTCCACGTCGCCGGGAACGACGCCCGCCTTGGCGAGGATCAGCAGTCGCTTGGTGAAATCGCTGGGGATGACGATCGCCCCGTAGATCTCGCCCTTGTCCAACCGGGACCGGGCCTGTGCGATCCCGATCCGTTGCAGGTCGACCTTGTCCGCGGGGATGTTCGCGACCAGTCCGTCGGTGATCTGGTTGCCGAAGTTCTCCGGTTTGTCGCCCTCGGGGGTGCTCACCGTGTCGCCCTCGTCCTGATTGACGATGGCGAGCGGGAAGTCGTGCAGGTGCGCCCGCGCGTCGAGGATCCCACCCAGGTACAGCGCCGCGAGCAGGGACATCAGCAGCGACACCACGACGAGCGGCGCCAGCCAGAATCGGGGCGTGCGCACGATGTGCGTCGGACGGTCGGTCGAACCTCGCCCCTGCAATGCCACAGTCGCCACCCCTCGTCCGTGGAAGCCTGTTTCCCGATTGTCGCAGCAACGACGGAGGCCGGCAGCGCATCGCGCCGGCCGAGCCGTGGATGAACCCGATCGGCATAGAATTTCGGGCAGGGTCGCTCTGCCGGTTCTGTCGGGGAAACCGAAGGCGGTGATCGATGTGGGCGGGGAACTCGAGCCGGGCACGATTCTCGCCGGTTATCGGATCGAACGGGTGCTGGGTCGAGGCGGGATGGGCGATGTGTACCTCGCCGATCATCCGAATCTGCCTCGCAAGATTGCCCTCAAGGTGTTGCGCGCGTCGTGGACCGGCGACGATTACGTCCGTTCGCGCTTCGAATTGGAAGCCGATCACACGGCTCGGCTCGAGCACCCCAACATCGTCGCCGTCCACGACCGCGGCCGGGAGGGCGATCTGTTGTGGATTTCGATGCAGTACGTTGCCGGAGTCGACGCCAAGCAGGCGCTCGAGTTCGGCCCGCTGGGCGTCGAGCGCGCTGTGCACATCATCTCGGAGACCGCCAAAGCCCTCGACTACGCGCACGGCGCCGGCGTGCTTCACCGCGATGTGAAGCCTGCGAACATTCTGCTCGCCCCCGGCGATCCCGAACGCGTGCTGCTCACCGATCTGGGCACCGCGAAGTCCATGAACGAGACGCTTCACCTGACCCAGACCGGCATGCTGGTCGCGACCCTGCTCTACGCCGCACCCGAGCAGATCCGGGGCGGCGACGTCGACCACCGCGTCGACATCTATGCGTTGGGTTGCACGTTCTTTCACCTGGTAACCGGTCAGCCACCCTATCCGGGCAGCTCGGCCCCCGCGGTCATGCACGCCCACCTGAACGCGCCGATTCCGAGACCGAGCGCGCTTCGCCCGGAATTGCCCAGGGCGTTCGACGTCGCCATCGCCCGAGCGATGGCCAAGAACCGCGACGATCGCTTCTCCACGTGTAGAGAACTCGTTGACGCCGCCCGTGCCGCGTTGTCGAGTGCACAAGAATCGGTAACTCGACCGGCGCCGCATGTCGTCGATCCGTCGACAACCGAGGGAACCGAGCCGGCTCCCGAAATGGTGCACCCGGACCGATTCGCCGACTCGACCGCGCCGACCCCCCGAATGCCCTGGTGGCGAAGAAGATTGGCGATCGTTGCCGCCGTGGTGGCAGCGCTGATCGCTGGTGCGACGGCAATGTTCATCGTGTGGCCCGGATCGCAGCCCCCGTCAGCGCAGGTCGTACTGCCACTGAAAGACCTCGACGAGCCCTTCGGCTTGGCGATCGGTGGCGACGGCGATGTGTACGTCGCCGATCAGAAGAACAATCGGGTGATCATGCAAGAGGCCGGCGCCGACAGCCAGACTGTCCTTCCGTTCACCGGACTCTCCCTCCCGTCCGGCATCGCTGTCAGCGACCGCGGCGATGTCTATGTAGCAGACTCGGCGAACAACCGGGTTGTGCTGCTCAGGCCCGGTTCCGACTCGCCGACGGTGCTGCCGTTCACGGATCTGAAAGCGCCCCTCGCGGTGGCCGTGCGCGGGTTCGGTGACGTCTACGTAGCGGATGCGATGAACAACCGGGTTCTGGTGCTCCCAGCCGGGTCGAGTACGGCAACGGTGCTCCCGTTTCCCGGGCTCATCGGTCCGTACGGCGTCGCCGTGAACGATCGCGGAGACGTGTATGTCTCGACAGCCAACAATGCAGTTCTGACGCTGAGCGCCGTGTCGGGAACGATGACTGTGCTGCCGTTCACGGACGTCAGCGGCGCCGACGCCGTCGCGGTGAGCGAGTCTGGGGACGTGTTCGTCGCCGACGGCCTGCACAACCGGGTCTTGATGCTGGCGGCGGGTTCCGACGAGCAGACCGTCCTGCCGTTCACCGGGCTGGACGGACCTGTCGGGCTTGCCGTCCACCGCAACGGGGATGTGTACGTCGCCGACGTAGGCAACGGTCGGGTGCTCATGTTGCCGGCGGGATCTGTTCGAAACTAGCGGCAAGAGATGGCGCCGTTGCGATTGTGCAGCAACGACCGAGGCCGGCAGCGCAGCGCGCTGCCGGCCTCCGTCGTTGCGGTGGGGGGGTCGCCTCAGCGGGCGGCCACCGGCTCCTCCTCGTCGAGCGCCTGGTCGGGCAGCTCGCGCTGCAGCTTCTCGCCCTCGATGTCGACGTTGGGCAGGATCCGGTCCAGCCACGCCGGGAGCCACCACGCCCTGTCGCCCAGCAGGGCCATCACCGCGGGGATGATCACCATGCGGACCACGAAGGCGTCGAAGAAGACCGCCGCGGCGAGGGCGAAACCGATCGACTTGATGAACGAGTTCGGCTCCGCGATGAAGGCCGCGAACACCGACATCATGATCAGCGCGGCGGCGGTGACCACCCGCGACCCGTGGGTGAACCCGATCGTCATCGCGTCCTTGGCGGAGGCGCCGTGGACGTACTCCTCGCGCATCCGGGTCACCAGGAACACCTGGTAGTCCATCGCCAGGCCGAAGACCACGCCGATCAGGAAGATCGGCATGAAGCTGACCAGCGGCTGCGGGTTCCCGATCAGCCCGCCCCAGCCGTGCTGGAAGATCGCGACCGTGGCGCCGAAGGTGGCCGCGACGCTGAGCAGGAAGCCCAGGGTGGCGGTCAGCGGCACCAGCAGCGACCGGAACACCAGCGTCAGCAGGATGAACGCCAGGCCGACCACCACCAGCAGGTACGGGATCAGGGCGTCCTGCAGGCGGTCGGAGATGTCGGTCTCGAGCGCGGTCTGGCCGGTGACGCCGTAGTCGACGCCGATCCGTTCGTGCATCCCGGCCTCGCTGTCGCGGATGGCCTGCATCAGGTCGACGGTCGCCGGATCGGTCGGTCCGGTGGTGGGCGTGACCAGGACCTGCGCGGTGTCGCCCGCCTGGTTGACGCCGATCACCTGCGCGTTGGCCACGCCGGGCTGATCGGTGATCGTCCGCACCACGTCACCGAAGGCCTCGGGTGCGGGGACGGTGGCGTCTCTGGCGTCCACGACCACCATCAGCGGGCCGTTGCGGCCGGGGCCGAAGCCCTCGTCGATCAGGTCGTAGGCCTGCCGGGCACTGGTCGCGGGGTCGCCGGTGGCCTGGCTCGGCAGAGCCAGCTTGAGGCCGGCCGCGGGCACCGCGAGCACGGCGAGCAGCAGGACACCGCCGATCAGCGGGATCAACGGGACGCGGGCGACCCAGCGGGCGTAGCGCATGGCCGGTCCCGGCTGCATCGAGCCGGACTCGGGGTCCTTGGCCTTGACGAACGGGATCCGGCCCGCGAACACCTTGCTGCCGAACAACCCCAGCATCGCGGGCAGGAAGGTCAGCGCGATCAGCACCGCGATGAACACGGAGAATCCGGCGGCCATGCCCATGTCGGTGAGGAACTTGATGCCGACCACCCGCAGCGCGACGAGCGCGATGATCACGGTCAGGCCCGCGAAGACCACGGCGGATCCGGCGGTGCCCACGGCGCGTCCGGCCGCCTCCTCGCGGTTGTCGGTGACCGTCAGCTCGTGCCGGAAGCGCGAGACGATGAACAGGGAGTAGTCGATGGCGACGGCGAGCCCGATCATGATCGCCAGGGTCGGCGTCATCGATCCGAGTTCGGTGAATCCGGTCGCGATGGTGATGCCGAGGCTGCCGATGCCGACGCCGATGATCGCGGAGATCAGCGGCAGCCCGGCGGCGACGAGCGAGCCGAAGGTGATCATGAGGACGACCGCGGCCACGGCCATGCCGATCAGCTCGGTGGTCCCGCCGGGCGCCTCCTGGACCTGCGCGGCGCTGCCGCTGAGCTGAACGTTCAGCCCGGCGTCCCGGCCGATCTGGGCGGCGGCGTCGATCTGGGCGGTCAGATCCTCCGTGACGTCGGTGACCTCGCCGGTGAACGGCACGTCGACGTAGCCGACGGTCCCGTCCGCGCTGAGCGAGGACAGGGCCTGGGCGTCGGCGAGCGCGCGGTCGAGCGGCTTGCCGGACTGCTGTGCCTGCTGGGTGACCATCTCGAGCAGGCCGTCGTGGGCGACCACGGGGTTGACCAGGGCCGCGCTGCGTTCGCCCGCGGCGGGCGGGGTGGCGGGGTCGGCCTTCGCGGCGGGCTGGACCTGCTCGATGCCGCGCACCTTGTCGAGCACGGCGTCCATCGCGGCCTGGTTCGCCGGGTCGGTCAGCGACTGGCCGTCGGGCGCGGCGAAGACGAACCGCGCGCTCAGCGAGTTGAAGGGGTCGCTGCCCGCCGCCTCCGGGAAGCGCTCGGCCATCAGGTCCTGCGCCTGCTGCGCGGGCGTCCCCGGGATGGAGAACGAGTCGCTGGTCGGTCCGGAGAGGGTCGCGGCGCCGACGCCCATCAGGACGAGGAGGGTGAGCCAGATGGACAGGACCGTGCCCTTGCGCCGGTAGGCGAACTTGCCGATCCGATAGAGATAGGTGGCCATGGAGGACCCTTCGTTTCGAGGTGGGACGGGTCGGTCAGTTCTGGGTGGCGGCGGGAGCGGAGCCTGCGGAGCGACCCGACGGTGAGGCCGGCTGCGGGATGCCCGCGCGGAGCTGGCGGAACGCCTCGGTGACGAGCTCGCCGGGGGTCGCGTAGTCGGAGGTGCCCTGCATCCAGAGTTCGATCGCCGCCCTGGCGGCGGCGCCTGCGGCCATCTGCAGCAGGTTCGGGTACAGGTCGCGCTCGACGTCGGTGCCGGTGCGTTCGGCGATCGCCTCGCCGAAGATGCGGGTGACGCGCCCGTGTAGTTCGGGCCGGCGGGCCAGTAGCGCGGGGCTCTCCTCGACGAGCGCCATCACGGCGAAGGTGTCGGTGAGGTCGCGCTCGGGATCCATCACGATGCCGACGACCAGCGATTCGAGTGAGTCCCAGATGGGCTCGTCGGCCGGGCGCTCGCGGAGCTTGCGCACCCACTCGGTCACTTCGGTCTCGAAGCGGTAGAGGATGGCCTCTTCCTTGGACGGGAAGTAGTTGTGAAAGGTGCGCGTGGAGACGCCCGCCTCGGACGCGATGGCGTCCGCCGTCACGCCGTCGACGCCGAGCGTCCTGGCGAGCCGGACCGCGGCATCGCTCAGTGCCTGTCGGGTGGCGGCCTTCTTGCGGTCGCGCAGGGGTAGTTCCTGGGTCACGCCATCTACTGTACGAATTTTGCAGACCTCTGCAAGGTTGCAGAGGTCTGCAAAATTGGTGTGGTTGCCCACACTCGACGCGGCTCGGTGACGGCCGTCACCGAGCGGGGTCGTCAGCTCAGGTAGCCGCCGCCGTGCGGGAAGAACTCCTTGCCGGTCATCTCGGTGCCGTCGTCGAGGCGGACGCGCTCGATCGACAGGCCCCGGTTGCGGCCACTCCACGCGTCGGGGCCGGTGACGATGACCATGCCGTCACCCTCGTGGATGAAGACCCGGCCGGGGGTGCCGCCGTAGCAGCCCTTGGACACCGAGGACTCGATGACGCGGATGCGCTGGCCCTTGAAGTGGGTGAACGCGTTCGGGTACGGATCGGACTGCGCGCGGACGAGCCGCTCGATGACCTCGGCGGGCCAGGTCCAGTCGATCCGGCTGTCCTCGGTGGCGCGCTTGTGGAAGAAGGTGGCCTGCGACCGGTCCTGTGGCGTCCAGTCCGTGCGGCCGGACTCGATCAGGTCGAGGGCGTCGACGGTGATGGGACCGATCATGTCGACGGTCCGGTGGAACAGGTCGGTGACGGTGTCCTTCGGGCCTACCGGAGTGGAGCGCTGCAGCACGATGTCGCCGGCATCGAGTTCCTCGTCCATGAGGTGCGCGGTGAGGCCCACCTCCTCCTCGCCGTTGATGAGCGCCCAGATCAGCGGGGAGAACCCGGTGTACTTCGGCAGCAGCGAGTCGTGGATGTTGAGGGTGCCGTAGCGGGGTGCGTCGAACACGTCCTTGGGCAGCCAGGTGCGCCAGTTGTTCGCGACGATGATGTCCGGTTCGGCCTGCTTGAGCGCGGCCTTGAAATCCTCGTCGGGCTTGTTCGCGATGTGCACCGGCACGCCGTGCTCGGCGGCGAGGTCGGCGACCGAATCGGCCCACATCTTCTCGTATGCGTGGTCGCTCTTGGGGTGGGTGACGGCGAGCACCACCTCATGTTTGGAATCCAGCAGCGCCTGCAGGGTACGGTGACCCCAGGTCTGGTATCCGAGCGTGGCGACTCTCAACGGGTTCCTCCTGGCCGAGCGCGACAATTGCCGTCGATGTGATCGACGCGGGGCTAGCTTAGGCTATCCATAGCGCCGGTGCCGGGCCGCGTCCCGGTTCCCGCCAGAAAGGCTCGTCGATGCCCCTCGCCACGATCAATGGGATTCAGCTGAATTACCAGGTCAAAGGCTCAGGCGATCTGGTCGTCCTGATCATGGGGACCGGCAGCCCCGGTCGGGTGTGGGACCTGCACCAGGTTCCGGCGCTCCTGGCCGCGGGATACCGCGTGTGCACCTTCGACAACCGTGGCATCGCGCCGACCGACGAGTGCGTGGACGGCATCACCATCGAGGACATGGTCGCCGACACCGCGGCGCTGATCGAGCACCTCGGCGGTCCGGCCCACGTGATCGGCACCTCGCTCGGCGCGCGGGTCGCGCAGGAGCTCGCGCTCACCCGTCCCGAGCTGGTTCGCAAGGCAGTCTTCCTGGCCGCGCACGGTCGCCGGGTCGCGCTGCAGAAGGCGCTGTCCGAGGGGGAGCGGGAACTGGACGCACAGGGCATCACGCTGCCGGCGAGCTACCGGGCCGCGATCACCGCGGTGCTCAACCTCTCGCCCGCCTCGCTGGTCGACCAGATGGCGGCGCAGGACTGGCTCGACATCTTCGCCTTCTCCAAGGCCGAGACGAGCCGCGGGGTGCGCGCCCAGCAGAACCTGGACGACTTCGGTGACCGCCTCGCCGCGTACCGCCGGATCACCCGGCCCTGCCTGGCGGTGGGGTTCGCGGACGACCGGTTGGTGCCGCCGCACTTGGCCGCCGAGGTGGCCAAGTCCATCCCGGGCGCCAACTACGTGGAGCTGCCGGACTGCGGCCACTACGGCTACCTCGAGCGCCCCGAAGCGGTGAACTCCGCGATCCTGGACTTCCTCACCGGCTAGCTTCAGGTTTCGCCTCTATGAGTTGGGCGAGCCTTTCACGAGTTGGGCGAGGCGGTCCCAAGCCGGGGACGACGCTCCGGGCTGGGAAACTGCCGCCAGCCGGGCGATAGTCGGGTTGTGGACGGGGCGGGTCTCGGATCGGCTGTCGCGGTTGGCGAACCAGTTCCGGGTGCGGTCCGCGAGGGCGGGGAGGCGGGCATCGTCCGGCGACCAGTCGTAGGCGGCGTCGTGTTCGAGGTAGACGACGCGGAACTCGGGATCGGCTATGAGCTCGCGTTTTTCGGCGATCCACACGGCGGCGTCCTCGGGTGAGGCGGTCTGCATGAGGATCCAGCCGTCGCGTTCCAGGCGCAACTGGCGCTCACTGACGCCGAGCTCACGCAACTCGCCGAGATAGTCGGCGACTTCCGGGGAGACGAAAAGCCGGTCACCGCCGCGCAACTGGGCGAGTTGATCGCGGGTTCGCCGCAGCTGCGCGATGCGGTCTCGGAGGTTGCGATCGATCTCCGAGATGGCCGCGGTGAGCGCGTCCGAGCCGGCCTCGAGGAGGTCCTTGATGCGGGCCAGTGGCACGCCCGCATCGGCCAGGGTCCTGATCTTGACGAGGTCGATCGCGTCTTGGGCGGTGTAGCGCCGGTAGCCGGACGAGTCGCGATCGGGCTCGGCGAGCAGACCGCGCTCGTGATAGTGGCGGATGGCCTTGGTGGTCACCCCGGCGTAGTCGGCGAGCTGGCCGATCGTGATCATGTTGGACATCCTTGCACTGGGCGACGAGGACGCGCCGCTCGCGCGGGGTCGGCCGGTGGCGGGGCTTCACCTCGGGAGGTGGAGCCCCGCCCCTGCCCTGAGCGGCCTCGTGACGGAGGGATCAGGTCAGTCCCACTGCTCGTCGGCGAGCGAGGCGACCGGCTGGGGCTTGCCGATCAGGGCCAGGGCGATGAAGAAGTTGATCTGGCCGATCGCAATGGTGAGGGTGGCCAGTGCCTTCTCGTCGTAGTGCCGGGCCGCCTCCGCGTACAGCTCGTCGCTGACGCGCTCCTTGCCGTGCGGGGCGGGCTGGAGGACCGCCTCCACGAGGGCCAGCGCTGCTCGCTCGGCCTCGGTGAAGTACGGGGCGTCCTGCCAGGACGACACGGCCGTGATGCGCTCCTCGGACTCCCCGGCCTTGCGGAGGAAACCGGTGTTCAGGATGGTCAGGTAGGTGTTGCCGACGATCTGCCCGGCGCGCAGGTGGACCAGGCTCATCGTGGCGCGGGGGACCGACTGGTTGCCGGTGGCGCGGAACAGGGCGGCGCTGATGTCCTTCAGCTCCGGCACGAACTCGCCGGGGTTGGGCATCCGCGAGATGGAAGTGGTGGTGTTCGTCATGGCTGCTGCTCTCTTTCGGTTGGCGTCTACACAGCACTGACGCTCGGGGCGGCGGGAGTGTGACAGGTTCCGGGAAATCTCTTTGCTGCGACGCGAATTCCTGACGGTCAGGCCCGGCGGGTCAGGCGGCCGCCGCCGTTGCGGAAGCGTGCCTGGCCGTCGCGGACGTCGTGGTAGGAGACGAGTAGCAGTCGCAGGTATCCGTCGAACGCCTCGAGCGGGTATCCGGCGGGTGCGAACAGGCCGGGCCGGAGCGGTACGTAGCGCTGCGGCGGGGCGGAGGTCATGCCGCCGGCGAACTCGGTGAAGATCCGGTCCTGCGATTCGTCCGCCGGTTCGTAGGTCACCCGCTCCTCCAGCTGTCCATCGACGATGCTGACGTCGATGCGGAGCTGATTGGAACGGTAGGTGCCCACGTACGGGGTGAGGTCGACGTCTTGCTCCAATTCGGTGATCAGCGTGGGGATCTGGACGCCGAGATGCTCGCTCAGGAGCCACTGCAGGATCTGGTCCTGCAGCATGATCGCCCCCGGCGTGTTACCGAAAGCGGTGAAGACCAGGTCGTGTTCGGGCACGACGCACAGGATGGACACCCCGCCGGGCGACGCGCCCGACATGGCGAGGACGGTCGTGTCGTCGAACGGGTACAGCACCCAACCCAGGCCGATCGGCGGGACGTTCGGGCTGGCCATGTCGTAGGCGACCTGCTGCATCAGCGCGGTCGACTCGGTCGAGAGGACCCGTGTGCCGGAGGGGGATTCACCGCCCGCGAGGTGGGTGCGTCCGAAGGCGAGCAGGTCGGCGATGGTGCCGATCGGCGTGCCGCCTGCCGGGCCCCAGGTGTCGGGCAGCGTGAACATGCCGGTGGGCTTGGCCGCCATCGTCTCCAGGTCGTTGAAGTGGCCGACCGCGGTGCTGCGCAGGATGGCCTGCTCGGCCGAGGTGCAAGAGTCCTGCATGCCGACCGGCGCGTAGATGTCGCGCTCGAGCAGGTCGGGGAAGGGCAGGCCGGTCACCACCTCCAGCAGACGTCCCGCGATGATCATGCCGCCGTTGGAGTAGCTGAGCTGCTCTCCGGGTTCGAACAGGGTGCCGCCGTTGCTCGCGAGGCCGTCGGCGTAGGTCTTGAGGGCGTCGCGGCCCTTGGCATCGGGGAAGTACAGGTCCGCGTCGATGCCGTTGGTGTGCGAGATCAGGTGGCGGACAAGGATGTTGTCCGCCGCGCCCGGTGCGGTCAGGGCGAAGTCGGGTAGGTACTTCACCACCGGCGTGTCGAGGTCCAGGACTCCGCGCTCGACCTGTTGGAGAACCAGCGTGGTGGTCAGGACCTTGGTGACGGAGCCGAAGAGGAATCCGGTGTCTTCGAGCATCGGTGCGCCGGTGGCGACGTTCGCGGTGCCGTGCGCGACGACGATCTGCTCGCCGGCGTGGTAGACGCCGGCGACGAAACCGGGGACGTTGTTCGACTCGCAGTAGGCGGCGGCCTGTTCGCGGATCTGGGCTTCGATGGTGTGCAGTGCGTTGTTGGTCATGCGATCCATCGTCGAACCTTGCCCCAGGGGCAAGGTCAAGCCCCGAACAAAAAAACTTCAGTCGCGTCCCCAATCGCTCTGGTCTGTAGTCGATGTGCGTCGACGATCATGGACGGCATGGAGAACACGAGCGCCCGACAAGGCGACATCGTCCGAGAGTCGTACTCGGCCAGATCCC
Source organism: Rhodococcus daqingensis (assembly GCF_042665615.1). Taxonomy (NCBI): domain Bacteria; kingdom Bacillati; phylum Actinomycetota; class Actinomycetes; order Mycobacteriales; family Nocardiaceae; genus Rhodococcus; species Rhodococcus daqingensis. The sequence continues at coordinate 157,584 of NZ_JBHTCS010000010.1, read as the reverse complement.
AGGAATACGTGGATCTCTTCGGCTCGGTGACATCGACACACCCATCCGATCGGGCTCTGGTGAGCAGCTGGGCCGCCACCCTGACAGGTCCCGTGCTGGACGCCGGGTGTGGTCCGGGGCAGTGGACAGACCTCTTGGCCCGGTGCGGACTGGCCGTGAGCGGGATCGATCTGGTTCCTGAGTTCGTCGAACGAGCTCGTGTGCAGTATCCAGATCTCTCCTTCGAGGTCGGCGGCTTCGAGGCGTTGGACGCCGCGCCGGGATCACTGGGTGGTGCCCTTTGCTGGTACTCACTCATTCACCACAGTCCCCAGGACATCCAGACTCCGCTCGCCGAGTTCGCGCGCGTGATTCGGCCGGGCGGAGGGTTGTTGGTGGGCTTCTTCGAGGGAGCGACCGTAGGGGCCTTCGACCATGCCGTCACCACCGCCTATCGATGGCCTGTGGCTGAACTCGGCCAGGAGTTGGTCACGGCAGGCTTCGAACTGATCGAGACGCATACCCGAACGGGGAGCGGCTACAGGCCTCACGGCGCAATCAGCGCACGCCGACAGAGCGCCCGGTGAGGGATTTCACTGCGACTCGACATCGGTACTGCGCGCACCGGGTGGTTTGCCTGCCCTAAGGGTAGATAGCCTATCCTAAGGTCCGAAATCACGGCGTCGACCAGCGCCGCGCGACGAAGATCGGACCTCTATGTCTTCACTCTCGGACTCGACGGCACTCCCGCACGCCACCGGACAGTGGCTTCCCGTCACCGCCGCACAGTCCGAGGTGTGGGTCGCGCAGCAGCTCGCGCCCGCCAGCCCGGCCTACAACATCTCGCTCACCATCGAGGTGAACGGCCCGCTCGACATCGCCCGCGCGGTCGAGTCCGTGTACATGACGATCCGTCGAGCCGAGGCACTGCACGTGCGCTTCGCGGTCGGGGCGGACGAGGTGCTCCGGCAGCAGCGACTCGACCCGCAGGCGTGGACGCTCCGGATCGTCGACCTGCGTGACCGTCCGGACCCCGCGGCCGCGGCCCGTGCCTGGGTCGAGAACGACATGCAGACCGTCGCCGAACTGGAGAGCGACGAGGCCCTCTTCACCCAGGCGATCCTGCGGATCGACGACGAGGTGACGTGGTGGTACCAGCGGTACCACCACAGCATCATCGACGGCTACGGCATCGTGCTGCTGGTCGGCGAGGTCGTCGGGCGGCAGGAGCATCCCGAACTGCTCTTCGACGAGCAGGACTGGTCCCTGCAGACCGCGATCGACGCGGACGTCGAGTACCGCGCCTCCGGTCGACACGAGGCGGACCGCGCGCACTGGCTCGAGTGGCTGGCCGAGGCCCCCGAGCCCCCGGTGTTGCTGCCGCCGTCCCCGAACCCCCTCGCGCCGCCGATCAAGGCCAGCGTGGAACTCGACGAGGCGACCGTCGAGGGGCTGTACCGGTTCGCCGACGCCCAGGGCATCCGGCGCACCCGGATCCCGTTCGCGATGCTCGCCGCCTACCTGCACCGGGTCAGCGGCCAGTCCGACCTCATGCTCTCGGTGCCGCTGACCGGCCGCACCGGCCGGGCACTCCGGAACCTGCCGTCGATGGCCTCGACCATCCTGCCGATGCGGCTGCAGGTGGACGGCGACAGCACGCTCGCCGCGCTGGCCGCACACATCGACCAGGGGCTGATCGGTCTGCTCCGGCACGGCCGCTACCGGGGCGAGGACCTCGCCAGGGAGGCGCGCGCGCTGGACCCGTCCCGCCGGGTGTTCGGTCCCGGCGTCAACATCGTGTTGTTCGAGCACTCGCTGACCTTCGGCGGCAGCCCCGCCTTCGCGCGGAACATGGTCACCGGTGCCATCGGCGAGCTCGACTTCACCGTCCAGCGCGGTCAGGAGGGCGAGTCGATCCGGATCGACCTGCGGGTCGGTGCCGGACTCGAGGCCGACCTCGAGCGACACCGCGTGCAGCTCACCCAGTTTCTGGGTCAGCTCGCCGCGGAGCCGAACGCCCCCATCTCGCGCTTCGATGTGATGTCGGACGAGCAGCGGCGCCGGGTGCTGGAGGACTTCAACGACACCGCCCGGCCGCAGCCCAGCCGCACCGTGCCCGAACTGTTCGCGGCGCAGGTGGCGGCGACCCCCGACCGGGAGGCGCTGATCGCGGGCGACGTCCGGCTCACCTACCGGGACCTCGGCGCGCGGGTGAACCAGCTCGCGCGGCACCTGACCGAGCGCGGGCTCGCGCCGGAAGAGGTTGTCGCGGTGGGCGTCCCGCGCTCGGCCGAGATGGTCGTCGGGCTGCTCGCCGTGATGGTCGCGGGCGGTGCCTTCGTGCCGCTCGACCCGGCGTGGCCGCAGGACCGCCGCGACCAGGTGCTCGCCGACGCCGGCGCACGGCTGGTGCTCACCGGGCCGGGCGGGGTGCAGGTCTCGCCGGAGTCGGCGGTTGCGGTGGATCTTGCCGATTGGGCGCACGCGGGCCAGTCGGCGGATCCCCTCGACGCCGCGATCGCGGGGCAGTCGCTGGCCTACGTCATCTTCACCTCCGGCTCCACCGGCAGGCCCAAGGGCGCGATGATCCGGCACGAGGCGATCTGCGCGCGGCTGCTGTGGCAGGTCGAGGAGGTGCTCGGATTCGGCATCGACGACGCCTCGCTGTTCAAGGCGCCGCTCTCCTTTGACATCTCGGTCAACGAGATCCTGCTGCCGCTGGTCTCCGGTGGCCGGCTGGTGGTCGCCGAGGCGGGCGGCGAGCGCGACCCGCACTACCTGCTCGATCTCATCGAACGCGAGCGGGTCACCTTCGTGTACCTGGTCTCGTCGATGCTCAGCGTGCTGCTGGACCTCGACGAGGACGGCAGGTCGCTCGGCGGCCTCAAGCACGTCTGGTGCGGCGGCGAGGTGCTCACCCCGGAACTGTTCGACCGCTTCCGGCGCCGGCTGAGCACCACCCTGTACCACGGTTACGGTCCCGCCGAGGCGACCATCGGTGTCTCCCATGTGATCTACCGCGACCGGGCCGAGCGGATCGCCTCCTCGATCGGCAGGCCGAACCCCAACACCCAGCTGTACGTACTGGACTCGCAGCTGCGGCCGGTGCCGCCCGGGGTCGGCGGCGAACTGTATGCCGGCGGCTACCTGCTCGGCCGCGGCTACGTGGGCGCCGCCGCCCTGACGGCCTCCCGGTTCATCGCCAACCCGTTCGCCGAGGACGGCTCCCGGCTCTACCGCACCGGCGACCTCGCGCGGTGGGCGGAGGACGGCACCCTCGACTTCATCGGGCGCGCCGACAACCAGGTCAAGATCCGCGGCATGCGCCTCGAGCTCGAGGACGTCGAGGCCGCGCTCGCGTCCCACCCGGGCGTCCGCGACTGCGCGGTGCTGGTGCGCGAGAACAACGGGTCCAAGTACCTTGCGGGCTATGTGGTCTCGCACGCGGACCATCCGGCACTGACCTCCGACGAGGTGCGGGCCTGGGCGGCGGCCAAGCTACCCGAGTACATGGTGCCCACCGCAGTGCTGCTCCTCGACGAGTTCCCGCTGACCGCCAACGGCAAGCTGGACCGCCGGGCGCTGCCGGAACCCGATCTGCGCGCCGCGCTGCCCGGCCTCGCGCCGCGCACCGAGCGCGAGCAGCAGCTGTGTGCCGTCATCGCCGGGGTGCTCGGCGTCGACAGCGTCGGCGTGACCGACGACTTCTTCGCGCTCGGCGGCGACAGCATCGTCGCGATCCAGCTGGTGAACCACGCGCGCGCCGCAGGCCTGAACTTCAGCGCCCGTGAGGTCTTCCAGTTGCGCACCGCGGAGGCGCTGGCCCGCGAGATCGAGGGCCGCGCGGAGGCCGTCGTGGACCTGCTCGACGTGCCGCTCGGCGAGGTCCCCACGACGCCGATCATCGCGCACACCAGCGAATCCGGCGAGGCCATCGCCCGGTTCCATCAGTCGGTGCTCGTGCAGACGCCGATCGGGTTCCGCGAGGACGCGGCGCGCGCGGCACTGACCGCCGTGATCGAGCGCCACGATGCGCTGCGCGCCTCGCTGGTTCGCGGTGAGGCGTGGGCGTTGTCGGTGCCCGCGACCGCGGCCGAGACGGACCTGCTGCGCAGGATCGACGCCGAGCACCTGACCGCGGCCGAGCTGGACGCCGTGGTTTCACGCGAAACAATCGATGCCGCAGCGCGACTCGACCCCGACGCGGGTGTGATGGTGCAGGCGGTGTGGTTCGACGTCGGGGCGGACCGGCCTGGTCGGTTGCTGCTGGTCGTGCATCACCTGGTGGTGGACGGTGTTTCGTGGCGGATCCTGCTCGAGGACCTGGCCAGGGCCGGGTCGGCGGCGACGGCGGGCATCCCGGTCGAGCTGGCCCCGGTGGGCACCTCGCTGCGCCGGTGGTCCCAGCTGCTGTCCGAGAGCGCCGAATCCGGTGCGTTCGATGGCGAACTCGACCACTGGCTCTCGGTGTCCCGGACGCCGGACCCCGCGCTCGGCTCCCGCGCGCTCGACCCGGCGCTCGACCGCTGCGGCGCAGCCGAATCGATCACGGTGAGCCTGGCGCCCGAGTTCACCGGGCCGCTGCTCGGGGCCGTGCCGGCCGCGTTCGGCGGTCAGGTCGGCGACGTGCTGCTCACCGGACTCGCCGCCGTGCTGGCGCACTGGCGCGGTCAGGCCGGTTCCGGTGCTGGTTCATCTGAGACGCAGGTGGTCATCGACCTCGAGGGCCACGGCCGCGAGGAGGACGCCGCGGGCAGGCCGGTGGACCTGGGCCGCACCGTCGGCTGGTTCACCAGCCTGTACCCGGTCCGGATCGACGCGGGTGTGCTCCCGGACGACCTCGATCCGGCCGCGCTCGGCGTCGCGGTGAAGGCGGTCAAGGAGCAGCTGCGCGCGGTGCCCGGCAACGGGATCGGCTACGGCGCACTGCGATACCTGACTCCGGCGGGCGCGGAGCTGTCGGGGACGGTCGCCCCGCAGGTGCTGTTCAACTACCTGGGCAGGGCCTCCGCCTCCGAGGGTGCCGACTGGCTGCCGATCGCGATGGACGGGGCCAACGACCCCGACGCGCCGATGGGCCACGCCATCGAGTTCAACGCGATCGCGGAGGACGGACCCGACGGGCCCACGCTGCGCACCACCATCACCTGGGCGCCGGGACTGTTCAGCGCGGCGCGGATCGCCGCGCTGTCCGAGGCCTGGACCGCGGTGCTGCGCGCGCTCGCGGCCACCGCCCCGTTCGGCGGGCACACCCCCTCGGACTTCCCGCTCGCGCGGCTGGGCCAGGCCGACGTGAGTCAGCTGGAGGCCGCGGCGGCCGACCTCGTCGACGTGCTGCCGATGACCCCCCTGCAGGAGGGCATCTACTTCCACAGCGCGTTCGAGACCGAGCACTCCGATCCCTATGTGGTGCAGCAGATCATCGAGCTGACCGGGCCGGTGGACCCGCAGGCGCTGCACGTCGCGCTGCAGACGGTCGTGGACCGGCACGCGGCGCTGCGCACCGGGCTGCGCGCGGTGTCCGACGGCCGGGTGGTGCAGGTGGTCTCCGGCGACGCCCGCGTCCCGATGGAGACGGTCGACCTGCGCGGGCTGGGCGCCGACGAGGCCTCGTCCCGGGTCCGGCGGATCCTCGCCGACGAGCGGGTGCGCGGGTTCGACCTCGAGCAGGCGCCGCTGCTGCGGTACGTGCTGGTGCAGATCGACCAGGCGAGCGAAGCGACGGGGGATGTCACAGCAGCCGAGCACCTGCTGCTGCAGTCGATCCACCACATCGTCGCCGACGGATGGTCGGTGCCGGTGATGCTGCGCGAACTGATGGCGCTGTACGCGCCGGCGGGCTCGAAGCCCGCGTCGCTGCCCGCACCGGAGCCGTACCGGAACTACCTGGGCTGGTTGGGCTCCCGCGACCGGGATGCGTCGATCGAGGTGTGGCGCGGCGCGCTCGCCGGTGTCGACGAGCCGACCGGCCTGAGCAAGGCCGAGCGCGGCGCCGAGGTCGGCGTCCGCGAGGTCAAGGCCACCCTGTCCGCGGCGCAGACCTCGGACCTCATCGCGTTCGGCCGCGCTCGCGGCCTGACGCTGAGCACCCTCGTGCACGGCGCCTGGGGTCTGCTGCTGGGCCGGCTCACCAAGCGCCGCGACGTGCTGTTCGGCTCCACGGTCTCCGGGCGGGGCGGCGACCTGCGCGGCATCGAGACCATGGTCGGGCTGTTCATCAACACGGTGCCCGCCCGATTGCGCTACCGCGCCGAGGAATCCGTCGCCGCGGCGCTGACCCGTTGGCAGGACGAGCAGTCGAGTCTGCTCGAGCACCAGTACATCGGTCTGAGCGAGCTACGCAGGCTGACCGGGCTGCAGGAGCTCTTCGACACCCTGGTGGTGTTCGAGAACTACCCGATCGGCGAGGGCGCCGTCGCCGATCCCACCGGCACGCTGGAGATCACCGGCATCACCTTCGAGGAGAACCCGCCGTACCCGGTGACGCTGATCGTCGCGCCCGGCGACGAGCTGCGACTGGAGGTCAAATACCAGGCCGCGGTGGTCGACCCGGCCACCGCGCACCGGTTGGCCGACGGCATGGTGTCCTTCCTCGGCGCGCTGCTGCGCGACGGCGACCAGCCGATCTCCGCGCTCTCGCTGGTGACCGCCACCGAGCGGGACGAGCTGGAGGCGAGCTGGGCCGCCTCGAGCGGACCCGCCGAGGCCCGCACCCTCACCGACCTGCTCGACGAGCAGGCCGCGCGCACCCCGGACGCGATTGCCGTCGAGTTCGAGGGTGCGGTGCTGACCTATGCCGAGCTGCACGCGCGGGCGAACCGCCTGGCGCGCGACCTGGTCGAGACGGGGGTGGGGCCCGAGTCGCTGGTCGGCGTCGCCCTCGGGCGTTCGCTCGAGTTGATGGTCGCGCTGCTGGCGGTCGGCAAGGCCGGCGGGGCCTACCTGCCGCTCGACCTCGACTACCCGGCCGAGCGGTTGTCGTACATGCTGGCCGACGCCGCACCGGTGTGCGTGCTCACCGACGGCGCGCCCTTCGACACCGAGCTGCCCGTGCTGACGGTGGACCTGTCCGGGCCCCAGGATGATTCGGGTGCGCTGCCGACGGCCACCCGTGCCCAGGCGGGGCATCCCGCGTACGTCATCTACACCTCGGGATCGACCGGCAGGCCCAAGGGCGTGCTGGTGTCGCACGAGGCCATCGTCAACCGGCTGCTGTGGATGCAATCCGAGAACCCGCTGACGGCGGGGGAGCGGGTGCTGCAGAAGACGCCGTCGAGCTTCGACGTCTCGGTGCCGGAGTTCTTCGGGCCGTTGATCGCCGGGGCCACCGTCGTGCTGGCCAGGCCGGGCGGGCACAAGGATCCGGCGTACCTCGCCGGCCTGATCGCCGAACGCGGCATCAGCCGTGCGCATTTCGTGCCGTCCATGCTGGACCTGTTCCTGGCCGAGCCGGGCGCCGCCGCCTGCACGGCGCTGCGGGTGGTCGGCTGCTCGGGTGAGGCGCTGTCCGCAGCGTCCGCCCGGCGCTTCGCCGAGGTGCTGCCCGGTGTGCGGCTGGACAACCTCTACGGACCCACCGAGGCCGCGGTCGAGGTGAGCTACTTCTTCGGGGCGCAGGAGGTTTCGTCGGCGGCGCTCAGCGTGCCGATCGGCGCGCCGGTCGCGAACACCCGGCTGTACGTGCTCGACCAGTACCTGAACCCGGTGCCGCCGGGGACCGAGGGGGAGCTGTACCTGTCCGGGCCGCAGCTGGCCCGCGGCTACCTGGGCCGCGCCGCGTTGACCGCCGATCGGTTCGTCGCCGACCCGTTCGTCGCCGGTACCCGGATGTACCGGACCGGCGACCTGGTGCGGTCCGTGGACGGCGAACTGGACTACGTCGGCCGCGCCGACGACCAGGTGAAGCTGCGCGGCTTCCGGATCGAGCTCGGCGAGATCGAGGCCGCGCTGCTCGCCGATCCGTCGGTGGCCCACGCCGCCGTCGTGGTGCGCGAGGACCGCCCCGGCCAGCAGCGCCTGGTCGCCTACGTGGTGCCCGCCGGGCCCGTGAGTGCTTCCGGCCCCCAGGGGGACCAGAAGTACTCACACGCGCTCGCCGCCTTCTTGCCAGCGCATATGGTGCCCAGCGCCTTCGTGGAGCTCGACGCGTTGCCGTTGAGCCCGAGCGGCAAGCTGGACCGCAAGTCCCTGCCCGCGCCGGACTTCTCGGTCGCGGTGTCGGGGGCGGCCCCGGCCGCGGGCACGGAGGGGCGCATCGCCGCCCAGTTCGCCGAGGTGCTCGGCCTGGACCGGGTGGGTGCGGGTGACGACTTCTTCACCCTCGGCGGCGACAGCATCCTCGCGATCCGGTTGGTGAACCTGGCCCGCCGCGACGGCGTCACGCTGACCCCCCGTCAGGTCTTCGAACTGCGCACCCCGGCCGCGATCGCGCGGTTGGTCGGCGACGCGGGACCGGTCGCCGAGTCGGCGGCCCCGGAGGCCGCCGTGGCGGATGGCGTCGGCGAGGTGATCGCGCTGCCGGTGGTGCACCGGCTCTCCGAATGGTCCGGCGGCACAGACCGGTTCAACCAGGCCGTGCTGCTGTACACCCCGGCCGGCGCCGACGCGCGTCTACTGGACAATGCACTGCAGGCCCTGCTCGACCACCACGACGGCCTGCGCGCCCGCCTGACCCGGCACGCCCCCGGCGTGTGGTCGACGGTGACGACCGAACCGGGCTCGGTGAGCGCCGCCTCGATCCTCACCACCGTCGACGCCCGCGACCCGGAGTCGCTGCGCCGCATCGTCACCGAGCACTCCGAGGCGGCCACCGCGCGGCTCGACCCGGAGTCGGGCGTGATGGTGCAGGCGGTGTGGTTCGACGCCGGACCGGCGACCGCCGGCCGCCTCCTGATCGTCGCGCACCACCTCGTGGTGGACGGGGTGTCCTGGCGGATCCTGCTCGAGGACCTCGCCATGGCGAACGTGGCGCTGGCCTCCGGCCAGGACCCGGCGCTCGATCCCGTCGGCACCTCCCTGCGCGCGTTCGGCCGGATCCTCACCGAGCAGGCGCAGGGCGCCGAGCGGCTCGCCGAGCTGGCGCACTGGACCGCCGCGACCGCGCCCGGAGCGGCGCTGGTGCCCGAGGTCAGCGGTCACGCCACCATCGGAACCGGTTCGCAGCACCGGGTCACGCTGTCCGTGGACGACACCGTCGCCGCACTGACGGCCGTGCCCGCGCTGGCCAACGCCGACGTGACCGACGTGCTGCTCAGCGCGCTGCGGATCGCCGTCAGCCGCTGGCACCGCGACACCGGCCGCGCCACCTCGGACCTCCTGGTGGACCTGGAGCGGCACGGCCGCGAGGAGCTGGCGGCGGGCGTGGACCTGTCCCGCACGGTCGGCTGGTTCACCAGCATCAGCCCGGTCCGGCTGCGGGTGGGCGACCGGCCGCTGGACGTGCTCAAGGACGTGAAGGAGCGGCTGCGGGACGCGCCCGACGGCGGCATCGGCTACGGCATGCTGCGGTACGCGAACGCCCGCACCGCCGCGCTGCTCGCCGCCGGCGCCGAGTCGCAGATCCTGTTCAACTACCTGGGCAGGATGCCCTCGGCGGATCTCGGCATCGCGGTCCCGTGGGCCCCGGCACCCGAGACCGATGCGCTGTCAACCGATCCCGATGCCGACATGGGCGGGCCCTACCAGCTGATCGTCAACGCGATCTGCGAGGACACCGCCGAGGGACCGGTGCTCCACGCGAACTTCGGCCGCTCCGAGCTGGGGCTGACCGAGGCCGACGGTGACGCGCTGAGCCAGGGCTGGGCGCAGGCGCTGCGCGAGCTCGTCGAGATCGCGGCGCGCCACGACGGACCCGGCGTGCTGACACCGTCCGACGTGCCGCTGGTGGCGCTCACCCAGGACGAGCTGGATCGGATCGCCGAGCGCAGCCCCGCCGGGGTCGACGCGGTGTGGCCGCTGTCCCCGCTGCAGGAGGGCCTGTACTTCCAGGCCACCTTCGACGAGGGCGCCGACATCTACACGGCGCAGTTCTCGCTGGACTTCGAGCACCGCCTCGACATCGAGCGCCTGGCCGCCGCGCTGCGCACCCTGCAGCGCCGGAACCCGACGCTGCGTGCGGGATTCCTCAGCGAGGGCCTCACCGCCCCGGTGCAGTTCATCACCGCCGAGCTCGACGTCCCGATCGTCGAGTTCGACCTGCGTGAGCTGACGGAGGCGGAGCGCGAGCCCCACGCCGCCGAGCTGATGGCCACCGACCGCCTCACCCCGTTCGACCTGACGGCGCCGCCGCTGTGGCGGGCGATGGTGATCCGCCTCGACGACGACCGCGACCGCCTGGTGGTCAACCGGCAGTTCCTGCTCTGGGACGGCTGGTCGAACGGCATCGTCGTCAGCCAGCTGCTCGCGCTCTACGAGTCCGCGGGCGACGACTGCGGGTTCCCCACCGCGACGGGCGGTTTCGACGACTACCTGGGCTGGCTGCGCGACCGCGACAGCGAGACCGGGCGGGCCGAGTGGCGGCGCGCGCTGGCCGGCCTCGAGGAGCCGACCCTGCTCGGGTCGACCGTGGCCGGGGCCCCCGCGCTGCCCGACCGCCGCGACACCGTGCTCTCGGCCGAGCTGAGCGAGCGGCTGCGGGCCAGGGCGTCGGCGAGCGGGGTCACCTTCAACGCGGTTCTCAGCGGCGCGCTGGCGCTGGTGCTCGGCGCGGCGACCGGTCGCGACGACGTCGTGTTCGGCATCACCGTCGCCGGCAGGCCCCCGGAGGTCGAGGGTCTCGACACCGTGGCCGGGCTGTTCCTCAACACCGTCCCGGTCCGCACCACGCTGCGGCCGGCGGAGCGGGTGGAGGACCTGTTGCGGCGCAGCCAGTCCGAGCGCCTCGGCCTGATGCCGCACGACTACCTCGGACTGGCCACGATCGGCCGCGAGTCCGATCACCGCCAGCTCTTCGACGTGCTCTACGTGCTGCAGAACTTCGTCGACGAGAACCAGGTGTCCGCGCTCAACAGCGCGCACGACATCAGCGGCGGCGACAGCGTCGACCACACCCACTACCCGTTGACCGTGGTGGTGACACCCGGCAACCGCGTGAAGATCAAGTTCGAGTTCCGGCCGGAGGCGGTCGCGGAGACGACGGTCGAGTCGATGCTGGCCCGGTTCGTCGGGCTGCTCGAACTGTTCGCCGACGACGTGTCCGCGCCGGTCGGGTCGCTGGACCTGTCGCTGCCCGGCGAGCGCGCGGCGCTGGCGTCCCGCTCCACCGAGCGGGAGCTGCCCGAGTCCACCATCGCGGACCTGTTCGCGGAGGCGGCCGCGCGCACCCCGGACGAGGTCGCGCTGGTCTTCGGCTCGGAGTCGGTGACCTACCGGGACCTCGACGGCCGGATCAACGCCATGGCCCGGCTGCTGCTGGCACACGGCGCCGGTCCGGAACGGATCGTGGCGCTCGGCCTGCCGCGATCGGTGGAGATGGTCGTCGCGCTGTTCGCGGTGCTGCGCACCGGGTCGGCGTACCTGCCGCTCGAGCTGGATCACCCGGCGGAGCGACTGCTCGGGATGCTCATGGATGCGCGCCCGGTCACCCTGGTGACCACCGTCGCGGTCCGCGAGACCCTCACCGGTTTCGGGGGCGTCGCGATCGTGCTGGACGGCGCCGAGACCGAGGATCACGGCACCGACCCGCTGACGGACGCCGAGCTGGGCGGCTTCGCCCCCGGCACCCCCGGGCGGCTGGACCACCCGGCGTACGTCATCTACACCTCCGGGTCCACCGGCAAGCCCAAGGGCGTGGTCACCGGGTACCGCGGCCTGACCAACATGCAGTTCAACCACCGCGCGGAGATCTTCGACCCGACGATCTCCATGACCGGCGGCCGACGGCTCCGGATCGCGCACACGGTCTCGTTCGCCTTCGACATGTCCTGGGAGGAGCTGCTCTGGCTCGTCGAGGGCCACGAGGTGCACATCTGCGACGAGCACCTGCGCCGCGACGCGGAGGCGCTGGTCGCGTACTGCAACACCCACGCGATCGACGTCGTCAACGTGACGCCGACCTACGCGCAGCACCTGTTCGAGGAGGGCCTGCTCGGCGACGGTCCGGGCGAGCACCGGCCGCCGCTGGTGCTGCTCGGCGGCGAGGCGGTGCCGGATTCGGTGTGGAGCCGGCTGCGGGACACCGAGGGGACGTTCGGCTACAACCTGTACGGCCCCACCGAGTACACGATCAACACGCTCGGCGGCGGCACCTCGGACTCCGCGACCCCGACCGTCGGCAAGCCGATCTGGAACACCCGCGCCCACATCCTCGACTCGTGGCTGCGTCCCGTCGCCGACGGGGTGGCGGGCGAGCTGTACATCGCGGGCATCGGCCTGGCCCGCGGCTACCTGGACCGCTTCGGCCTGACCGCCGAGCGCTTCGTGGCGGACCCGTTCGCGGGCGGGGCGAGCGCAGCGACGGGGGATGTGACTGCCGGCCGGATGTACCGCACCGGTGACCTGGTGCGGCGCGGCGCCGATGGCAACATCGACTTCCTGGGCCGCACCGACGACCAGGTGAAGATCCGCGGTCACCGCGTCGAGCTGGGCGAGATCGAGTCGGTCCTCGCCGGCCTCGACGGGGTGCGCCAGTGCGCGGTCATCGCGGCCCCCGGCCCGGGTGGCGTCAAGCGCCTGGTCGCGTACGTGGTGCCCTCCGGGCCCGTGAGTGGTTTTGGCCCCCATGCGGGCCAGAAGTACTCACAGGCGCTCCGCGCCTCTCTGCCGGACTACATGGTTCCGGCGGCCTTCGTGCCGACCGACACCTTGCCGATGACGGTGAACGGCAAGCTCGACGTGCGGGCCCTGCCACCGGTGCCGGACGCGGTCGGCTCGGGTTCCCGCGGGCCCGCGGACCACATCGAGCAGGCGCTGTGCGAGCTATTCGGTGAGGTGCTCGACGTCAGCGAACCGGGCGTGGAGGACAGCTTCTTCGACCTCGGCGGGCACTCGCTGCTGGCGACCCGGCTGATCAGCCGGGCGCGGTCGGCGCTGTCGACCGAGCTGACGATGCGGGACCTGTTCGAGGCGCCCACTGTGGCGGAGCTCGCGGAGCGGGTCCGTGCGCGGGGACAGGCGGTGCGCCCGGTGCTGGCGCCCGCGGTCCGGCCCGAGCACCTGCCAATGTCGTCCGCGCAGCAGCGGCTCTGGCTGATCCAGCAGATCGAGGGGGAGTCCGCTGCGTACAACTTCCCGATCGTGTTGCGCCTGAAGGGTGAACTCGACACCGGGCTGTTCGCTGCCGCCCTCGCCGACGTGGTCGGCAGGCACGAGGCGCTGCGCACCGTGTTCGGCGAGGTCGACGGCCTCCCCGTGCAGCGGATCCTCGACGAGGCGACCCCCGAGCTGACGGTGGTCGAGGGCACCGAGGCCGAGATCGCGGGCCTGGTCCGCGACGCCGTGCTGCGGCCGTTCGACCTGACCCGGGAGATCCCGGTGCGCGGCAGCGTGATCCGGCTCGGGGAGCACGACCAGGTCGTCGCGCTGGTGTTGCACCACATCGCCACCGACGAGTGGTCGGACCGGCCGTTCCTGCGCGACCTGATGCTCGCCTACGCCTCCCGGGCGCACGGGCAGGCCCCGCAGTGGGAGCCGCTCGCCGTGCAGTACGCGGACTACACGCTCTGGCAGCGCGAGCTGCTCGGCGACCCCGCGGACCCGGATTCGGTGCTGAGCGAGCAGCTCTCGTACTGGGAGCGGACGCTGTCCGGTGCACCGGAGGAGCTGACGCTGCCCACCGATCGGGCCCGGCCCGCGCGGCCGAGCTTCGCGGGCGGCGCCATCGAGCTGGATCTGGATGCCCGCACCACCGCGGCGCTGCGGGCGCTGGCCGCCGACAGCGGAGCGAGCATGTTCATGGTGCTGCACGCCGCCGCCGCGGCGCTGCTGCACCGCATCGGCGCGGGCGAGGACCTGCCGCTCGGCGCGCCCATCGCGGGCCGCACCGAGCAGGGCCTCGACGAGCTGGTCGGGTTTTTCGTCAACACGCTGGTGCTGCGCACCGACGTGAGCGGCAACCCGACGTTCGGCGAGCTGCTGGGCCGGGTCCGCGAGCTCGACCTCGCGGCGTTCACCCACGCCGACGTGCCGTTCGAATCCGTTGTCGAGCGCCTGAACCCGGCCCGCACGCTGGCCAGGAACCCGCTGTTCCAGGTGATGGTCGGCTACCACAGCCGGACCGCCGACATCACCGAGCTGCCGGGGCTGACGCTGGAGCCGGTGCCGCTGCAGGAGCGGACCGCCAAGTTCGACCTGGTCTTCAACTTCACCGAGTTCCTTTCCGCGGCAGCGGGTTCGGATGCCGGCGAGGGGAAGATCTCGCTGCGACTGGAGTACGGCGCGGACCTGTTCGACGAGTCCACCGCCGACGCGATCGCCCGCCGTCAGCTGGCCCTGCTCGACGCCGTCGCGCAGGAGCCCTCGACGCCGATCGGCGCGGTCGACGTGTTCCTGCCCGGCGAGCGCACCCTGGTGCTGGTGGACTTCAACGACACCGCGCGGGTGGTGCCGGAGGAGACCCTCGACGCCTCGTTCGCGCGCTGGGTCGCGGCCACGCCGGATGCGGTGGCCGCGCTCGACGAGCACCGCAGCGTGACGTACGCGGAGCTGGACGAGCGGTCCGACCGGATCGCCGCGGTCCTCGCGGACCGGGGCGTGGGCGCGGAATCGGTGGTGGGCCTTGCCGTCCCGCGCTCGGTGGACATGGTGGCCTCGGTGCTGGCCGTGCTCAAGCTGGGTGCGGCGTACCTGCCGCTGGACCTGAGCCACCCGGCGGACCGGATCTCGTACATGCTCGCCGACTCGAACGCGGGCGTGCTGCTGAGCACCGGCGCGGAGTCCGCGCGGATCGAGGAGGCACCGGGCCTGAGCCGGGTGCTGCTCGACGAGCCGGACACGGTGGCGCAGCTCGCCGCGGCGCGGAAGCCGGAGGTCGTGGTGCCGGCCGGCATCGACCACGCCGCCTATGTCATCTACACCTCCGGATCCACCGGCAGGCCGAAGGGCGTGGTGGTCTCGCACGAGGGCATCTCCAGCCTGGTCGCCACCGCCGAGGACCGGATGCGGCTGACCCCGGGGTCGACCGTGCTGCAGTTCGCCTCGGTCGGGTTCGACGTCGCGGTGTTCGAGCTGTCGATGGCGCTGTGCACCGGTTCCCGGCTGGTGATCGTGCCCGACCGCTCGCGGGTCGCGGGTCCGGAGCTGACCGACTTCATGCACGAGCACGAGGTCACGCACGCGATCATCCCGCCCTCGCTGATGGCCGCGCTCCCGCCGGGTGCCCTGGTGCCCGCGGGCTGCACGGTCCTGGTCGGCACCGAGACCGTGCCGCCGGACCTGATCGGGCGTTGGGCGGAGCGGCTGAATCTGCTTGCCGCCTATGGCCTCACCGAGGCCACGGTGAACAACACCCTGTGGCAGGCGCAGCCGGGCTGGAACCAGGCCGTGCCGATCGGCATCCCGGACCCCAACGAAAAGGCCTTCATCCTCGACGCGCGGCTGCGACCGGTCCCGGTCGGGGTCGCCGGCGAGCTGTACATCGCCGGTCGCGGCCTGGCCCGCGGGTACCTCGGCAAGCCGGCGCTCACGGCCGGCCGGTTCGTGGCCAACCCGTTCGGCCCCGGCCGGATGTACCGGACCGGTGACCTGGCGCGCTGGCGGGCGGAGGGCAACATCGACTTCCTCGGTCGCGTCGACGACCAGGTGAAGATCCGCGGCTTCCGGATCGAGCTCGGCGAGATCATCGCGGCGCTCGCGGACGGCCCGGGGGTCAACCAGTCCGCCGTCGTCGCCGACCGGGACGGCTCGATCGCCCGGCTGATCGGGTACGTGGTGCCGCACGAGGGCGCGGTCGTCGACCCGGCCGCGGTGCGCGCACACGTGGCGTCGTCGCTGCCGGACTACATGGTGCCCAGCGTGGTCCTCGTGCTGGACGGGCCGCTGCCGCTCACCCCGAACGGCAAGCTCGACCGCAAGGCGCTGCCCGCACCGGACTGGTCGGAGCTGACCGGCGACGTCGCGCCGCGGACCCCGAGGGAGCGGGTGATCGCGGACCTGTTCGCGGAGATCCTGCAGCTGCCCTCGGTCGGTGTGCACGACAACTTCTTCGATCTCGGCGGTCACTCGATGGCCTCGATGCAGCTCGTCGGGCGGGTACGCACGGAACTCGGTGCCCAGCTGAGCATTCGGGAGGTCTTCGACGCGCCGACGGTCGCGGAGCTGGCCGAGCTGATCGAGGCAGGCAACGGCGACGGCAGGCCCGTCCTCGTCGCTGGGGCACGAGACGAAGGCGCGGTGACGCTGTCGCCGCCGCAGCGCAGGCAGTGGCGGATGTACCGGCAGTCGCCGACCGCCAGCCACGCGCTCTCGCTCTACCCGGAGCGCCGACTCGACGCCGAGCTGCTCGCGCTGGCCCTCGACGACGTGGTCTCGCGGCACGAGCCGCTGCGCACGGTGTTCTTCGAGCGCGACGGCGAGGTGTGCGGCCAGGAGGCGGTGCGGCTGGGACATGGTCGCTCCGCAGGCTCCGCTCCGGTGGTCGGGCTCGTCGACGTCGGTGACGGCGACCTGCACGCGCGGGTTTTCGAGCTCGCGCAGCAGCCGATGGATCTCGCCGAGCAGGCCCCGCTGCGGGTGCAACTGGTGGAGGACTTGTCGGGACGCCAGGCCCTGCTTCTGGTGATGCACTACCTGGCCGTCGACGAGTGGTCCGTGGTGCCCTTGCTCGGGGAGCTGCTCGCCGGCTACCTGGCGCGACAGTCGGGGCACGCGCCCGAGCTGCCGCCGCTGCCGGTGACCTACGGCGACTACGAGGCGTGGTCGCGGCAGGTGCTCGGCGATCCCGCCGACGAGTCGAGCAGGCACGCACGGCAACTCGCGTACTGGCGTGAGCGGCTGTCCGGGATCCCCGCGGCGCTGAGCATGCCGGGCGCGAGGCCGGGAGGCGCTCGTCGCGGCGACGTGGTGCCGCTGCCGATCGACGAGTCGCTGCACCGGGACATCGATGCGCTGGCCCGCCGGACCGGAACGTCGATGTTCATGGTGCTGCAGTCGGCGCTGGCCGTCGCTCTCACCGAAGCCGGTGTGGGCGAGGACCTTCCGATCGGTGCCCTGGTCGCCGGACGGACCGAGGAGGCGCTGTCCGGGTTGATCGGTTGCTTCTTCAACACCGTGGTGTTGCGGACGGACACCTCGGGCGACCCGACCTTCGCGGAGGTGCTGGCCCGGGTCCGGGAGAGCAACCTGTCCGCGCTCGAGCATCAGGACATCGGATTCGACGACGTCGCAACCGATCTCGGTGGGGACGCGCTGCGGCCTCAGGTCATGGTCGTGCACCACGAGCAGGCGCGCCTGGGTGAGGTGGACGGTGTCTTCGGTGGCCTGCTGCCGGTCCCGGTGGGGGAGCCGGTGTCGGACCTGACCCTGAGCTTCTACGAGCCGGTGGGGGACGGCCCCGTGCACGCCTACCTCGGCTACCGGACGGACGTGCTCGAGCCCGCCGTCGTGAGCGCGATGGCGCAGCGACTGCTGGCCGTGCTCGGCGCGGTGTGCGCCGACGCGGACCGCCGGATCGGGGAGATCGGATGACCGCACGCCCCGGCCTCGGAATTAGGGTAGGCTGCGCTACTATTCAGCGCGGCCCGAATGCAGGACCCCGAGCTATGTCAGCAACAAGCAGTACAGCCGCCGGCCGAACCGGCGAGGATGGATGACGCGTCATGGATACGACTCCCCCGGCCACTGACCGCGGCCCGTCGCCGACCTACGACCTGGTCGGCGTCGGCTTCGGCCCGTCCAACCTGGCGCTGGCCATCGCCATCGAGGAGCACAACGCGAAGTGTGCCCCCGGCGACCGGATCGAGGCCCGCTTCCTGGAGAAGCAGGACCGCTTCCGCTGGCACCCGGGCATGCTGCTCGACGGGGCGACCATGCAGATCGCGTTCCCGAAGGACCTGGTGACCTTCCGGAACCCGGCCAGCTCGTTCAGCTTCTTCTCCTACCTGTTCGACCGCGGCCGGCTGGTCGACTTCGTGAACCACCAGACCTTCTTCCCGACCCGGCACGAGTTCCACGACTACCTGCAGTGGGCGGCAGGCCGCGTCGACGCCGACGTCAGCTACGGCACGGCCGTCACCAAGGTGCAGGGCGAGTCCGGCGCCGACGGCACCGTCGACGAGTTCACGGTCGAGACGGCCGACGGCGGGCAGGTCCGGGCCCGCAACCTCGTGGTCGGGGCCGGACTGCAGGAACGGATCCCGGAGTGGGCGACCCCGTCGGCCCGGTGCTTCCACAACCACCAGTTCCTGTTCCGGATCGAGGAGCTGCCCGAGCTGCGGCACCAGCGGTTCGTGGTGCTCGGCGCGGGCCAGAGCGCGGCCGAGGTGGTCCAGTACCTGCACCGGAACTACCCGCAGGCCGAGGTGCACAGCGTGTTCTCGCGCTACGGCTACAGCCCGGCCGACGACAGCCCGTACGCGAACCGCATCTTCGACCCCGGCGCCGTCGACGAGCTGCACGGCGCGCCCCGCGAGGACCGCGAGCGCATCCTGGCCCTGCACAAGAGCACCAACTACTCGGTGGTCGACATCGAGCTGATCAACGAGCTGTACACCACCGAGTACCAGGAGCTGGTGCGCGGACAGCGCCGCCTGTTCATGCGCCGGGCCTCCGAGATCGACGGCGTGGTCGAGACCGAGGAGGGCATCGAGGTGAGCGTGCGCAGCAACCTCGACGGGCTCACCGACTCGCTGATGTGCGACGCGCTGGTGCTCGCCACCGGGTTTACCCCGACCCCGCTGAGCAACCTGATCGGCGACCTGGCCCCCGAGGGCGGGGTGGCCACCGAGGTGGACCGCGACTATCGGCTGGTCACGCCCGAACACGTGCGTGGCGGGATCTATCTGCAGGGCGGCACCGAGAAGACGCACGGCCTCACCTCGTCGCTGCTGTCGAATGTCGCCGTTCGCGCCGGTGAGATCGTGAATTCTGTGCTGGATAATCGAACCGGCCACCGTGCTCTTGATAAGGTCAAGGCGTCCGCTGGGGTGAAATCCTCGGCGCTGGAAACACCGATGAACGAATTTGCGACAAGCGAGGCCAGATGAGCACCAATCCCTTTGACGACGAAGACGGCCGTTTCTTTGTGCTCGTCAACGACGAGGACCAGCATTCGCTGTGGCCGACGTTCTCGGACGTCCCGCAGGGGTGGCGTGTGGTGTTCGGTGAGGACAGCCGCCAGGCGTGCGTCGAGTACGTCGAGGCGAACTGGACCGACATGCGCCCGAAGAGCCTGCGTGAGGCCATGGAACGCGACGCTGCCGAGCGCGGAAACCAGAGCTGACAACCCGGCGCCCCCGGCGCCGGCGCACTGACTACGACGCCCGATTCTGACCCGACCTCCGTCGGCTCAGGGTCGGGCGTCGCAGTGTTCCGGTGCGGCGCAGTATTCGCGGCCGCCGCATCGTCCGGGCGATCCACTCGCCGAGCGTGACCCCCGCGGCGAGCGCGCAGCCGATGCCGAAGGCCGACAGCAGCGCGCTGAAACCCGCCAGCAACTCGTTGTTGAGCAGCGCGTACAGGCCGCGGTACAGGGCGAGGCCGGGCAGCAGCGGGGTGATGCCTGCGACCGCGATCACCTGCGGCGGCGTCAGCGCCCGGCGGGCCAGGATGCCGCCGACGAAGCCGACCACGGTCGCGGCGATGGCCGAGGCGATGACCGGGCCGATGCTCACACTCAACGCGAGGGCGTAGACGAGGATCCCGGCGGCGCCGCCGATGCCCGCGATGGGCAGGGCCCGGCGCTCCGCGTAGCAGGCGACCGCGAAGAACAGCGAGGTGAACGCGCCCGCGACCACTTGCACCGGGATCTGCGCCAGGGCCGGCGGCGCGACGGTGGTCAGCACCGGCAGCGTCGAGCCCAGCGCGCCCGCGATCCGCAGCGAGATCGCGACGCCGGCGATGATGCCGCCGGTCATCATGAGGACCTCGAAGAACCGCGCGACGGCGGTGATCGGGGCGCCGGTGATGGCGTCCTGTACCGATCCGACGAGCGAGAGCCCCGACAGCAGCACGATCACCCCGGCCGCGATGATCAGCGACGGCCGGATGGTGATGCCCAGCTCGTCGGCGAAGGTGTAGAGCAGGCTGGCGGGTGCCGCGGCGATGAGCCCACCCATCACGTGCTGGAAGAAGAACGGGAGCCCCACCGCGTTCAGCCTGCGGTTGACGCGGTCGATGACCATGGTGGTCAGGAAGCTGATCACCGCCACCAGCAGGTTGCCGCCGAGCAGCACCGAGGCGGACGCGGCCATCGACGCCCAGGCCAGCGTCGCCGTCCAGCGGTTGTACGGGTGCGGCGCGCGGGTGATCCGGGTCAGCTCGTCGTGCGCGTCGTCCGGGCTCACCGCCTCGGTCCGCAGCCGGCGGGTGAGCCGGTCGACCGCGGCGAGGCGGGTGAAGTCCAGCGCCCGGTAGTGCACGATCCGCATGGTGGCGGCGGGCGGCATCGTCGGCCCGCGGTGCGCGCTGATGCGGATGGCGTTGTAGGTGACGTCGACGTCGCAGCGGGCGAGCCCGTAGGAGGCGGCGACGAACTGCACCTGGGCGGTGGTGTCCATGGCGGAGGTGCCGGAGGCGAGCAGCACCTCGCCGGACCGGAGGGCGATGTCGAGCACCTCCGCGACCTTCGCGTCGTCGGTCAGGTCGATCGGTTGCAGCGGGGCGGGGGCCGAGGTCTGGTCGTCGACCACGGCACGTTCTTCACCGATCAGCCTGTTCAGCGAGGTGAGTGCGTCGCGCAGGCGCCCCCTCGCCACGTCAGGACACCGCGTCCTCTTCGCTCAGATCCGTTGCGGCGAAGGCCGATTCGAGGTCATCGTGACGGAAGATCGAGGTCACCTGGTCGTGCACCACGCGGAAGGCCGTCGCGACCGTCGACGTCTCGTCGGGGTTCGCCGCCCAGCTGGCCTCCTCCTCGACCACCACGACACCCTCGTGCACGAACATGCGTCCCGGGATCAGGGTCAGGCCGGCGCTGGAGGCCCACTCGCGCAACGCGGTGAGGCCCTGCCCGGCACCCTCCGGGCCTGCCACCTCGACGTCGTCGCTCGAGAGCGCGAGGAGGGTGTCGATGTCGGAATCGTTCAGTGCGTCGTGCCACGCGAGAACCGTGGCGATCTCCGAGGTACTCATGCGTCCACGCTATCGGTTTCGGGCCGTGGAGGGCGTGCAAGGGCGAGCACCGTTTCGTGTACGGCCTCCGAGGTGGCGAACTAGGCTTTTGAGGCGCTGACGCTCGAGCGCCGGTGGCGTCATTCGTTCCGGAACGGGGCAGCGACATGGTCGCGAATCGTAGAGGGCCGATTTCCGTCGTCGCGTGCGTCGCGGTCACATTGCTGCTGGTCCTGGGCTCGTGCGCGTTCGACGAGGCCTCGCGGCCGGGTGGCAATGCCGGTCCGGACGGCGCCCCCGTCGCCTACCGGGAGCCGGTGCGGCTCTCGAGCGAGGACGGCGTCCTCGAGGTGCGGCTGTCCGCGCACCAGGGGACGGTCGCCCTGGACACCGCCACGGCACCGGTGTCGAACTTCCTGCTCTTCGGCTACGAGCTCATCCGGGGGACGGCCTCGAACGGCGAGGCGGTGGGCGACGACCTCTACCCGGCGCCGACGCTGCGGGTCGATCCGGGCGAGCGCCTGATCATCCACTACGACAACGACCTGCGGGGCCTGACGATCGAGGACCTCAACGATCCCGCCTTCACGCCGGCCGGCGGCGACGTGCCGATCTACCCGTCGTCGCTGGAGTCGGTGCCGCTGAACCTGCACACCCACGGCGTGCACGTGAGCCCGGACGGCAACGCCGACAACGTGCTGCTCGACATCCCCGCCGGGATGGGCAACCGCTACGACTACGCGGTCCCGGAGGACATGCCCAACGGGATGTACTGGTACCACAGTCACCGCCACACCCTCACCGCGCAGCAGACGTACCTGGGGCTCGCCGGCCTGCTGGAGATCGGCCGGCCGGACGGCAACCTGCCGCTGGTCACGCAGAACGAGATCCCGATCCGGAACATGGCGCTGCAGTACAACTTCGTCTTCGACCGCAAGGGCAGCGGACACCAGCTGAACAACCCGTACTGGTCGCAGTGGGTGAGCACGCTGAAGCCCCCGGAGGGCTCGCAGCTCGCCGATGGCACCTACCGGCCGAGCCTGGCCCCGGTGAACTTCTCGGAGACAACGAAGGGCGCGCAGTACGTCACCAACTGGTACTCGGGGCCGCTCTCGCCCGCCAACCACCGCGGACAGAACCAGTTCGTGCCGGGCAACCTGCAGTCCTTCGCCGGCGAGTCGACCATGATCCCCGCGGACCCGGCGCTGCCGGACAACGAGCGCGACGTGCAGTTCACGATCAACGGTCAGTTCCAGCCCGAGCTGAAACTCAAGCCCGGCCAGACGGAGATCTGGGTGCTGGCCAACATCAGCGACATCGCCTACCTGCCGCTCCGGCTCACCGAGACCGCGACGGGCGCGCACCCGAAGTTCGCGATCGTGGGGCAGGACGGCAATCCCTACTCCGAGGTGCACCCACCGGTCGACGGCGACGGCACCCGGCTCGTCATCCCGCCCGGGTCCCGCTATGCGATCGCGGTGACCATGCCGAAGGCCGGAGACCTCGTGCTCGACATGCCGCCGCTGGAGGGCGCCGAGACAGTCACCAACCCCGGCGTGCTCTACACCAACGACGGCACCGACGACCCGCCCGCCGAGCTGGGCACCGTGACCGTCGACCCGTCGGTGATCAGCTACGCGGACGGGTTCTTCACCTTCCCCACGCAGACGCTCCTGCGGGTGACCCCCGACGGCGGCCAGGGGCGGACCACGCCCTTCGAGTTCGGTCAGAAGCTCGGCGCCTACACCTCTTTCGTGGACACGGCGGCCATGCCGGTCGCAGTGCGACGTGAGCTGAAGGTCACGGGCGGCTTCGGCAACGAGAAGGCCAGCAACAGCGACCCGAAGGCCTTCACCTACGAGTTCGACGACAACACCTTCCCGAACATCCCGCTGATCCAGCCGCGGCTGAACTCGGTGGAGGAGTGGTCGATCACGAATCTCAACAACGACGAGCACCCGATGCACATCCACGTCAACGACTTCCAGGTGATGGAGGTCGTGGATCCGGTGGCGGGCACCAGGACCGGCGTGCAGCCGTGGGGCCTGGACAACGTCAACGTCCCGGCGCCGGTGACCGACGAGAACGAGAACGCCCTCGAGCCGGCCTCCGTGACGCTGCGGACCAAGTTCACCGGGTACACCGGCACCTTCGTGATCCACTGCCACCGGCTCAACCACGAGGACAACGGGCTGATGGCGTTGGTCAGCGTGATCCCGGAGGTGTCGGCCTATGCGGTCGCGGTGCCCGGTTCACCGGGCAGGCCCGCGACGGTGCGGGTCTTCGACGGGACGGGCGACCGTTCGCTCGCGACGGTCACCCCGTTCCCGTCGTTCGAGGGCACCCCGACGGTGGCGATGGCCGACGTGAACGGCGACATGGTGCTCGACCTGGTGGCCGGGACGGGGGAGGGCACGGCGCCGGAGGTGACGGCCTTTGCCGGCGGCGCGTTCGACACGGAGCTGGCGCGGTTCGCCCCGTTCGACGCCGACTTCCGCGGCGGGGTGAACGTCGCGGGGGTGGACATCGATGGAAACGCCTTGGCCGACAACATCATCGTGGGCACGGGTCCGGGCGTCGAGTCGCGGGTGACGGTGTACTCCTCGGCGCTGCCCGCCCGGAAGGGGGAGGCCCCCGAGGTGTTCTCGACCTTCACGCCGTACCCGGGGTCGCGGGCCGGGGTCGCCGTCGCGACCGGCATGGTGGACGCCGCCTCCGGCCGGGCCAGCATCGTGACGGCCCCGGGGCCGGGGGAGGAGCCGAGGGTGAAGACCTTCCGCTACGACCTGTTCCACCCGACCGCCGCCGCGGCACGCATGAGTGGGCACGGCGGGCACGGCGGCGGCACGGTCGCGAGCGACGACGGCACCGAAGGGCCGCGGATGACGGCGGAGTTCCTGGCCTTCGACGAGTCCTACCGCGGCGGCGTCTCGCTCTCGACGGGCTGGGTGGCCGGCGCCGAGGGCGGCGCGAAGAGCGTCATCACCGGGATGGCAGGCGGGGCGGGCACGGTGCGCGTCTGGTCGAGCGGCTCACGCCTCGACGGGGCACCCGGCGTGTACCTGGAGAGCCCCGACCACCACTCGGGCACCGTCGATCTCGCACAGATCGCCTCGTTCGAGCCGTTCCCGGGCGGCGGCGTGCGGGTGGCCACCACCAGCACCACGACGGGCGCGGACCTGCTCGTCAGCGGCACGGGACCGGCCGGGGCCGAGGTGCGCAAGTTCGGGCTGGGCCGGGCGGACCCGCAGTCGACGACGCTGGTGCCCACGGTGGTGGGAACGCTGCCTTCGATACTTAGTGTGGCAGGGACGGCTACGTTGGGCGGCAGGTAGTTTCGCAGCTCGCCAAGAAGTGGGTTGCCGCACCTCCCTGGCAGATCTGTTCGGCTTGCTGCGCCGCCGTCAATGCGAACGAGTCGCACAGAACGCCCAGGCCACGACATCCGTGTTCCAGCGGAGCTGCGGTGCGGTTAGGAACGTCGATGATTTCGGTGTATCCCTCCGGGAAGGCCTACACCGCTCGTCTTGCACACTGTCAGCACCTATCGCCACAGAAGGGGAAGCATGGGAGACGAAGACGCCAGTCGTGAGGAACCCGTCGTCGAACCAGAACAACGGGATCTCGCTTGGTACGCAGCTACCCTGGACGAGGTAGCCTCGAAAGAGAGCCGCTATTTGACGGTTCTGGAATTTCGAAGAAGGCTAGGGTACGCCGGACTTGGAGATATTCCAGACGATGCTCCAGATCTCGCTAGAGCAGCGTCGTGGGCTTTTGAGTACCATGTCGATATTACCGAAGTTGATGGTTCGCGGCGCGCGCGAATCGTCCCGAAACACGATTTTGGAGACCGGACCGATCCGCCCGAAGTGGCCGACATCGATCAGTCTATTATCGAAATCTGGCGAGGATTGCTCGAGAAAGTTAATTCTTCGTCCGCGCGCGCACGACTTGCGCACCTTCTCTTTGAGCGGAAGGAGGGCAAACCAATAGATTTTGCGCACGTGGCCGTATCTTCTTACCTTGAGTCCGCTGAGCATTGGGGGGAAGGTCTTGATGCGCTGCACGATCTTCGGGTTGCGACCAGAATCGCCAGGGCGATCAACGACAGTGCAAGCGTCGATAAATCGCTTGCCCGCACCCTCGATCTGGCGCAGAAGCATCTGGACGAGGAGGATCCCCCCGCCGGGGTGGTGCTAGGTGCTCTGGAACATGCAATCGGTGAGCCGTCTTGCCCGGACCGGGTCGATTCGATTCTCGAAGCCGCGACAAGTGCATGGTCGGATGCGAATCGAATCGATCAATCTCTGAGTCTTCTACTTCGTCGGTGTAATGATGATTCGTGTAGGAAAGCTGTGTGGGTACGGCGTGTGGAAGCGTTTGTCGATGAAGCTGAATCTGCCGAATCGGCGATTATGCGCGCAACGCGACGTGAACAAGCGCTCGAACTTGCTGAGCAATCTGGGGATAATGAATTGCGGAAACGGGCCGCCGTGCTCCTGCAAGACGTTCGCAATGAGACCCTCGAATTCATTCAAATATCAACGTCTTCGCTCCGGTATGAAGAGGAAGTGAAAGCTGTCCGCGACTCGTTTATTGTTGGAGATAACTGGTCGCAGGCTTTGGTTTCATATGGGCTCGCGGGCCCATTGTCTGGAGATCTTGCGTTCAATACTAACCTCGTTCAGTCGATCCATAATGAGCATCCTCTCACTTCGCTATTTCCGACGCAGTTGATGGGTCCTGATAACATGCCCATCCTAACCGCAACAACCCCGGAGGAGAAGTTTGAATATGACCTAGCGCGGCATGAAGTCCAAATGATCAGCAGCTATATTCGTCCACTCGTTTCCGCGTTTCATGAGATCCCAAACCGGTTCGGCGTTCCGAAGACGGGCGAGTTGAAGGGATTCCTTGAAACTTGGCCAGGTATTCCGCAGGGAGTAGTCGGAAGTATCGTCCGCGCTATGCAACGGGCATGGTCGGGTGACGGGGAAGGTGCGGCGTATACGCTCCTTCCTAGGATTGAAGCTCAGATTCGCGAAAATATCCTGCAAGTTGGACAGGGGATGTACCGACTGCAGAAAACCCATTCGCCGGGGCAATATCCCGGGCTCGGTGCAATGCTTCCGATATTCGGGGAGAACTACCAAATTGGCGAATCGCGCCTTCGATTCCTTAAGACCACGCTGACGTATAGCGGAGGACTAAATCTTCGCAACGTCATGCTCCACGGGCTCCAAGGGGATGGAAGAAACATCGCGGAAGCAGCGCTTCTGATTCACTCCGCCCTCATGATTGGATCAGTCGGCCCAATTGCAAGCGATCCGGTCGCAGACGAGTCGAATGGCGATGGCGCCAGCGCAGAATCGGAGAGTTCTGCCGGTAGGAAGGCCTAGGAAAGCGCCGCTTACCTGCGGGCGATCGGTGGAGGATGCCGATCGAAAAGGTGGTGCGCAGTTTGGCGTCGCGCCGACAAGCTGAGTTCTGTGTGGCCGTCGAGCTCCGTATCAGTAGCGGCTGGCGAGCTCGAACCCGATTCGCGCCAGCTCGCCCCGCACCGACTCCGGTTCGAGCACCTCCACCGCCGCGCCCCAGCCGGCGAGGTTGCGGGCGATGTCCAGCGGGGTCGGGGCGGCGAGGCGCACCCGGGTGCGGCCGTCATCGGACTCGCCGTCGGTGTGGCAGTGCCTGCCGAAATGGTCGCGCAGGATCGGCACGAACCGGGCCTCGATGAGCACGGTGGCCCACGTGCGTGAGCGGCGCTCCTCCATCTTCCCGACCACCTCCTCCCAGGCGGCGGCGAGCTCGAAATCGTCGGGGCGGTCGGCGGGTTGATCCGTCGCCGCGGCCTCGGCGATCCGGTCCGCGCGGAAGGTGCGCTGGCCGCGGTCGGTCCCGGCGATCAGGTACCAGATGTCGTCCTTGTCGACCAGGCCCCACGGGGCGACCAGCCGTTCGGACCGTTCCCTGGCGCCGTTGACGTAGGTGAGCCGGACCTTCCGGCGGCGGACCACCGCGGACTGCAACAGGTCCACCATCTCGGGCCGTCGGCGATCGCGCTCGCCCCAGCGGGTCGGGTCGATCATGGTGGCGTCGGCGGCGGCCTCCGCGTCGGCCCGGAAGGTCTGCGGGAGCGCCCGGACCAGTTTGCGCAGCGCGGCCTTGGCCTCGCCGGAGACCGCCGCGGCCGGGCCGACGAGCAGGAACAGGGCCTGCGCCTCGGTGGCGGACAGGCCGGACAGGTCGGTGCGGGCGCCGCCGACCAGCGACCAGCCGCCGCCGCGTCCGGCCTGCGGGTACACCGGGATGCCCGCCGCGGACAGTGCCTCCAGGTCGCGGCGGGCGGTGGCCACGGACACCTCGAGCTCCTCGGCGAGCTCGGCGGCGGTCACCCGGCCGCGGGACTGCATGAGCAGGAGGGTGGCGACGAGACGGTCTGCGCGCATGTTTTCAGTTTCCCCGAAAAAGTGCTCAGTTGATGAGCACTTTGGGCGGCAGGATGGCTTTTGTCACCAACCGAACGAGCGTCACCCACCCAACGAGGGAAGGAACCACCGATGTTGCGAGGACTCACCACCGTCAGCTTCTTCGCCGACGATGTCGCGGCAGCCCAGGCCTGGTACACCGAGGTGCTCGGCATCCCGCCGTACTTCGCGCGTGAGATCGGCGGGGCCACCGCGTACGTCGAGTTCCGCATCGGCGACTTCCAGCACGAGCTCGGCATCATCGACGCGCGGTTCGCGCCGCACGCCCGCACGGACGAGCCCGCCGGCCAGGTGACCTACTGGCACGTCGACGACGTCCAGGCGAGCTTCGATCGACTGCTCGCGTTGGGCGCCACCGTGCACGACAAGCCGACCGAGCGCGGACCCGGATTCGTCAACGCCTCCGTCGTCGACCCGTTCGGGAACATCCTCGGCGTCATGTACAACCAGCACTACCTCGACATCCTCGGCTCCAAGGAGGCGTGAGATGACCGCCGACGTCACCACCTTCGCCCCGAGCAGCGTCGCCGACTGGCGCGAGTGGCTGGCACGGAACAGCCGGTCCGAGAAGGAGATCTGGCTGATCATCCACCACAAGGACAGCGGCACCCCGAGCCCGCGCTACCACGAGGCCATCGAGCAGGCCCTCTGCTTCGGCTGGATCGACGGCCTGCACCGCAAGCACGACGCGGACAGTTCGCGGCTCCGGTTCACCCCACGGAATCCGCGCAGCACGTGGAGCAGGGTGAACCGGGAGCGCGCGGCGAGCATGATCGATCAGGGCCTGATGACCGCGCACGGCCAGGCCCTGATCGACGTGGCCAAGGCCACGGGCACCTGGCAGGTCGTGCCCGACGGCGATGCCGCGCCCGACGACCTGCGGGAACCGCTGTACCGAAACGAGGCCGCGCGCAAGAACTTCGAGAGCTTCCCGCCGTCCTCGAAGCGGTTGATCCTGGAGTGGATCGCGACGGCGAAGCGGCCGGAGACGCGACAGCGCCGCATCGACCGGACGGTCGCGCTCGCCGCGCAGAACCTCCGCGCCAATCACCCCGGCGTGCGGGCCTGATCGCCGCCGGGATTGCGTCAGCCCTGCGATCGCGCGGACGCGGCCAGGCGTGTCCGGTCGATGCCCAGCTGCGCCAATGCCCGTGCGGCGGTGCCGTGTTCGAGTTCGGCGACGGCGGCGACCACGTCCGCCCCGCGGATCGGCCGGCGTGCCGCCTTGGCCGTTGCCGTCGCGTCCCGGAATGCGGCCTGCGCCGGTTCCGTCAGCCGGAGCGGGCCGGTCCTGGGCCGATCGAGTGGGCTGGCGGGTGCACCGCGGCCGCCGGCGTCGCTCACCCCCGCCGCCGTGAGGGCGTCCTCGTGGACGCGGGTGATCGCCTCCCGGAGCCCGTCCCGCGACACGCCCTCTCCCTCGAAGGCGCGCTGCGCCGACCCGTCGGTCAGCGACAGGGCGGCGAGGAGCAGGTGTTCGGCTCCGGGTTCGTGATCGCCGAGCCGGTCCGCCTCGGCCTCGGTCTGCGCGAACAGCTGCTTCATCGTGCGCATGTCACGCAGTGCGCGAGCGATTCCCATCGTCTACCCCTTGTCTGTGTGGCGGTTGGTTCGCCGTGCTCGTGGTGGGCCCAGGCGCTTGTGTGCGGCCTGGCCGGAGATGCCGAGCGCCAGCCCGATCTGCGCCCACGTCCAACCGGCGGCCAGGGCCCGTTCGACGGCTTCGATCTCGAGCTGATCCGCCCGCCGTCGCAGCGCGACCACCGACGCGAAGGCCTCATCTGGACTCTCACTCACACTCATCAACTTAGGTTGATGAGTGGGTGCCGTCAACCTTTGTTGATGGAGTCGTGAGTCTGCATCACTGCTCGCCCTCGGCGGGCTCACGGGCCGCCGTGATGTGGGTCAGCACGCACAGCCAACGGTCGTCGCGTCGGACGAACACGTCCGACGTCCATTCGTCGGCGTCGAACCGTTGGCCCGCATCGTGGGCGGTGTTCGTCACCCGCGCCGTGAACACGGCTGTGTCACCGTAGATCCGGACCCTCGCCCCGCTGGCCCGGTCCATGGCGGAATGGGTCAACTCGCCCGATCTGACGAGGTCCAGGAACTGCGCTCTCGATGCGATTCCCGACTCGGAGGCGATCACCCAGTCGTCCGCCATGTAGGCGGCGATCCGTTCGGCATCGTTGGAAACGATCGCCTCGTACCAGTCGTCGCAGATCGTGACGAGTTCCGCCCCGGCGTCCGCGATCAGGTCGTCGTCCATGGAATGCTCCGTCCTCTGCTGTTTCAGGCCCTGCCGTAACGCGAGTAGGTGACGCCACAGCGGAAGGCCTTCGCGTCGAGCAGTGCCAGTTCCGGTAACTCGAACCCGTCGGGGAACAACCGGCGGCCCCGGCCCTGCACGACCGGGTACATGAACAGCCGATACTCGTCGACCAGTCCCGCCTCGATCAGGGTGTGGCACAGCATGATGCTGCCGGTGACCACGATGTCTTTGCCCGGCTGCATCTTCAGCGCGCGGACCTCCTCGGCGGGATCGCCGGAGAGGACCGTCGAGTTCTGCCACTGGGGGTCGGTCATGGTCGAGGAGACGACATACTTCTGCACCCGGTTGAGGTAGTCGGTGATCCCCGTGGCGTCGTCGGACTGGTCGGGCCAGTATCCGCGAAGGTCCTCGAAAGTGCGCCGGCCCACCAGAAACCCGTCGGCATCACGGTCTTGGC
Organism: Rhodococcus daqingensis; assembly: GCF_042665615.1. Lineage (NCBI taxonomy): Bacteria > Bacillati > Actinomycetota > Actinomycetes > Mycobacteriales > Nocardiaceae > Rhodococcus > Rhodococcus daqingensis. The sequence goes on along the minus strand of NZ_JBHTCS010000010.1, from coordinate 127,187 downwards.
GGTGCAACTCCTCGAGCAGATCGGAATTGTCCAGCCCGGCCTGACCTTGGGGATCGAACCAATCTCCCAGCATCTCGATCGAGCCGTCGACGGTGATGTTCTGCGTGATCGCCAGCGTACGCATCGGTGCTCCTCGCCCTCGGCGCCCGTGCGTCTCAGTTGTCGGGCACCACCGCGCCGGTGGCGGCATCCACGTTCACGTCGTAGTCCCAGCCCTTGTCGTTGCGGATGTGGACGTGCCACACCGCCTTGCCGTCGTGCTGTGCGGATTCGGACGAGACGACCGTGCCGCCGGGAACGGTCGCGAGGGCGGTCTGCTCGGCCTGTTCCTTGGTGACCGTCGCCGGTGCGTTCGGCGCGGCGGGCGTCGTCGTGCGGTCGTCCTCGTCGCGGTCGTCCTGGTCTCGGTCCACCACGACGCCGGTGGCGGCGTCGACGTCCACGTCGTAGTCCCAGCCCTTGTCGTTGCGAATGTGGACATGCCACACCGCCTTGCCATCGTGCTGTGCTGTTTCCGACGAGACGACCGTGCCGCCGGGAACGGTCGCGAGGGCGGTCTGTTCGGCCTGTTCCTTGGTCACCGCCGTCGTCGGCGCCGGACCCGTCGCCACGGGTGCGGTCGTCATCGCCGCGGTCGTGGTCGTCGGGGTGGTGTCATCGCCGTCCGAGCCGCATCCGGCCAGCAGCAGGGTCGACGCCAGGGCAAGGGGGATCAGGCTCGCGCCTCGCACCATTCTCGCGTTCATCGTGGTTCCTCGATTCCGTCGAAGGGTGAACTCCTCGGTCAGGGCAGCGTCCAGAACTGTCTCGTCACGAGATAGAAGACGACGGCCCAGAACATGATGGCCCCCGCGACGATGGCGATGCCCCGGAGATTCGTGCTCGTCTCCGGCGTGTCCGCGGGTGGCCGCAGCCAGTTCTTCAGCAGCGGGTTCACGTAGTACGGCATCGTCACGAAGGTCATGGTGAAGCTGGACAACAGGTTTCCGATGAGCAGGCCGAGCCAGAGCGGCATCTTGAGCGGGGAGAGCGCCAGAGCGAGCAGGACGATGGTGGGGTAGAGGCCGACCCAGACGGCGACGGAAGTCTTCACGTCGGACGGGGGCGGCGTCTCGTTGCCCTTCTCGTCGAAGGCGAACCAGCTGCCGAACGAGTTGTCGACCGTGCGGGAGGAGAACTCGTGGAACCTCTCGCCCTCGGCGAGGAGTTGCTGGCGGGTGTGGGAGGTGAGCCACGTGAAGAGGTTGGCGGCGTTGTCGTACCGGTACAGCGCGGTCCACTCGTCCTGCACGCCCTCGATGGGGCGGAAGAGCTCGGTGCCGCGGAATCCCTCGAATTTGCGTTCCGCCGCCCGCATCCGGTCCTGCCACTCGAGGAAGCCGTCGATGTTCTCGGGCTTGACGCGGTGCGTCACGACGACGGTCACGAGCTGATCGGTCGGCCGCGATCCGCCGGTGATGACCTGCTGGGTGGAGGGGCCCTCGAGGTAGTGCTGCCCCCGGTCGAGCCAGTCCTGGCGGGTGCCGCTGTTGATCCAGGCCTGGACGTTGGCGACGGAGTCGAACCGGTAGATCACCACCCAATCGGGCTGCACCGCGGTGGGTGCGGTGATCTGGGCGCCGAGGAACCCGGCGTAGTGCGATGCGGCGACATTGATCTCCTCCTGCCAGGCCTTGTACGCCCCCTCCGATCCGGGGCGCACCCGCTGGCCGATGATGACCGTCGCGGTGTCGCCGGCGCGTTCCCCGGTCTCCATGCCGCCTCCCTACGCGCGCACCGAGGCTGTGCCGGTGCGGGATTCGACGATTCGGCGGTAGATGCGCTCGGGCGTGAGCGGCAGCGACCGATAACGCACCCCCGTCGCGTCCTCGACGGCATTGGCCAAGGCCGGCGCCACCGGGTTGATGCAGCACTCGGCCATGCCCTTCGCGCGCATCGGCCCGACCGAGTCCGTCGACTCGACCAGCAGCACCTCGGTGCGGGGGACGTCGGCGTAGGTGGGGATGCGGTAGTTGCGCAGGTTCGGGTTGGTCATCACGCCGTCGCCGTCGACGTGGAAGTTCTCGGTCAGCACGAATCCGAGCCCCTGCGCGACACCGCCCTCGATCTGCCCGCGCACCTGAGCCGGGTTGATGATCACCCCGGCGTCGGTGGCCTGGACGCTGCGGAGGATGCGGATCTCGCCGGTGACCCGGTGCACCGCGACCCGGAAGCCGTGGGTGTTGGACACGACGCTGCGCGGGGACCCGTACGCCTTGCGGGCGGCGGTGAACCGGATGCCGCGGGCGCGGGCGGCCGCGACGAGCTCGGAGAGCGGCACTCGGACGCCGCCGCAGGCCACGGCGTCGTCGTCCATCGCGCAGGCCGCGACCTCGACCCCCGCGTGCGCGGCGGCGAAGGCGAGGATCCGGTCGCGCAGGGCGTTCGACGCCCGCAGCACGGCGTTGCCGGCGACGGACAGGCCCGCGCTGGCGAACGCGCCGGTGTCGAAGCCCGTTCGGTCGGTGTCGGACTGGATCAGGCGCACCCGCGAGGGGGTGGTCCCGAGCTGGTTCGCCGCGATCTGCACGTGCGCGGTCGGGGTTCCCTCTCCGAATTCCACTGTGCCGACGGCGAGCTCGTAGATGCCGTCGTCGCCGAGCGTCGCCCACGCCTCCGAGACGTGATCGGTCGGCGGCGCGGTCTCGTGCAACGAGCTCGCGGTCCCGGTCCCGACGAGCCAGTCCCCGCCGGGTGGCGGCTCGGAGCCGCCGCGGCGCAGGGCGTCGTCGACGAGGTCGATGCACCGCCCGACGCCATCCTCGGCGAACACCACGTCGTCGGGCCCGTCCTCGAACGCGACCAGGGAGTCGCCGGGCCGCACGATGTTGCGGCGGCGCAGCTCGAGCGGATCCATGCCGAGCGCGACCGCCAGCTCGCCCATGGCAGATTCGACCGCGAAGGCGGGCTGGGTCATGCCGTAGCCGCGCAGCGCCCCGCTCGGCACGGTGTTGGTGTACACCGAGTAGGCGTCGAACTTCTTGTTCGGGCAGCGATAGAGCATGACCGCCGCACCGCCGGCGAAAAGTGTTTCACCCCCGTGGTTTCCGTAGGCGCCGGTGTTCGAGACGTTGCGGACCTGCATCGCGGTGAGGGTGCCGTCGGACCGGGCGCCGAGCCGGACCGTGAGTTTCATGGGGTGCCGGGGCGAGGCGGTGGTGAACTCCTCCTCGCGGGTGTACTCGAAACAGACCGGCCGCCCGGTGTCGAGGGCGGCGAGGGCGGCGAGGTCCTCCGAGATCACCTCTTGCTTGCCGCCGAACGCGCCGCCCACCCGCATGCAGAACACCCGCAGCTGGTCGGGGCGTAGGTCGAACAGGTGCGAGAGCTTGACCTTCGCGATGGACGGCGACTGCGAGCTGGTGCGCACGTGCAGGCGGCCGTCCGCCATCCACGCGATGGAGCCGTGCGTCTCCAGGTGCGCGTGCTGCACCCGCGGCGAGAAGTAGGTGCCCTCGTGGATCACGTCGGCCTGGGCGAACCCGGCCTCGACGTCGCCGACGTGCCCGTGCAGCTCGAGCAGGATGTTGTGCACGGGATCGCGCACGAACGGATCGTCGGAGCCGTGCAGCTGGGGGGCGCCGTCGGCCATCGCCTGCTCCGGGTCGAACACGGCGGGCAGCGGCTCGTACTCGACCACCACCCGGCGGCAGCCCTCCTCGGCGGCGCCCACCGTGTCGGCCAGCACCGCGACCACCCGCTGGCCGACGAAGCGCACCGTGTCGTCGAGGATGTAGGTGTCGTCCGGGTCGACGAGATGGTCGGTGTGGATGGCGGTGGTGAAGCGCTTGCGGGGGACGTCCTGCCAGGTGTAGACGCGGTGCACGCCCGGAACGGCGAGCGCGGCGGTCCTGTCGATCGAGACGATGCGGGCGTGCGCGTGCGGCGAGTGCAGCACCTTCAGGTGCAGCAGGCCCTCGATCTCGGTGTCCATCGTGAACTCGGCGCGGCCGGTGACCACGTCGGTGGCGGCGGGGGTGCCGACGCTGGTCCCGACGGCCCGGCCGGGGAGCGCGTCCTCGATCCCGGTGACGCCGTTGATGGCGTCCTCGATCGCCCGGTAGCCGGTGCAGCGGCAGAGGTTGCCCTTGAGCGCGCGGGGCAGGTCCTGTTTCTGGGCGTCGGTGAACGTTGCCGCCGTCATGATCATGCCGGCGGTGCAGAAGCCGCACTGGAAGCCGGGGGCGTCGCGGAACTGCCGTTGCAGCGGGTGCAGGTCCTCGGCGGAGCCGAGCCCCTCGATCGTGGTCACCTCGTGGCCCTCGGCGCGGAACGCCGGGGTGATGCAGCCGTGCACCGGGGAGCCGTCGAGCCACACCGTGCAGGCGCCGCAATCGCCTGCGTCGCAACCCTTCTTGACGCCGTGGTGGCCGAGCTCGCGCAGGTAGGTCCGCAGGCACTGGCCCGGTCGCGGCTCCGCGTCGAAGGACCTCCCGTTCACGGTGTACGTCATGCGCGGACTCCCGCGAACTCGACCCGGATCTCCTCGGCGAAGTGCCGCGCGAGGTGGAGGCGGTGCTCGGGGGTCCCGTTCGGGTCGTCGAACCACACGTCGTCCGGGAGGGCGTCGATGCGACCGCGCAGCGCCTCGGCGTCGGGCATCTCCTCGAACGTCAGTCGGATCGGGCGGGTGGTGCCGGCCGTGATGGTCAGTGCCAGGTCGGCGGAGGCGGGAGTCTGGGTGGCGACCATGAACAGGGTGGAGCGGCCCAGGCGGGTCAGAGCGAACCGCCGGTGGGTGTGGCGCTTGCGCAGCGCGGCCGCCGGGATGTCGATGCGCCGCAGGATCTCGCCGGGCGCGAGGACGTTGCGGTGATCGCCGGTGACGAAGTCCGCCGCAGCGACCGTGCGTTCGGAGCCGTCCGCCGCCCACAGCGTGTACGTCGCCTCCAGCGCGACGGTCATCGTGATCATCGGCCCGGCGGGCAGCGACATGCAGATGTTGCCGCCCACCGTCGCCGAGTTCCAGACCTTGAACGAGGCCAGAAACGCCTCACAGCTCGTCCTCAGCAGCGGTGCGGCCTGCCAATCGCCCTGCAGCGCAAGCTCATACAGGTCACGAATCGTGCACGTCGCGCCGATCTCGAGGCCGGCCTCGCTCGGCACCAGCGGGTCCCAGCCGAGCGCGGTGAGATCCACCAGCCGGCGCAGCTCGGGCTGCGGAACGGAGAACAACCACGTGCCCCCGGCCAGCCACGCGTCCCCGTCGCGCCACTGTGCGCCCGGCCGCTCGGGGGGCCTCCGCACGACCTCGGTGATGGTGCCCAGATCCATGGGACCGCTCCCGTCGGGGAAGGTGTCGTGCCAAACATACGCCGACCGGGTGGGCGCGGGTCGGCGTTTGAGGCACCGGGAGCCGATCGCGACCGCGCGGGTGGATATGATGGGCGCGCTTTGTTCGCCTCCTTAGCTCAGTGGTAGAGCACTCGCCTTGTAAGCGAAAGGTCGTCAGTTCAATCCTGACAGGGGGCTCCAGGAGTGGATGTACTCCGCTGCAGGTGAGGGCCATTTCTGGAATTCGGAAGTGGCCCTCATTGCACTTTTGCCCACATCTTGCCCACGCTCTCCTCGAGTCGTTTCGCCACGTCATCGAGATCGTCATCGAACAGATCTGCGTATACGTCGAGGGTCATCGCCGCCGACGCGTGCCCAAGCATCCGCTGCACGGCCTTCACATTCGCACCCGCCGAGATCGCGAGGCTGGTCGCTGTGTGGCGAAGGTCGTGGGCTGTCACCCGGGGAAAGACGAGGGTCGTAGGGTCGGTGTCCTCAAGCTCGCGCGTGGCCGCGGCCGCCCGCTGGCAGCGCGCCACGGCACCAGATAGCCATGAGCTGGTCGCGGACGGCGGCGCGAGGTGCCCGCCGTCTCGGGCCGGCCAGATGAGGTCCTCGCGGCCTTTCCCTCTGCAGGTGTCCGCTACTGAATCTGCGACGACCGCGGGCATCGGAACTGTCCGGTGGGTGTGACTCTTGAGGGTGCCGACGACGCAACGCGCGCGATCGGCGCGTCAGATGGTGGGCTCGATCTGGCTGTTCGTCGCGATCGTCCGCATGTTCCTCGGCTGGTCGCACTGATGCCAACCGCCCCGCCCCGCGCCTGCCCGAAGTGCAGGCGCGCGCACAGCAACCCGCGAGGTTGTCCGCGGTGCCGACCCACCTGGCAAGGGTCGGGCTGGCAAGGCGGCAGCACGCGGCGATGGCGGACGTTGCGCGCCAATCAGCTCGGGGCGCACCCGTTCTGCCAGTGGCCCGGATGCCCACGCCTCGCCGTTGACGTCGACCACATCGTCGGACTCACCTCTGGCGGAGAGAAGTACGATCCCGCCAACCTGCAGAGCCTGTGCAAGCCGCACCACGACGCGAAGACGCGGGCCGAGGCGCAGGCCGCCCGGCACTGCGACGACGACCCAGCCCCGTTCTGAGTAATGTCGCAGGTGGATAGGACGTCATCCCCTGCAAGCCGTTAAATGACCGGCCGACAGAACGCGGGGGCGGGCGTCCTATTCACATTCGCGGGAATGCGGGGTGGGGGGTCAGAATCTCTGGCCGCCCAGCAGGGGACACCGGCGCGGTAACTCTGTTTCTTCGCGCTCAGGTTTGGGCGCATGGGGGGGTATCGACTCGAAGGGGTTGCCCCGGTGGCCCAGCGCATTCACTCCGCCTCGGTCGCCTCGGTCGCCTCGGTCGCCTCGGTCGCCTCGGTCGCCGCGGTCGCCGCGGTCGCCGCGGCCGCGGCGGCAATGTCCTTCTCCAGTTGCCTCGCGTAACACCAGCCCACAATGACGCTCACTGCCAAAATCGCCATGCTGGCAAAACCGAGCAAGACTATGAAGATGCCGTCGCAGCCGGAGGCAGCCGGAAACTTCGCTGCAGCGAAGTTGGATGCCAACATGACCAATCCGAGGACGATGTATTGGATTATCCATTGTCGGCGAACGTCTTTTTGCGCTCGTTCTCTGTTGTATCCCCGTACCGGGGGGCCCTCCTCCGGCGGGTGGACCTCAAGATCGGCCATGAACCTGACGAGCTGGAAGATGTAGAGGTCCTGCGCAAGGATCAATAATGCCGCAGCCAGCGACAGTGCGGGGATCGCCCATACGATCGAGGCCACATCTTCATGCGCGCTACCTAGGCCGAGGAGTGTGCCGTCGAGGGCAAGGAAGCCAGCGACGATCGCGACCTTCGCTGTTATTCGAGCGGTGGTCTCGGTGTTTGCCGCCGCGAATCTCGCGTCGATGCTCAGACCGTCCATGGTCTAAGGATCGGACGAATCTCTCGGCCGAGGAGTGCTTTCGTCTACATCGACACCCATTCGTGCCTGTCAAGGCATCGGCCGACCTTGCCTGGGTGGATCAGCGATGAGCACTCCGTGTCTAAGTGCTCACGACGCACTCGGTCCACCGATGATTTGGGCAACGAACAGCTCCACCTTCGTTGACAACGATTGCGATTGTTCGTGGTCAGGACAGTTGTCGCACTGCAGGTCAGAGCGCCGGACCATGACAATTTCGATGACGATTCACAAGGGGGTCACCGTGCCTGGACCGGCCGCTGCGCCTCCGCGCTGAAACTGCTCGGCGGCCGCTGTGAGGGCCGCGACTCCGGCGGTCGCGTCGTCACGCCGCCGCCGGACGTCCGGCGCATCCCGCCCCGCGCGCTGGTGCACCGCATCGTCGAGTACCTCGCGAAGCGTCGCATCGCGGTCGTCGACGTCGGCGTGACCACGGTCAAGCTCTGGGCCACCGGTTACGGCCACGCGTCGAAGACCGCGGTGCTCGAGTCCATGCAGGCGCTCTGGCCGCATGCGGCGATCGGCGACAACGACAACAAGTCCGACGCGCTCGCGCTCGCGACGATCGGCGCGCAGCGACTGGGGTGGTACGAGCCTGAGCTGCCGCACCACCTCGAGCCGCGGGTGAGCTGGCCGGCGTGGGTGCGGGCATGAGCGCCATCGACTGCACGAACTGCGGCCGCGTCGTGGCCGATGGCTACGAGCTGTGCACGCTGTGCGCGGACAAGCTGTGCAAGGAGCTGCTCGCAGTGCCCGGGCTGATCTCCGACCTGACCGTCACCCGGGCCCGGCTCGACCGCATGAGCCGTGGCCGGGTGGGCGGCAAGAGCTCCGAGGCCGCGCTGCCCCGTGCGCCTCGACCGGTTCGACCAGCGGCCATCAGCGTCCGCTCGACCACCTCATGAGCGTCATCGGCACCTGGGCCCGGCTCGTGGCCGACCACACCGGCCAGACCGATGCGCTCGGCGATGCGCTCGCCGGCCGCGGGCTGCGCCAGCTCGTGCACAACATCCGGTCCCGCAGACTCGACCGGGCCGCGTTGTCAACCGAGGCCGCGCATGGTGTCGAGCTCGCCGCTGTGTGGCTCGCGGACTACAGCGGTGATATGCGCAGCGTGCCCTCTGCGGGGGTGATGTACGACGAGGTCACCGACGCGCTGGCATACGCCCGCCGAGCAGTGGATCGGATGCCTGAGCTCGCCTACAAGGGTCCGTGCCCGTACACCTGGGAAGGGGAGAGCGGCGAGGTGATGAAGTGCGGCGCCGACCTGTACGCCGAGCGCGGAGGCGACTGGGCGCGCTGCCGTTGGTGCGGGACACAGCACGACATTCGGCACCTCGACCGGGACATGTTGGCGCACATGCGCGAGCTGAACTACACGGTCGCCGAGCTCGTCACCATCCTGGGCGAACTCGGCACGAAGGTGAGCGCGGGCACGGTGTACTCGTGGGCGAACCGCCGGAAGCTCGAGCCGCGCGGTTGGCGGCGCAAGGACGCTTCAATCACTGACCACTGGATCCACCGCAACGACGTCGCGGTCTACCGGCTGGGGGATGCGATGGAGCTACTCGTGGTCGGCGCGCCGCACTGTGGCGCGTGACATGATGCCGAAATGTCTGAAACACCAATTGCGCCCGATTCACCTTCACCGAACTGCGCGCCGAAGACCGTGTTCGTCGTGTCGCCAATCGGGTCTCCCGGTACTCCCGAGGCCGTAAAGGCCAGCCAAACACTGGAGTACATCATCAGGCAGGCGTTGCCCGCTCCTGAATGGGAAGTCGTTCGAGCCGATGAGGAGGAAGATCCGGGCTCGATCACCCATATGGTCATTGAGCGAATTGTCAATTCGGACTTGATCGTCGCAGATCTGACCGACTACAACCCCAATGTCTTCTACGAGCTTGCTGTTGCCCATGGATACAAGAAGCCGGTCGTGACGCTCATGACTGACGGTCAGAAGCCGCCGTTCGACATTGTCGATCTCAGGACGGTTTTCTACGACCTCGCGAACCCCGAATCGGTTCACCGAGCGAAGATTCGTCTGGCCGCGTCCGCTAGGGCGGTCCTGGCGTCCGGAAGCACCCTGACAAATCCCCTCGTCGGCTACGCGCTCTTTTCCACAGCGGGCGGTCTGTCGGAAGCCACACCAACCGAGAAGGTTGAGTTCCTCCTCACTCAGGTGCTTGGACGGCTGACCCGCGTTGAAGGAGAGATTCGCGAGCTTGCGCCTCGTCCGACGGTGGCCGATGGGCACGGTTTGTCCGTCGCCGACCTTCTATCACGCCATGGTGATACTGTCCTGCCGTCCAACATAGATCGTCGACAGCGGGAAGTCCGCTACAACGTTCGCCGGACCCGCGCCAGGATTACCGAACTCCTTGGCGCCGCCGAGCTTACAGAGGACGAACGTACGGAGATTGCGGACCTCCGTCTCCGCCTGGACAGCCTGAAGGCCCGGGCTGAGAAGTACAACGTTGACTGGGATTCGATCGTCTAACACGCCGTAGTGTTGTGCGCACGTGCGAAACCCGCTGACCTGCATGCAAGATGTCAGTGCAGTGGGAGCCAGTGTGTCAACTCCACGGATTCCCCGCCGATGAGCCCTCGCTCGCGGCAACGTCACCCCATCCAGGTCCGGCCGACGGCGCGACCTGGAGTGTGGTCAGGTCCTCGACGCGCTCGACCTGGTTACGACCGCGCTGCAGCTGCTGCGCGCTTCGCGACAGGCCGTCCGCCCACACCTCCGCGCATATGATGCAGCCAGTGACTGTGGTCGTGCGATCATCGTGCCCATGTCGACCGAGCAATGCGCGCCCAAGTCTGTCTTCGTGATCTCGCCGATCGGTAGCCCGGGCACCGAGGTCCATGCGCAGGCGCAATTGGCGCTGAACTATGTGATCAGGAAGGCGCTTCCGGAGCCTGAATGGGACGTTGTCAGGGCCGATGAGGAGGCTTCGCCGGATTCGATCGGGCAGAGGGTCATTGACCGCGTGATTACGTCGGATCTGATTGTCGCCGACCTGACTGGTCACAATCCGAATGTCTTCTACGAGCTCGCAGTGGCGCATTGTTTCAAGAAGCCGGTGGTGTTGCTCAACGGTGATGGGAAGCCGTTGCCGTTCGACGTTACAGACCAACGGGCGATCTACTACACCCTCACGAATCCCGCTTCCGTCGATGAGGCACAGAAGAACCTGCTGCGGTCCGCGATCGCAGCGCTGGAGAAGCCTGAGGGGCTGGTAACGCCCCTGACGCAGTACGACGCGGTCCAGGCGATCTCGCAGAAGGCTGCAGATGGTGACCCGTCCGCATTGGCAGACATTCTCGAGGATCTCGGCGGACGGCTCGCTCGAATCGAGCGCAACCAGCGTGATCAAAGTCGAATGCTCGCCGGAGGTGCTGCCTCCGTTGAGCGGCCTCCCATTATCCGTGAGAAGTCACTTCACATCCTCGACGAGGAGGTGGATCGCATGGAAGTTGAGATTGCGGCCCTTCGTCGACTGATCTCCTCGGAGGAGGATGCCCGTAGCAGAGAAGAAAACATTGCCCTCGAAGCGGATCTGAATTCACTTGTAATGCGCCGCAATTCGCTCATTCAGGAGCTGAGGCGAGTGCGAGTAGCCGCCCCGAAGGAGGCCGCTAGGGCGGTCAACCGGATCGTCACGGGCTGAGCTGAGGGACGTGGAGCGGGCCGGCGCTTCCCTCGCCGGCCCGCACCCTCGACCCTAGCAACTATCGAACGGCTGTGCGAATGGTTCGATGCTGGGGGCATGGCTGTGCACGTCGAGCCCGCGCCGACCCAATGCCCGACCAGGCACCGCCTCAGCCCGCGCCGGCGCCTGGTCGGCTGGGAGCAATGCGGATGCGCCGACGCCCGTCGAGGCGGGCACCGAACGCACTACTGCCGCACGTGTGAGTCACCATCCGAACCCCGCCGTGCGCCGGGGCGGCGCCGCAGCGGGACGGTGGGCGGACTAGTCCCGCAGATCCGTTCGCGCGCCGCGGCCCGGACGCTCCGCGTTCCATTCGTCGATCGTCTCCGCCAGCCACCCGCGCGTCGTGCCGCGGGGGAGGCTCCCGTCCTCGTTGATCGGGCCGATGATCGCGTCAGGCGGCGGCAGCTTGTACCGGCTCATCGCGCCATCTGTCACGCCGATCCGCTGGGCGAACTGGGCCCGAGATAGGTAGACGCGCGGCCTACGCATGGCGGTGTCGCCCTGCCTGCCAGTCGCTGACGCCGGCGATCGCCACCCAGGCGACACACAGCGATCCGACCTCGAGCCCGGATCGTCCATTCGCGGCCGCAAGTCCGATCCCGGCGCCGAGCGTGACAAGGCCTGCCACGGCGAAACCCTCTCCCTTGCTCATTGCGTTGTCCGTCCTATGGTGGGAATATCGGCCGGTGGAGCGGGGATGCGTCCTACATCCCCCGCTCTGTCACTTCCGGTGCTTCCCCTTGCGGGGCGGCTTGCGGAGTTGCAATCAGATCCCGAAGGCGCTGAGTGTGAGACCCGCAATGGAGAGTGGCCTATCCGACCATTCCACACCATCTCCTCTCTGGAGTTGTATCCATGACTTTACACGAAGAAGAATCATGGTGTAACACTTTGAAAGTGTAAAGTTGGATGCGAGACACAATGTGCTGCAACGAGAAATGCCCCGACAGTCGGGGCGTTTCTCGTCTGAGCTAGCCGGAGATGACCTCCCAGCGCGCCTGCTCCGCTTCAACGGACGGGAGCCCGTTCCAGAGGTGCATCTTGAAGTCGCAGTCCTTCACCTTGACGTCATTGACGGCCTGGCCGCCCTCGACCTGGTAGCTCTGGACCCACATAGCCTCCGTTGTGGGCCCGAGGGGCGAGACCTTCACGGCCTTCACGAGGTTGGTGGCGAGCGGGCGAAGCTGGTCCGCGGTAGTGACACTCGGTGCGCACACGTCGACTGCGACACCGACGCCGCCGTCCATCGTCGTAACCCGGCCGCCGACGATCGTTGCCCCGTTCGGCAATGAAACAGGCGCGACCGCGGCCGCGAGGTCGGTGTTCTCGATGGGCTTCGCGGTGGGACAAGCTGCGGGCGATGCAGTTTCGGCGGCGTCGCTGGTGCTTGACGAGCAGCCAGCAAACAGGAGCACGGCCGGGAGGGCGAGCGCTGCGAGGGTTCGCTTCATGCTCGTATCCAAACCAGACCGACTGCAATTGAGGCCTCCGAGCGGGCAAAGCGACCGTGGTGGAGTAGGTCCTCCTGCCCACGTTCTGCCCACACTCGTCGACTTGGTCGCGTGCAATCGAGTGCCTACGAGAACGCTATTCGCCTGGTCAACGGATCATCTTGACAGAAACCCGCAGCGTATGACGGGTCAGCAAGGGGAGTTCAATCCTGACAGGGGGCTCCACGACCCCCGGTGTGTCCGTCACCGGGAGTCATCGACTCCGCGGCGCCCTGCGTCGCCGCTGCGCACCCCGCGGCAAGCGGCGGTCGGAGACCGGCCGGGTTGCGGACTCGCCCCAGTGCGGCGGCACCGCCAGCGCGGCGGGCAGGCGAGTGGACGCGTCGCCCTTCGCGGCATTGACCTGGAACTGGGTCAGGAAGATGCTCCCGGACAGGTCCGCGCCCCGCAGGTCAGCGCCACGGAAGTCGGCTCCGATGAGGTCGGACGACCGCAGGTCGGCCTGTCGCAGGTCCGCGCCGATCAGGTACGCCCCGCGCAGGTTCGCGCCGCGCAGGTTCGCGCCCCGCAGCTTGGCGCCGATGAGGTCGGCGCCCCGGTGTTCCCTCTTACGGCCCGGCACCGCCCCGCGAACCAGCTCGCTGACCTGCAACAGCAGCCCGTTCACGGCCTGGCGGTGGAGATCGACGTCGGTCCGGGCGACCGACTCGGCGTCACCGTCGGTTAGCTGCACCGTCCGATCCCAGGCGTCGCGGAGTTCGTCCCGCAGCGGCTCGGCCGCCGCGGTCGCCAGCGACTCGTTCAGGTACCAGAGCAGCTCGTGCAGCTGCCGCATGATCGGAAAGACCTCGAACATCGCGCCGGCCCCGGCCGGGTCCCGCCGCCAGTCGCGGCCGTCGAAGGTCTGCTGGGACACCTTCTGGCCGGCGCCGAAGCAGTCGTAGACGGTGCAGCCCGTGAACCCCCGGTGCCGGAGGTCGGTGTGGATCCCGCACCGGAAGTCGTCCAGGAGGTTGGTGCAGGGCGTGCCGCCGGCCTTGTCGACGGCGAAATCCGCGGACCTCGCGAACGGCAGCGCGACGCAGCACAGCGCGAAACAGTTCCGGCAATCGGCCTGCAGGCTCGTCGGCGGATGGAGGTGGTTTTCGGGCACGAACGGTGATCCCTCGGTTGCGTGATTTCCCGCGATTCTAGTGACCCCGCGGAGGCACCCATCCGCCGAAGGCGCGTTCCAACTCGAGCGCGGCGGCGATGGTGAGGTGGTCGTTGCCCATCCCGCCCACGATCTGGACGCCCAGGGGCAGCCCGGCCGAGCCCATCCCGAGCGGCGCCTGCGTGACCGGCAGCCCGGCGAGGCTAAACGGGGCGACCGCATTGGTCCGCCACGGCTGCGCGGTGGACGTGCCGTGCCGCGGCGCTACGGCCGGCATCGTCGGGTGAAGCAGCAGGCCGTCGCCGATGATCGCCGTCACCTCGTCCGCGATCGCGTGGGCGGCGGTCACCAGCCTCCTCGCCAGGGGCTTGGGCAGCAGCGATTCGAGGACCTCGCCGATCACCAGCGACCGCATCGCCGCGGTGTGCTTGCCGCGCAACGCGATCAGCTCCGGGAACGACAGGGGATGGGCGTCCTCGCCGCGCATGATCTCCGCGAAGCTGATGCCTGTCTCCTCGGCCAGGACGACGGTGGTGAACAGGCCGATCTGGCGCAGGGACTTCATCGAGACGTGCTCGACCCTCGCGCCGGTGTCGGCCAGCGCGGCGGCGGCCCGGTCCCGCGCGCGCAGCATCTCGCGACCGGTGCCCGGCAGGAACGCGTCGTCGATGAGGGTCACCCGAACGCCGTCCAGCGAGGTCGACGCGGGGTCCCGCAGCGGCACATCCCGGACGAGTGGGTCGACGCCGTCGGGCCCCGCCATGATCCGCAGCAGTGGCATCAGGTCCTGGGCGCGACGGGCGAGCGGGCCGTTCGCACACATCCGCGCGACCCCGTAGGGCGGGGGCCAGGACCCGGTGACGGGGAGCAGGCCCGTCGAGGGCCGATGCCCGAAGACGCCGTTGAAGAACGCCGGAATGCGAATCGAGCCCAGAGTGTCGGTGGCGAGCCCGATCGGGGACCCGCCGCTGCCGATGGCGGCACCCTCGCCGCCGGAGGAGCCGCCCGCGCTGCGGCGGCGGTCGTAGGCGTTGCTGGTGCGTCCGTAGACCCGGTTGTTGCTCTCGATCCACATGCAGCCCTCGGACGTGTTGGTCAGACCCAGCACGATCGCTCCGGCATCGACGACCCGCTGCACCACCGGCGCGTGCGTCGCGGGCCGGATGTGTTTGCGCGCAACGACACCCGCGGTGTTCGGCAGTCCGGCGACCGAGAGCGACTCCTTGATCGTCACGGGGACGCCGAGCAGCGGGGGCAGGCCGTCGGGGCCGTCGGCGGACAGTCGCGCATCGACGCCGTCCGCCTCCCGGCGGGCGGCGTCATACCGCTGCACCACGACCGCGTTCAGCGACGGATTGACCCGCTCCAGGACCGCGATGTGCGCCTCGACCACCTCGCGCGAACTGAGCGATCCCGCCCGGATCGAGCCCGCCAGGTCGACGGCGGACGCCTCGGTGATCGCCACGTGTCCCCCTCCTGACGGTGTCGTTGCGTTGGGCCCACGCACCGGTGGCCCGCGTGACAGTTTGACATGACATGTCAAGGTGACATCGACACGGCCGGGCCGACGAGAACGCCCCGCCGAGCAGGTCGGCGGGGCGTTCGTCGTCAGCGTGGGGGAGCGGTCAGCACTCGCCCTTGATGCCGGCGTCCACGCCGCGCTGGAAATCGTTCTTGTCCTGCTCGGACCGGGCGGCCCAGTCCGGTGCGGCCTTCGCGAGGTTGGCGAACTCGGCGCCGATGGCCTCGGGGGTGCTGCCCTCGCCGGTCAGTCCGGCGTCCTTCAGGGTCTTGATGTACTCGCGGATCCCGTTGCAGGTGTCGTGGTAGATGTCGCCGGTCGGCTCCGGTGACTCGCCGATCGCCAGCTCCTCGACCGTGCTGGGAGCGGCCGAATCGCCCGACTGATCCGAGGTGTCGGACCCGCAGCCGACGAGGATGAGGGGCGCGGCGGCGGCCGCGAGGGCGGCGATGAGGGTTCGTTTCATGCCCGTATCAGTACCAGACGTTCCGGACGCGTCCGCCAGTGCACTCCACTTCCGTGCGATCCGGGATCCGTTGTCCCGCAAGAGCTCGGCGCTACGCGCCCGTGCGCGATCCGCACCCCGGTCGGGGTGCGGATCGCGCACAGGTGGCTACGCCGCCTGCACCGCCGGCTCCTCGGCGGCGCTGATGGCCGCCCGCAGCAGCTCGGCGACATCGGAGACCAGCCGCACCTCGACGGACTCGAGGACGTCCGCGGGGACGTCGTCCAGGTCCGGCTCGTTGCGGGCGGGCAGGAACACCGTGCTCAGGCCCGCCCGCTGCGCCGCCAGCAGCTTCTGCTTGGCGCCGCCGATCGGCAGCACCCGGCCATTGAGCGTGACCTCGCCGGTCATGCCGACGTCGGACCGCACCGGGCGGCCGAGGGCGAGCGAGACCAGCGCCGTCACCATCGTCACCCCGGCGGACGGGCCGTCCTTGGGCACCGCCCCCGCGGGGACGTGGATGTGGATGCTCCGGTCCAGGGCCGCCGGGTCGACGCCCAGTTCCGCCGCGTGCGAGCGGACGTAGGACAGCGCGATCTGTGCCGACTCCTTCATCACGTCGCCCAGCTGTCCGGTCAGGGTCAGCCCCGCCTTGCCGTCGGTGGCGTTGGCTTCGATGAACAGCACGTCGCCGCCGAGCCCCGTGACGGCCAGCCCGGTCGAGACGCCGGGAACCGAGGTCCGCTCGTGCGCCTCGGGGGTGAAGCGCGGGCGGCCCAGCAGGTCCTTGAGCTGCTCGACCCCGATCACGACGCGATCCGGGGCGGCGACGCCCGCGAGCCGGGTCGCGGCCTTGCGCAGCGCCTTCGCCAGCAGCCGTTCGAGCTGACGCACCCCGGCCTCCCTGGTGTAGTCGGCCGCGAGCTCGCGCATCGCCTCCTCGGTGACCTCCACCTCGTCCGCGGTGAGCGCCGCGCGTTCGAGCTGACGCGGCACCAGGAAGTCCCGCGCGATCGCCACCTTGTCGTCGGCCGTGTAGCCGTCGACCGTGACGAGCTCCATGCGGTCGAGCAGCGCGGCCGGGATCGACTCGACGACGTTCGCCGTCCCGATGAACACCACGTCCGACAGGTCGAGGTCGAGATCGAGGTAGTGGTCGCGGAACGTGTGGTTCTGCGCCGGGTCCAGCACCTCGAGCAGCGCCGCCGCGGGATCGCCGCGGTAGTCGGAGCCGACCTTGTCGATCTCGTCGAGCAGCACGACCGGGTTCATCGACCCGGCCTCGTTGATCGCGCGGACGATCCGCCCGGGCAGCGCGCCCACGTAGGTGCGCCGGTGCCCGCGGATCTCCGCCTCGTCGCGGACGCCGCCGAGCGCGACGCGAACGAACTTGCGCCCCAACGCCCGTGCGACGCTCTCGCCGAGCGAGGTCTTGCCGACGCCGGGCGGGCCGGCGAGCACCATGACCGCGCCCGAGCCGCGACCGCCGACGACCTCGAGGCCCCGCTCGGCGCGGCGCGCCCGGACCGCCAGGTACTCCACGATCCGGTCCTTGACCTCCTCCAGGCCGTGGTGGTCGGCGTCGAGCACCGCGCGGGCGGCGGCGACGTCGGTGCTGTCGGTGGTGCGGACCGTCCACGGCAGATCGAGCACCGTGTCGAGCCAGGTGCGGATCCAGCCGGACTCGGGGCTCTGGTCGCCCGCCCGTTCCAGTCGCCCGACCTCGCGCAGGGCGGCCTCGCGCACCGGATCCGGGAGATCGGCGGCCTCGACGCGCGACCGGTAGTCGTCGGCCCCGTCCGCCTCGCCCTCGCCGAGCTCCTTGCGGATCGCGGCCAGCTGCTGGCGCAGCAGGAACTCGCGCTGGCTCTTCTCCATGCCCTCGCGGACGTCGTCGCCGATCTTGTCGGCCACCTCGACCTCGGCGAGATGCTCCCTGGTCCATTCGATCAGCGCGGTCAGACGCTCTGTCGCCGAGGGTGTTTCGAGGAGCTGCCGCTTCTGCAGGTCGGTCAGGTACGGCGCGTATCCGGCGGTGTCGGCGATCGCCGAGGGGTCGGTGAGCCGATTGACGGAGTCGATGACCTGCCAGGCCTCTCGGCGCTGCAGGACCGCGACCACCAGGTTCTTGTACTCGTGGGCGAGCTCGGTGGTCCGGCCGTCGGGGGCCTGGTCCTCGACGAGCTCGGCCTCCACCCACAGCGCGGCGCCCGGCCCGGTGACGCCGGTGCCGATGCGGGCACGCCTGCCGGCCTTGAGGACGGCGGCCGGGGCCCCGCCGCTGAGCCGACCGATCTGCTCGATCGACGCGACCACGCCGAACGCCGCGTACCGGTCCTCGAGGCGGGGGGCGAGCAGCACGCGGCCGTCGCTGCTGCTGCGGGCCGCGTCGATGGCGGCCTGTGCCGGTTCGTCGAGCTCGACGGGGACGACCATGCCCGGCAGCACCACCGGTTCCGCGACGAACAGCACTGGGAGACGTTCGGTTGTTGTCATGACCCTGCCCTTCTGAAGTTGAGCGTGTGTAGCTCAACCTCTCGGGTTGGGGTCGTGTTCCCGGTGGTGAGGGGTTTCGCTCAGGGCGAAGGTTCGTCGAGGGCCTGCGATCATGTGCGGGTGAGCGACGCGCAATCCCGAATCAGGCAGTTCCTGACCACGCACGCGCCACCGACACCCTGCCTCGTCGTCGACGTCGACGCGATCGTCGCTCGTCTGCGCGAGTTTCAGGGCGAGTTCCCCGATGCGAGGCTGTGTTACGCCGTCAAGGCGAACCCCGAACCCGCGGTGATCCGGGCGCTGGCCGCACATGGCGCCGGGTTCGACGTGGCAAGCTCGGCCGAGATCGATCTGTGCATCGCCCAGGGTGCTGCGCCGACATCGCTGTCCTACGGGAACACGATCAAGAAGCCTGCCGACATCGCGCATGCGCACGCGCGTGGCGTCCGCGAGTTCATCACCGACTCAGAGGGTGATGTCGACAACCTGGCCGAGTTCGCCCCCGGAGCGCAGGTCTGTGTCCGGCTCCTGGTCGACGGTCCGCCATCGGTGACGCCGTTCGGGCGGAAGTTCGGCTGCGAGCCCGACGTCGCGATGGACCTGCTCCGACGGGCCGCCGGGCTGGGCCTGGACACCGCCGGCCTGAGCTTCCATGTCGGCTCCCAGCAACTGGACCTGTCCGCCTGGGACGTGTGTATCGCGACGGCGGCGAAGCTGTTCACGGAGCTCGCGACGGAGGGCATCCCGCTACGCAGGCTGAACATCGGCGGCGGCTTCGGCCTGGCGTACTCCGGATCCGCCCCGTCGCTCACCGATTACGCCGAGGCGGTACAGCGTTCACTGCAGTCGCACTTCCCGGGGCAACCACCCGAGGTGGTGATGGAACCCGGCCGGGCTCTCGTCGCGGATGCCGGGTTGATCAGAACCGAGGTGATCCTGGTGGCCAGGAAGTCGGCGACCGACCGGCACCGCTGGGTGTACCTCGACGTCGGCCGCTACAACGGTCTGGCCGAAACCGAGAACGAGTACATCGCGTACCGGTTCGAGACGGTGGCCGAGCACGGGGGTGCCGACGGTCCGGTCATCCTTGCGGGCCCGACGTGCGACGGTGACGATGTGCTCTATCAGCACACGCCCTATCGGCTGCCGCTCGATCTGCAGGCCGGGGAGCAGCTCGACATTCTCGGATCGGGCGCATACACGGCCAGCTACTCGTCGGTGGCCTTCAATGGCATCCCGCCGCTGCGCACGTACTGTCTCGTCGGTGGAGAGCTCACCGATGACGCCTGACCAGCACAACGCCATGGAATTCGCCGGCACCCACGTGGTGGCGGAGTTGCACGGGATCGCGCCAGCCCGGCTGGACGATCCGCAGTTCCTGCGGGACACGCTGCGCGCGGCGCTGTCCGCTGCCGGGGCGACCGTGTGCGAGGTGATCGAGCACCGCTTCGAGCCGCAGGGCGTGACCGTGCTCGCGTTGCTCGCCGAGTCGCACGCGTCGGTGCACACGTATCCGGAGTTGGGTTCGGCATTCGTCGACGTCTTCACCTGTGGCCCGAGCGCAGACCCGGAGCTCGCGGTGCGCCTGCTCGCCGACGCGCTCGGTGCCGAGGTCTCCGGCCACCGGGCGATCCCGCGCGGTCCGGCGACGGTGCGCCGACTCACCGAATCCGTCGGAGCCGGGCTCACCAGGACGTGGGAATTGTCCGAGGTGCTGCACGAGGCGGACACCGATTTCCAACACGTGGTGATCGGACGCACCGAGCAGGGTGTGTCGCTGTTCTGCGACGACGAACGCCAGAGCACCGAGGCGACCCAGCTGATCTATCACGAGGCCCTGCTGGTGCCCGCGCTTCTGCTTGCCGAGCAGGTCCGTCGGGTGCTGGTCATCGGGTCCAGCGAAGGCGTGGTCAGCCAGATCGCCGTCGCCGCGGGGGCGGAGTCGGTCGATCACGTCGACATCGACAAGGCCGCTGTGCAGGCCTGCGCCACCTATCTTCCGTACGGATACTCGGCTCCCGAGCTCGAGGCCGCCGACCGGGGAGACGGGCCGGTTCGCATCCACTACCGCGACGGCTGGGAATTCCTCGCCGAGGCGGCCGCGGCCGGGCGGCGGTACGACGTGGTGGTGATCGACCTCCCGGACGAGAACGATGATCCGGAAGCGCAGCACAACCGCTTGTACGGCAAGGATTTCCTGCTGCGCTGCGCCGAGGTGCTCGCCGACGGCGGTGTGCTCGCCTGTCAGATCGGCTGTCCGACGGTCTGGCGCAACGACACCCTGCGGCGCGGTTGGCTGCGGTTCATCGAAACCTTCGGCACGGTCATCTATTACGGCTCCGACGAACATGAGTGGGCGTTCCTGTCTGCTCGCGTGGACCGGCTGACGGACCCCATGAGCGAGCTGATCGGACGTCTACCTGCGTCGCCTTACCGGCCCGTCACGATCGACGAACTCGCTCTGATACGCGGCACGGTGCCACCTCATTCGATTCGCCACCCGATGGCGTAGGTCTGTGTGGGTCACGTGGCGATCGTGTGCCGCCGGGCCGCGTATGCCAGCGCGCCCGTCGCGAGCATGGCCGAGCCCGCCAGCACGGAGGCGAGCGGCAGTGCGAACGCCAGCGCCACGCAGCCGAGCGCACCGAGGATCGGGACGCCCGGCCACGCCCGGCCCTCCTCGCGGGTCAGCGTCAGTGCCGCGCAGTTCGCGATCAGGTAGTACGCGAGCACGGCGAACGAGGAGAACCCGATCGCGTGCCGCAGGTCCGCGACCGCGGCGAGCACCGCGACGACCGCGCCCACCAGCAGCTCCGCGCGGTGCGGCACGCCGAAGCGCGGATGCACGGCGGCCAGGCCGCGGGGCAGGTGGCCGTCGCGCGCCATCGCCAGGGTGGTGCGCGAGACCCCGAGGATCAACGCGAGCAGGGAGCCGAGCGCGGCCAGCGTCGCACCGACCCGGACCACCGGCTCGAGGCCGGGCGCGCCCGCGGCCCGCACCGCCTGGGCCAACGGATCGGTCGCGGCGGCCAGGCCCTGCGGGCCAAGGGTTTTCAGGGCCGCGGCGGCGACGAGGGCGTACACGACCAGCGTGATCCCCAGCGCGAGCGGGACGGCCCGGCCGATGGTGCGGCGCGGGTCGAGCACCTCCTCGCCGAGGGTGGCGATCCGGGCGTAGCCGGCAAACGCGAAGAACAGCAGCCCGGCGGCCTGGAACACGCCCGCCGCGCCGCCCGCGCCGCCGTCCGACCATCGGCTCGGCGCCGCGGATCCCAGGCAGGCGATCACCACGGCCGCCAGCACGGCGAGCACCAGCGCGACCAGGATCCGGGTCAGCAGCGCCGACTTCTGCACTCCCACATAGTTGACCGCCGTGAGTGCGAGCACCGAGACCACCGCGACGGCATGCGCGTGCGCGGGCCAGGCGTAGGCGCCGACCGTCAGGGCGATCGCGACGCACGATGCGGTCTTGCCGACCACGAAACCCCAGCCGGCCAGGTATCCCCAGAATGCGCCGAGCCGTTCGCGGCCGTACACGTAGGTGCCGCCGGAGCTCGGGTACCGCGCGGCGAGCCGGGCGGACGAGGTGGCGTTGCAGTAGGCGACCACCCCGGCGACGGCCAGCGCGACGGGCAGCGCCGACCCGGCGGCCTGGGCGGCCGGCCCCAGCGCGGCGAAGATCCCGGCGCCGATCATCGAGCCGAGGCCGATCAGCACACAGTCGCGGACCCCGAGTGTGCGGGCGAGTTCGGGCACCGTCACACGGTAGGGGCGGATTCGCCGCCTCGCCACCGGAAACCGGTCGCCGCGCAGCGACTAGCTGTACTCGGTGCCGTTGCCCCGGCCGCCCTTGAGCCAGCGTCCGGGCAGCCGGCCGGCCAGCTCGCCGAGCGGACCCACCGCGGCGCTGAGGACGCCGACCGTCTCGCGGAGCAACTCGATGCTGTCGCCCATCTTCTCGAGGTTGGGTGCCAGGGACGCCAGCGTCTCCGAGAGGCTGACGATCTGATCGAGCGGGCCGCCGTCCGCGATGATCCGTTCCAGGGCGCCGTTCTCGGCGAGCAGCGTCTCGAGGATGCCGTCCTCGGCCAGCGCCCGGTCGATGAGTCCGCCCTCACGGGTGAGGGTCTCGAGGGGCCCGGCGGTGGCGGTGAGGCGTTCGAGCGGGCCCTCCTCCGCGGTGAGCCGGTCGAGCAGCCCGCCGGGCGCGAGCAGTCGCTCCACCGGTCCGTCCACGTCGAGCAGCCGGTCGACCGGTCCGCCGGTGGCGAGCACGCGCTCGAGCGGCCCACCCGGTTCGATGATCCGTTCCAGGGTGCCGCCGGGTGCGGTGAGCCGGTCGACGACGCCGCCGGGTTCGAGGAGTCGGTCCAGCGGTCCTCCGGGGCGCATCGCCTGGCCGAGCGGTCGCTCGTCCGAGGCGAGCTCGGCGACCTGCTGCAGCAGTTTCAGCGGGCCGGACGGGTTGGCCGCGGCGAACCCGCCGAAGTTCGCCGCCGCCCCGGGGGCGGTCGATGCGGCGAGCATGACGCGCGCGGCGCCGAGCGCTGTCTCGGCCACGCCCAGTGCCGAGTCGGTGATCGAGAGGCCGACCCGCGCCGGGAGTGTGACCATCGCCACCAGGTTCATGGGGTAACTGTAACCCTGGGGTGACGGGCAACACGCCCGGTGCGGGTGCGGCGGGTTGTCAGTGCAGCGCCTTGAGGCCGATCACGCAGCCGACGATGCCGAGGATCAGCAGGATCTTCAGGACGGACGACGATTCGGAGCCGGTGATCATCGCGTACGCGACCGTGAGGGACGCGCCGATCCCGACCCATACCGCGTACGAGGTGCCGATGGGGAGGGTGCGCATCGCGTAGGCGAGCCCACCCATGCTGAGCACGAGGGCGACGCCGAACACGATCGAGGGGGTGAGCTTCGAGAAGCCGTCGGACTTGCCGAGTGCGGTGGCCCAGACGGCCTCGAGGATGCCGGAAATGAC
This sequence comes from Rhodococcus daqingensis, assembly GCF_042665615.1. Classification (NCBI taxonomy): domain Bacteria; kingdom Bacillati; phylum Actinomycetota; class Actinomycetes; order Mycobacteriales; family Nocardiaceae; genus Rhodococcus; species Rhodococcus daqingensis. The sequence goes on along the minus strand of NZ_JBHTCS010000010.1, from coordinate 104,090 downwards.
GAGCACGATCCATGCCATGGTGTGATTCTCCAAGGCACCGTCTTGTCGCTGGCCGGGTACGGTGCTGCTCGTCCGGGTGTCATGTTGACTGGTCTTTACCGTAGCAAACAAGATTTCCCGCGGCGGGTGTCTTCGGTCACCACGGGCCGTGCGAGCACCGCTAGGGCTGCGGCGGCCGGGAGATCTGCACGATCGCAAGGCGATTGCCCAGGCCGCCCGGGTACGGCGAGATGCGCAGGCTCGACAGCGCCCACTCGTCGTCGCCGGCCCGGAGCCGGGCCACCGCCTCGACGGGCTCGGAGGATCCGGCGTCGAACCGCGAGCGGGCCAGCTCCAGCACGCCCTGGTCGTCCGGGTGGATGATCCTGTTGCTGCCCTCGATGCCGCGCCAGTGCACCCAGGGCGCGGGCTCCGCCAGCCACATGGTGAGCACCCCGCGTTCGGTCTCGAACAGCGCTGGGTAGATCCCGGACCCACGCATCACCTCCTGCATGCCGAGCTCGGCGAGCGTCGGCCTGCGCGGTTCGACGGTGTCGGTGACGTCGTGCCAGAGCAGGCGCAGGCCCGCCTGCCCCGGCTGGGTTCGGGCCCGCGCCCAGCAGTGCCACCGCATGATCCGGCCGTCCGCGTGCAGCACGCTCATGTCGGCGTCCCAGCGGGTGCCCGGTTGCGGGTTGAAGGCGAGGGCGAACAGCGACTCCGACTCGTCGAACTTCACCGCCTTGGCGTAGTACTCCGCCGGGGTCCGTTCGGCGACATGGTCTTCCGGGCGGACGCCCGACATCATCGACGCCTCCAGCGTCTGCGCGATCATGAGGCGATCGAGCAACCAGGAGATCCCGGAGGCGATCCGAGGAGGAGTCGGTTCGACCTCCGCGTCCCCGATCCACAGCTGGACGCCGTGGGCGTCCCCGGACGGACCGAGCACGGGGAACGCCTCGAGGCGGTATCGCCTGCGTTCGCCCTTCTGGCTCTGCGCCGCCATGACCTCGCGGCGGCGGCCCGCCCGGACGGCCTCGACCAACGATTCGACGCGGACGTCCGGGGCGGGCGAGAGCCGGCCGACCGAGGTCCACGCGCGAACCGTCCCGCCCGTGCTGACGACCGTCGGCGACTCGTCGGCCAGCGTTTCGATCAGGTGCCACTCGTTCACGGTGCGTCGCCGCCCCCGGTCACCGCGATCGGACCAGGAGGGTGAAGCCGCGTGGCTTCAGGGTCACCGCTTCCTGGATGTCGAGCGTGTATGCCGGGTCTGCCGTGAACTCGTACCGGCGCAGCAGTTCCGCCAGTGTGAGTACGGCTTCGTGCAGCGCGAACTGGCGGCCGATGCACGATCGGGGGCCGGTCCCGAACGGCCGGTACGCGTCGCGGGGCCGCTTGCGGACCTGGTCCGGCAGGAACCGGTCCGGATCGAAGCTCTCGGTGTCGTTGCCCCACACCGGGTCCCGATGCAGCTGCGGGAGCAGTACGAACACCCAGGAGCCGCGAGGCATCGGGTATCGGCCACCGAGCACCGTGTCCGCCCGGACCTTGCGGAAGTAGCCCGGCGCGGCGGGCCACAGCCGCAGGGTCTCGTCGACCACCCGGCGCAGGTATCGCAGCTTGCCGACCTGCTCGAAGGAGAGCGGGCCGTCCCCGGGGGCCACGGCGTCGATCTCCGCGCGGGCGGCGGCCGCGATGTTCGGGTGCTTCGCGAGGTAGTAGAGGGCGAATCCGAGTGTGCCCGCGGTGGTCTCGTTCCCGGCGACCAGGAAGGTGAGCACCTGGTTCCGGATGTTCACCGGGTCGAGGGATTCGCCGCTGGCCGGATCGACGGTGCCCAGCATCAGGTCGAGGAGGTCGTCGTGGCCGCCGGGGTGGCCGCCGCGCTCCGCGATCACGTCGTCGACGACCGAGTGCATCAGCGCGATGTCGGCCTTGTGCTGGGCGGCGGCTTTGCGGCCGAACAGCTTCCGTACGAACGGCAGGTCGTTCGAGGTGCGGTTGATGTAGGCCAGCGCCCGCGACATGGCCGTCACGAACGGGTCCTCGGTCCCCGGTCGCTCCGCGGGCTCCGCTCCTGTCGACTTCGTGAACGAGGCAAAGTCGTATCCGAACCCGGCCAGGCCGATCACGTCGAGGGTGAGCCGGTTCATGTCCCGGGAGACGTCCACGGGATCGCCGGTCACCGCGGCCGCATCCCACGCCGACACGAGGCCGTCGAGGGCCCGGAGCATCGAACCGTGGTAGCCCCGCAGGGCAGCCTGGCTGAAGCCGGGGGCCAGGATGTTGTGTGCCTTGGCCCAGTTCGGCTCGCTGTTGAACGCGGTGAACAGTCCGTCCTCGGCGATGGCACGGAGTTTGCGGATCGGTTGGCCGAGGGACTTCGCCCAGGTCGACTCGTCGTTGACCTCCGTCACCAGATCGACCCCGGAGACCACCACGAGGCGCTGACCCACGATCTTGCGCTCGAAGATCGGGCCCAGCTCGGCAGCCATCCGCATTTCCTTCTGCACGGGCTTCGCCGGGTCGACGCTGAGCAGGTCGCCCAGCACGGGCAGGCGGTGGCGCGGCGTCGGGATGACGGCTGCCGGTCCCCGGCGCGCGGTGGGCGCCGGATCGGTCGCGGGAGGCGGCCCGGTGAGGGTGTGCGGGCACTTGTCGGCGGTCACCCCCCAGAGTCTGCCGCATCGGGTGGTGCGTCGATCCACGGTGTCGGCGGATGCGCGCGCCGGGTCGTCCGCCGGGCTGATCCCCTGGTGGGGACGCCCGGCGGGCGCCTCGCGATCCGGACCCCTCGAGGGTGCGTGAGCACCCCGATCCCGGATCGAGTCGGAGTGACGGGCACAAGCGGGTACCGGACGCCGTCGCGCCCGGTGCTGTGACCGTCGAGGTCGGCGTGCTCCCGAGAAATCAGATCGGTCACGCCATGAGTGCTGCGTCCGGTTCCGACGTCGACAGGAACCGGGGAACTTCCCGGAGGAAGCGCAGGAGAACTGTAACCCACGCACGCGCGCGATGACTCACAGGAAGTTCACAGCCGACGGTCAGCGTTCCGGCAGTGATGACGAAGATGATGGGGGAGTGAGTGCCACCAGACCCGAGGCCCGGGTGTTGATCGTCGACGACGAGCCGACCATCGTCGAACTGCTGTCGGTGAGCCTGCGGTTCCAGGGCTTCGAGGTCGAGACCGCCGCCACCGGGCCGCAGGCCCTCGATCGGGCGCGCGGCTTCCGGCCGGACGCGGTGATCCTGGACGTGATGATGCCCGGCATGGACGGTTTCGGCCTGCTGCGCAGGCTGCGGGCGGACGGCGTCGACGCGCCGGTGCTGTTCCTCACCGCACGAGACGCGGTGGAGGACAAGGTCGCCGGGCTGACGCTCGGCGCCGACGACTACGTCACCAAGCCGTTCAGCCTGGAGGAGGTGGTGGCCCGGCTGCGGGTGATCCTGCGGCGGGCCTCCCGCGACGGGCAGTCCACCGAGCCGGCGCGAATCCGGTTCGCCGACCTCGAGCTCGACGACGACACCCACGAGGTGTGGAAGGCGGGCGAGCCGGTGTCCTTGTCGCCGACCGAGTTCACGCTGCTGCGGTACTTCATGGTCAACGCCGGTGTGGTGCTGAGCAAGCCGCGGATCCTCGACCACGTCTGGCACTACGACTTCGGCGGCGAGGTCGGGGTGGTCGAGTCCTACGTGTCGTACCTGCGGCGCAAGGTCGACACCGGGGACCGGCGGCTGATCCACACGCTGCGCGGGGTCGGCTACGTGATGCGCGAGCCCAGGTAGCCGCGCCGATGCCTCGGATTCGCCGGATGCCGCTGCGGTTCACCCTGGTGGCCGCGGTGTTGGTGCTGGCGGCGCTCGGGCTGCTGGCCTCGGGCGTGGCGGTCACCTCGGCGCTGGAGAACTCGTTGATGAACCGCACCGATGCCATGCTCCGCGACGCGGCGCACGGCTGGGCCAGGCCGCGGGAGGACCGGCCGCTGCCGCCGCCCCCCGCCGAACCGGGTCCGTCCCGCCCACCGACCCAGTTCTACGTCCGGTCGCTGACGCCGGGCGGGGAGACCCGCCTGGTGATCAACGACGGGTCCGCGACGCCGGACCTGCCCGCGAACCCCGGCCCGGGCCCGATCACCGTCGGTTCGGTCGGCGACCCCGGCGAGCACTGGCGTGCGTTGACCACCACCACCCAGGACGGCACCGTCACCGTGGCCGTCAGCCTCTCCGACGTGGACGCGATCGTCGACCGGCTCGTCATCCTGCAGCTCGGCATCGGCGCCGCGGTGTTGACCGCGCTCGGTGGCGTGGCCTATGTCGTGGTGCGGCGCAGCCTGCGTCCGCTGGTCGAGGTGGAGCACACGGCCGCGGCCATCGCGGCGGGGGAGCTGCACAGCAGGGTTCCCGAGTACGGCGGCAGGACCGAGGTGGGCCGGCTGTCCGTGGCGCTGAACGGGATGCTCGCCCAGATCCAGTCCGCGTTCGCCGCCACCGAGGCGTCGGAGGAATCGGCCCGCCGGTCCGAGCGGAAGATGCGGAGCTTCGTCGCCGACGCGAGCCACGAACTGCGCACCCCGCTGACGACCATCCGCGGATTCGCCGAGCTGTACCGGCAGGGCGCGATGCGCGACACCGGGCTGCTGATGTCGAGGATCGAGGGGGAGGCCGCCCGGATGGGGCTGCTCGTCGAGGACCTGCTGATGCTGGCCCGGCTCGATGAGCAGCGTCCGCTCGAACGGGCGCCGGTGGATCTGCTCACCGTCGCCTCGGATGCGGTTCACGACGCGAGAGCCGTTGCCCCGCACCGCGAGATCGGGCTGGAGCTGCTGGGCGGCCCCGGTCAGGCCGAGGTGCTCGGCGACGAGGCCCGGCTACGGCAGGTGCTCGGCAACCTGGTGGGCAACGCGCTCGGTCACACCCCGGCCGACGCCGCGGTCACCGTCCGGGTCGGCACCGACGGGCCGGACGCCGTGCTGGAGGTGGCCGACACCGGGCCGGGCCTGGACGCGGAGGCCCGGGAGCGGGTCTTCGAGCGGTTCTACCGCGCGGACACCTCGCGCACCCGGGCGTCCGGCGGCAGCGGCCTGGGCCTGTCCATCGTGTCGGCGCTGGTGTCAGCGCACGGGGGCACCGTCACGGTGGAGTCGCCCGAGGGTGGCGGCGCCGTGTTCCGGGTGCGGCTGCCGCGGACCGACAGACCCGACTAGCCCGCGGCGGGGTCAGTCCGGGACGTTCGCCCCGTGGCCGAGCTCGCGCAGCGTCGCCTTGATGGTGGCCTGCGCCTCGTCGAGGGATTCCGGCGACGGGTTCGGGTCGGCGCCCGAGATGTTGAAGTCCCCGAGGCTGAACGCGGGGAAGACGTGCAGGTGCAGGTGGGGCACCTCCAGTCCGGCGATCAGCAGCCCGGCGCGCGGGGCGTCGAAGCCCTTGCGCACCGCCTGCCCGATGATCTGCGCGACCTTCGTGCACTTGGTGAGCACCTCGCCGTCGAGGTCCTGCCACTGGTCGATCTCGGCGCGCGGGACCACCAGCGTGTGCCCCTGGGTGATCGGGTTGATGGTCAGGAAGGCGACGACCTCGTCGTCCTCCCAGACGAACCGGCCCGGGAGATCGCCGGCGATGATCATGCTGAACACGGATGCCATGCGCCCGATTATGCAGGGTGACCCTATTCGGCGGCGCCCGATGCGAGGCGCAGTGGGTGGGAGGCGGGTCAGTGCGTGTAGGTGCCGGCGAGGAATTCACCGGCCGGCGGGGTGAGCAGCGCGATGTTCGGGTTGTGGCTCAGCTTGGCCAGTTCCACATGCCGGGCGTTGGGCAGCACCGCGGTGATCGCGCGAGCGGCGGTGCGCAGCAGATCGCCGCTCTTTCCTCCGGAGATGACCAGGGTCGGCACGGTGAGGCCGGACCAGTCCGCCGCGCGCAGCGGTTCGCCGCGCATGTAGTCGCCCATGACGGCCCAATCATGGGCTGTCGCAGGGGCCGTCGCCTTCAGGCTCTTCCAGAACGGCGTGAAACGCATGACGGCGACGAAGGGGCGGGGCATGCCCATGGCGTGGGTCATGTAGAACTTCACGACCTCGCCGCGGCGGTCCTCGGCAATCAGCTTGTGCAGCGTCAGATGGAGATCTGCTGAGGGAACGAAGTCCTCGTGATTCACGACGAACGGCGGCTCGAAGGCGATCACCTTGGTGATGCCGGGCACCCGGCCCGAGGCGGCCGCCAGCAGAGCGAGTCCCGCGCCGGAGGACCAGCCGAACAGTGCGGCGGACCCACCGGTCGCCTCGACCAGTGCGGCGATGTCGTCGATCTCGTTCTCGACGTCGTACACGCCCGGCGAATCGCTGCTGTCGCCGCGGCCGCGACGGTCGTAGTTGATGACGGTGAGGCGGTATTCGTCGGCCAGCTTCTGGGCCAGCTCCACCATCTTGGGGAACTTGCGGTAGCTGAATGCGCCACCGACGAGAATCACGGTTCCGGCATCGCCGCCGACATAGCGGTCGAAGGCGAGCGTGATTCCGGCTGGGGTGGTGATCGATTCCATGATCCGAGACCTTTCGTCAAACTCTGTCGGCACCGTGCGGTGGGTTCAGCAATAGAGACGGCGGTCGGCTCCGAAACTCATCGCACCGCGACGTGACGTGGGCCACGCGGCCTGTGCCGCGACACCTGGGTGGCCGCGGGCCCCGCGTCCGCAGGAAGTTGCCAGCCTCGGTCCAGGGACACCACAGGTTCGGCCACGAGGGTGGGCCGCATGACGAACTCACTGGTCCGGGGCGACACGGCGCCGGAACCACCACCGGACACCCAGACCGTGGCGCTCGACGTGGTGATCCCGGTGTACAACGAGGAACGCGACCTCGAGCGCTGCGTCCGGCGGCTGCGCGCACACCTCGACGCGTCGGTTCCGTACCCGAGCCGAATCACCGTCGCGGACAACGCGAGCACCGACGCGACCCTCACAATCGCGGCGCGGCTTGCCGCCGAGTTCGACGGCGTCCGCGTGGTCCACCTCGACGAGAAGGGACGCGGCCGGGCCCTGCACGCGGTGTGGGGCGAATCGGACGCGCAGGTGGTCGCGTACATGGACGTGGACCTGTCCACCGACCTCAACGCGCTGCTGCCGCTGGTGGCGCCGCTGGTCTCCGGGCACTCCGACGTGGCGATCGGTTCCCGTCTGACCCGGTCGGCGCGGGTGGTCCGCGGGCCCAAGCGGGAGGTGATCTCCCGCTGCTACAACCTGATCCTGCGCGGGGTGCTGCGCGCCAAGTTCTCCGACGCCCAGTGCGGGTTCAAGGCGATCCGCACCGACGTGGCCCGCAGGCTGCTGCCGCTGGTGCAGGACACCGGCTGGTTCTTCGACACGGAGCTGCTTGTCCTCGCCGAACGGGTGGGCCTGCGGATCCACGAGGTGCCGGTGGACTGGGTCGACGACCCGGACAGCACGGTCGACCTCGTCGCCACCGCGGTCGCGGACCTCAAGGGGGTGGTCCGGGTCGGTCGTGCACTGGCCACCGGAAGGTTGCCCGTCGCGGCGCTGCGCTCGATCATCGGTCGCGAACCCCTCGTCGAGGGCGTCCCCCACGGAATGGTCGGGCAACTGATCCGGTTCGCCGTCGTCGGCGTCGCCTCCACCGTCGCGTATGCCCTGCTGTATCTCGCGCTGCATCCCGCGATCGGGGCACAGGCGGCGAACCTGACGGCGCTGCTGATCACCGCCGTGCTCAACACCGCGGCCAACCGCGCCTTCACCTTCGGGGTGCGCGGCACGGCGGGTGCCGCCAAACACCAGGCCCAGGGCCTCGCGGTGTTCGCGTTCGGGTTGCTGCTCACCAGCGGATCCCTGTTCGCCCTGCATCGCTGGCTGCCCGACGCCTCCAAACACCTCGAACTCGCGGTACTCGTCGCCGCGAACCTCGTCGCCACCGTCACCCGGTTCGTCGCGCTGCGCTGGGTGTTCCGCAACCACCACGAAGGAGTCACGCCGTGACCACCACCACCGACGCACCGACGGCCGTGACGGCGTCCCCGGATCCCGCGCCGCCGCGCCGCGTGCCGGAGCGGTGGCTGCTGGCGGCGCTGCTGCTCGGGACCGCCGTCGCCTACCTCTGGGGACTGGGCGCCTCCGGCTGGGCCAACTCGTTCTACTCCGCCGCGGTGCAGGCGGGTTCGGTGTCCTGGAAGGCCTTCTTCTTCGGCTCGTCGGATGCGGCGAACTCGATCACCGTGGACAAGCCGCCCGCCTCGTTGTGGGTGATGGCGCTGTCGGTGCGCGCGTTCGGCCTCAGTTCGTGGAGCATCCTGGTGCCGCAGGCGCTGATGGGTGTCGCCACGGTCGCCCTGCTGTGGGCGACGGTGCGGCGGTACTTCGGTGCCGCGGCCGGGTTGCTCGCCGGGCTCGTGCTCGCGCTCACACCGGTCGCCGCGCTGATGTTCCGGTTCAACAACCCGGACGCACTGCTGGTGCTGCTGATGGTCGCCTCCGTCTGGGCGCTGCTGCGAGGGGTGTCGGACGGGCGGACCCGGTGGCTGGTGCTGGCGGGCGCGTTCGTCGGGCTGGGCTTTCTGACCAAGCAGTTGCAGGTGTTGCTGGTGGTGCCGCCGCTCGCGCTCACCTACCTGCTGTTCGGCCCGCCGAGGCCGGGCAGGCGGGTGCTGCAGTTGTTGGCCGCGCTGGGCGCGATGATCGGTGCCGCGGGCTGGTGGCTGCTGACGGTGGAGCTGTGGCCGGCCGACTCGCGTCCGTGGATCGGTGGCTCGCACGAGAACTCGATCCTCGAACTCACCCTCGGGTACAACGGGCTCGGCCGACTCAACGGCAACGAGCGGGGCAGCGTCGTCCCGGGTGTCGGGGGTGGGGCCGAGGCCATGGCGGGCGGCCCTCCCGGCGGCGGGATGTGGGGGAGCACCGGAATCTCCCGCATGTTCGACGCGTCCCAGGGCGGCCAGATCGCCTGGCTGATCCCCGCCGCGCTGATCCTCGGGGTGCTCGGGATCGTGCTGCGCGGCAGGGTGTCCCGGGTCGACACCCAGCGGGCCGCGCTGGTTCTCTTCGGCACCTGGCTGGTCGTCACCGGGCTGGTGTTCAGCTTCATGGCGGGGATCTTCCACGCCTACTACACGGTCGCGATGGCCCCGCAGATCGCGGCGCTGGTCGGGGCGGGCGCGGTGGTCGGGTGGCGCGGGCGCGACGCCGCGTGGGTACGGGCCGTCCTCGCCGTCACGGTCGCGGCGACGGCGGTGTGGTCGTGGGAGCTGCTGGGGCGCAGCCCGGAGTTCGCGGCATGGCTGCGCTGGGTGGTGCTGGTTGCCGGGGCCGCGGCCGCGGCCGGGCTGCTCGCGCCCCGGCCGACGGGCAGGGTGGCCGCCATGTCGGCGGTCGCGGCCGTGTTCGCGGGGCTCGCCGGGCCGGCCGCCTACGCGCTCGACACGATCGGCACCCCGCACGCCGGATCGATCGTCTCGGCCGGCCCGAACACGGGCGGGATGGGAGGGCCGGGCGGATTCCTGATTCGGGGGGAGGGCCGCGGGCCCGGGGGGTTCCCCGGCGGCCGCGGTGGCGTTCCGCCGACCGGTGTCCTGCTGCCCGGCGGTGTCGCCGTGCCCGACGGGGCGGCCCCGCCCGGCGGCGCGGGCGAGGCCGCGGCGGGACCGGGCCCGGCGGGCGGGCTGCTGCGCGGCAGCGAGCCGAGCGCGGAGCTGGTCGCGCTGCTCGAGGCCGACGCCGACCGCTACGCCTGGGTGGGGGCCACCATCGGGTCCAACAGCGCCTCCGGCTACCAGCTCGCCACCGGGGATCCGGTGATGCCGATCGGCGGCTTCAACGGCAGCGACCCGTCGCCGACGCTCGCGCAGTTCCAGCGGTACGTCGCCGAGGGGAAGATCCACTACTTCATCGCGGGCGGCGGCATGGGCCCCGGCGACTCCGCGGGCAGCGGGGCGCAGATATCCGGGTGGGTGGCCCAGAATTTCGCCCCCACCACGGTCGATGGCACAACTATGTACGACCTGACCGCGCCGCGGGTACAGGCCGGGCCGTAGTCTGAGGTCCGTGCGCGTACTCGTTATCGGCTCCGGAGCCCGTGAACATGCCCTTCTTCTCGCCCTCGGGCGCGACCCGGGTGTGACGGCGTTGTTCGCCGCACCCGGCAATGCCGGGATCGCGAAGATCGCCGAGCAGCACCCCGTGGACGTCGCGTCCGGGGATGCGGTGGTGGCGCTCGCACAGAAGCTCTCCGCGGACCTGGTCGTGATCGGCCCCGAGGTGCCGCTGGTGGTGGGCGTCGCCGACGCCGTCCGCGCGGCCGGGATCGCGTGCTTCGGGCCGTCCGCCGACGCCGCGCGGATCGAGGGATCCAAGGCGTTCGCGAAGGACGTGATGGCAGCGGCGGGCGTGCGGACCGCGCACAGCGAGGTCGTGGACAACCCCGCCAACCTGGACGCGGCCCTGGACCGGTTCGGGCCGAACTGGGTGGTCAAGGACGACGGGCTCGCGGCGGGCAAGGGCGTCGTCGTCACCACCGACCGCGGGGCGGCGCGCGACCATGCGGCGGAGTTGCTCGAGACCGGCCACCCGGTGCTCCTGGAGTCGTACCTCGACGGGCCGGAGGTGTCGCTGTTCTGCCTGGTCGACGGCGAGACGGTGGTCCCGCTGCTGCCCGCGCAGGATCACAAGCGGGTCGGCGACGGCGACACCGGGCCGAACACCGGCGGCATGGGTGCCTACACCCCGCTGCCGTGGCTGCCCGCCGAGACGGTGACCCAGATCGTCGACGAGGTCGTCGTCCCGGTGGCCGCCGAGCTGGTCAAGCGGGGCAGCGGATTCTCGGGGCTGCTGTACGCCGGGCTCGCGATCGGCAAGGACGGCCCGGCCGTCGTCGAGTTCAACTGCCGCTTCGGTGACCCCGAGACGCAGGCGGTGCTGGCGCTGCTGGAGTCCCCGCTCGGTGAGCTGCTCAGTGCCACCGCGACCGGCACCCTCGCCGAGGTGGCCCCACTGCGCTGGCGCGAGGGTGCCGCGGTCACCGTGGTGCTGGCCGCCGAGAACTACCCCGGCCGCCCCCGCACGGGCGACGTGATCAGCGGCGCCGACGCGGAGGGCGTCCTGCACGCGGGCACCGGGCTGCGCGAGGACGGCGCGGTGGTCTCCTCCGGCGGCCGGGTGCTCAGCGTCGTCGGGGTGGGCGCGGACCTCACCAGCGCGCGTGAGGACGCCTACGCCAAGCTCGCGGAGGTCCGGCTGCCGGGCGGGCACTTCCGCCGGGACATCGGGCTCGCGGCGGTCGAGGGACGTATCGGCATCTGATGCCCGCCCCGGGGGCCGGCTGGGCGCTCGTCCAGGGCTCCGATGCGTATAACACTACCGGCGATGCCGTTGTCGCGCGGGCGGTTTCGCGAATCCGTTCCGCAGTGTGAACGATTGGCCGGTTACCCTGCGGTAACCGGCCAACTCTCTCGTATAACAGGTTCCAGTTTTGCTGGCCCTGGACAGAGAGGTTCCGTTGAGCGATCACCGAGCACAAGGTTTTGAGGCAGTAACCAACACCCGGATCAACCGCAGAAGGTTCTTGGCGGCAACGGGTTTGGCGGCGGGAGCGGTGGCGCTCTCGTCCTCCTGGGTAACCGCCGCGGCGGCTCCGCGGCGGGCACTGAACACCGGCGACCGGGTGCCGGCGCTGGTCATCGGGAGCGGCTACGGCGGGGCGGTCGCCGCGTTGCGGCTGACCCAGGCCGGCGTCGACACCCACATCGTGGAGATGGGCAGGTCGTGGACCACCCCGGGCTCCGACGGGAAGATCTTCTGCGGCATGCTCAACCCCGACAAGCGCTCGTTCTGGCTCCGGAACTACACCGACCAGCCGGTCGGGTACTTCCTGGGTGCGCCGCTGGTCAACCGGCCCATCGAGAAGTACGTCGGGGTGCTCGACTCCGAGAACATGGGCGGGATCCGGGTCTACCAGGGGCGCGGCGTCGGGGGCGGCTCGCTGGCCAACGGCGGCATGGCGGTCACGCCGAAGCGCAGCTACTTCGAGGAGATCCTGCCCTCGGTCGACTCGAACGAGATGTACGGGACGTTCTTTCCGCGGGCCAATGCGGGCCTGGGCGTGAACCACATCGACCAGGCCTGGTTCGAGTCGACGGACTACTACCAGTTCGCCCGCGTCGGTCGGAAGACCGCCGAAAGGTCGGGATTTGCAACGGCATTCGTGCCCAATGTCTACGACATGAACTACATGAAGCAGGAGGAGGCGGGGCAGGTCACCAAGTCGGCGCTGGACGGTGAGGTGATCTTCGGCAACAACCACGGCAAGAAGTCTCTCGACAAGACCTACCTCGCGCAGGCTGCGGCGACCGGCAAGCTCACCATCACCACGCTGCACGAGGTGACCAAGGTGGCGCCCGCCGCGACCGGCGGCGGGTACTCGGTCGAGATGAAGCAGATCGACGAGCAGGGCAACACGATCGCGACCAAGACCATCACCGCGGACAAGGTGTTCTTCGCGGCCGGCAGCATCGGCACCAGCAAACTGCTGGTCGCGATGAAGGCGCAGGGCCACCTGCCGAACCTCCCCGGTGCGGTCGGTCAGGGCTGGGGCAACAACGGGAACGTGATGGTCGGCCGCGCCAACCACGCCTGGGACGCCACCGGTGCCAAGCAGTCGTGCATCCCCACGATGGGCATCGACAACTGGGCCGACCCGGCGGGGCCGGTGTTCGCCGAGATCGCCCCGTTCCCCGCGGGCGCGGAGCTGTGGATCAGCCTGTACCTGGCGATCACCAAGAACCCGGAGCGCGCCCAGTTCCAGTTCAACTCGTCCACGGGCAAGACGGAGCTGTCCTGGCAGACGTCGCAGAACCAGCCGGCCATCGACATGGCCAAGCGGGTCTTCGACAAGATCAACGCCAAGGAGGGGACGATCTACCGCACCGACATGTTCGGTACGTACAAGACGTGGGGCGACGACTTCACCTATCACCCGCTCGGCGGTTGCATCCTGAACCAGGCGACCGACAACTTCGGCCGGCTGCCCGAGTATCCGGGCCTGTACGTGATGGACGGCTCGCTCGTGCCCGGCAACGTGGGCGTCAACCCGTTCGTCACCATCACCGCGCTGGCCGAACGCAACATGGCCACCGTCGTCGCGAACGATCTGTCCTAGCTCGATCCAACGAATGAACGCGTTCTCACGCGCTGGAGGCGTGGCCGTGTGGCCAGGGCCCCCGGAGGGTGCCTCCGGCGCGTGAGAAGCGTTGAACAGTACTGGTAACGGTGCAGTTGCGCAGGCATTTCGAAGCATTCTCTTCGAGCCGCTCGTTCCCTGTTTGTTACCGATCGGTATCGCGAATCTCGGCGCTGTCACGGCTGTATAACGAGTTCTACTTTATTGGCGCGTGATCAGAGAGGTTCCGTTGACCGAATACCAGGCGTCGCGCAGCTTTACCGCGACCACGAAATCGCAGTTCTCCCGCAGAAGGTTCATGGCGGCGACCGGTTTGGCGGCCGGCGCCGTCGCCCTCGCCCCGTCGGTGCTCGCGACCTCCGCCGCGGCCTCCCCGCGTCGCGCACTCAACACCGGGGACCGGGTGCCCGCCCTGATCATCGGCAGCGGCTACGGCGGCGCGGTGACCGCGCTGCGGCTGGCGCAGGCTGGCATCGACACCCACATCGTCGAGATGGGCCGGGACTGGGGCACGGCCACCTCGGGGGTCTTCACCTCCACCACCGCGCCGGACAAGCGTGGGTTCTGGCTGAGGAACCGCACCGCGCAGCCGGTCTCGCACTTCATGGGCGTCTCGATCGACAAGGACATCGAGAAGTACGTCGGAATCCTCGACGCCGAGAACATGGGCGGGATCAACGTCTACCAGGGCCGCGGCGTCGGCGGCGGCTCCCTGGTCAACGGCGGCATGGCCGTCACGCCCCGGCGCGGCTACTTCGAGGAGCTGCTGCCCTCGGTCGACTCCAACGAGATGTACAACGTCTTCTTCCCCAGGGCGAACGCTGGGCTCGGTGTCAACAACATCGACACCGCCTGGTTCGAGTCGACCGAGTGGTACAAGTTCGCCCGCACCGGCCGCAAGACCGCCGAACGTTCCGGCTTCAAGACGGTGTTCGTCCCCAACGTGTACGACATGAACTACATGAAGCAGGAGGCGGCCGGCTCGGTGCCCAAGTCCGCGCTGGCGGGCGAGGTCATCTTCGGCAACCACCACGGCAAGAAGTCGCTGCCCAAGACCTATCTCGGGCAGGCGGCGTCGACCGGCAAGGTCACCATCACCACGCTGCACCGCGTCACCAAGGTCGTGCCGAGCGGGGCCGGCTATTCCGTCGAGATGGAGCAGATCGACGAGCAGGGCAACGTCGTCGCGACCAAGACCGTCACCGCCGACAAGGTGTTCTTCGCGGCGGGCAGCGTCGGCACCAGCAAGCTGCTGGTGGCGATGAAGGCGCAGGGGCACCTGCCGAACCTGTCCGGCGAGGTGGGGCAGGGCTGGGGCAACAACGGCAACGTCATGGTCGCCCGGGCCAACCACCTGTGGGACGCCACCGGCAGCAAGCAGTCGTCGATCCCGACGATGGGCATCGACAACTGGGACGACGCCGGGGGACCGGCGTTCGCGGAGATCGCGCCGTTCCCGGCCGGAGCCGACCTGTTCATCAGCCTGTACCTGGCGATCACCAAGAACCCGCAACGCGCACAGTTCCAGTACAACTCGTCGACCGGCAAGGTCGGACTGTCGTGGCAGGCCTCGCAGAACCAGCCCGGCATCAACATGGCCAAGCGGATCTTCGACAAGATCAACTCGAAGGAGGGCACGATCTACCGCACCGACATGTTCGGCGGGTACAAGGTCTGGGGTGACGGGCTGACCTACCACCCCCTCGGCGGCGCCATCCTGAACAAGGCGACCGACAATCACGGCCGGCTGCACGGGCACCCGGGTCTGTACGTGATGGACGGCTCGCTGGTGCCGGGCAACCTGGGCGTCAACCCGTTCGTCACCATCACGGCGCTGGCCGAACGGAACATCGCCAACATCGTCGCGAACGACATGCACTGATGGCGCGGACAATCCGCACCGGATAACCGCACCCCCCTGCCGGCAGCGGCCCCGAGGTTCTGCTCCTCGGGGCCGCTGTCGTCGCGGTAACGGTCGGCCAGATCGCCTGGGCGCGCTAGCCTCGTCCCGGTGCGAGCAGAGTCACAGCGATCCCGGGTCCCCACCTTCCACGTCATGGACGTCTGGAAGGCCGCCACCGAGCGGGCCCGAACCCACGGTGACGTCCTGACCCTGGCCGCGGGACAGCCGTCCACCCCGGCGCCCGCGCCCGTGTTACGCGCGGCCCGCGAGGCCCTCGACACCCAATTGCTCGGCTACACCGAGACGTTCGGGATCCTGTCGCTGCGGGAGGCGATCGCCGGCTACCACAGCGCGAAGTCCTCGATCGCGGTCGATCCCGACGACGTCGTGGTGACCACCGGCTCCTCCGGCGCCTTCACCCTGATCTTCCTCGCGGCGTTCGACGCGGGCGACACGGTCGTCGTGGCGCGGCCCGGCTACCCGGCATATCGCAACACCCTCACCGCGCTCGGCTGCCGGGTGGTCGAACTCGACTGCGGACCGGACACCCGGTTCCAGCCGACCGTCGCGATGCTCGAGGCGATGGACGAGCCGCCGGCCGGCCTCGTCGTCGCCAGCCCGGCCAACCCGACCGGTACCGTCATCGACCCCGCGGAGCTGGCGGCCCTCGCGCGCTGGTGCGAGGACCACGACACCCTGCTGATCTCCGACGAGATCTACCACGGGATCGAGTTCGGGTCCGGGACCTCGGCCACCGCGTCCGCCTGGGAGACCTCACGCGAGGCCGTCGTCGTCGGCTCGGTCTCCAAGTACTTCTCGATGACCGGTTGGCGCCTGGGCTGGATGCTGGTGCCCACCGGCCTGCGGCGCTCGCTGCAGCGGCTCGCGTCGAACATGACGGTGTGCCCGCCCGTCATCTCCCAGTACGCGGCGGTCGCGGCCTTCACCGACGAATCCCTCGCCGAGCTGGACGGGCACGTGGTGCGGTACGCGGCGAACCGCGAACTGGTGCTGTCCGCGCTGCCGACGCTGGGCATCACGGACCTGGCCCCGGCCGACGGCGCGTTCTACGCCTACGCCGACATCGGCCACCTCACAGTCGATTCGACGGCATGGTGCGCGGAGCTGCTCCGGGAGACCGGGGTGGCGCTGGCGCCCGGCGTCGACTTCGACACGGTCCGCGGCGATCGGACCGTGCGGATCTCGTTCGCCGGCGCGACCGCCG
Source organism: Rhodococcus daqingensis (assembly GCF_042665615.1). NCBI lineage: Bacteria > Bacillati > Actinomycetota > Actinomycetes > Mycobacteriales > Nocardiaceae > Rhodococcus > Rhodococcus daqingensis. The sequence goes on along the minus strand of NZ_JBHTCS010000010.1, from coordinate 87,802 downwards.
ACGTGCGTGAGGCGATGCAACGATTGGGGCGCAGTGCTGCACTCGGACACTGACGGGGCGGCGCCCTTGCCCGCTTCCGCACCGGGTCGAACGAAATCGACTCGGCGTAGCGCTTCCGCTGGCACGATGGGCCGGGTGTCTTCCGCGGCGACTCCCAAGGGCGAACGACGTCGGATGGCGCTCGTCGAGGCCGCGGCCGATCTGATGCTCGAGGGCGGGTTCGAGGCGGTCCGCCACCGGGCGGTGGCGCAGCGCGCGGGTTTGCCGCTCGCGTCGACGACCTACTACTTCGAGTCCCTCGACGACCTGATCGCGCGGGCCGTCGAACTCAGCGGTAGCCGGGAGATGGAGGCCATGCGCGCGCGGATCGACGAGATCACGCAGGCCGACCGCGACGCGGCCGCCGTCGTCGAACTCATCATCGAGCTGCTGGTCGGCCCGATCGAGGGCGCCGCGCGGGAACACCTCATCGCCCGCTACGAGTGCTTCATCGCGTCCGCGCGGCACCCCCAGTTGCAGGAGGTGCAGCGGCGGTTGCGGATCCAGTTCGACGATGCCCTCGGCGAGGTGCTGCGCAGGTCCGGGCGTCAGGTCCGGCAGGAGGGCCTGCGCAGGCTGCTGTGCGTCGTGGACGGGGCCGTCGTCGGGGCGCTGAGCGAGTCCGACCCCGACCCCAAGCAGCTGGCCAGGGAGATGCTGTCGGAGGTCATCGACATCGCGGCGCCGCCCGCGTCGGAGAACGCGTCCGAGCAGTAGTCGGACGGCCAGGGCGGCGCGGCTGCCGGTCCCGCGGATCGCGGCCGTAAACTGGGCACTCGTGAGCCGCATCCCCAACGTCCTTGCCAACCGATACGCCAGCCCCGACCTGCGGGAGCTGTGGTCGCCCGAGCACAAGATCGTGCTGGAGCGTCAGCTGTGGCTGGCGGTGCTGCGGGCCCAGGCCTCGCTCGGCATCGACGTGCCGGAGGACGCGCTCGCCGACTACGAGCGGGTGCTCGACCAGGTCGACCTCGACTCCATCGCGGACCGCGAGCGGGTCACCCGGCACGACGTCAAGGCGCGGATCGAGGAGTTCAACGCCCTCGCCGGGCACGAGCACGTGCACAAGGGCCTGACCAGCCGGGACCTCACCGAGAACGTCGAGCAGCTGCAGATCTTCCGCTCGCTCGAGCACGTCTACGCGCACGGCATCGCCGTCGCGGCGCGGCTCGCCGAGCGGGCAGCGGAGTACTCGTCGCTGGTGATGGCCGGCCGCAGCCACAACGTCGCCGCGCAGGCCACCACCCTCGGCAAGCGTTTCGCCTCCGCGGCGGACGAGCTGCTGGTCGCGCTGACCCGGCTGCGTGAGCTGATCGACCGGTACCCGCTGCGCGGCATCAAGGGCCCGATGGGCACCGCCCAGGACATGCTCGACCTGCTCGGTGGCGACACCGAGAAGCTGGACTTCCTCGAGGCGAAGGTCGCCGAGCACCTCGGCTTCGCGGACGTGCTCACCAGCGTCGGCCAGGTGTACCCCCGCTCGCTCGATCACGACGTGCTGTCCGCGCTGGTGCAGGTGGGCGCGGGGCCGTCGTCGTTCGCGCACACCATCCGCCTGATGGCGGGCCACGAGCTGGTCACCGAGGGCTTCCAGCCCGGCCAGGTGGGCTCGTCGGCGATGCCGCACAAGATGAACACCCGTTCCTGCGAGCGCGTCAACGGCCTGCAGGTGGTGCTGCGCGGGTACGCCTCGATGGCCGCGGAGCTGGCGGGCGCCCAGTGGAACGAGGGCGACGTGTTCTGCTCGGTCGTGCGCCGGGTCGCGCTGCCGGACGCGTTCTTCGCGATCGACGGACAGATCGAGACCTTCCTGACCGTGCTCGACGAGTTCGGCGCCTACCCGGCGGTCATCGAGAAGGAGCTCACCCGCTACCTGCCATTCCTGGCGACCACCCGGATGCTGATGGCCGCCGTGCGGGCGGGCACCGGCCGCGAGACCGCGCACGAGGTCATCAAGGAGCACGCGGTCGCCGTGGCGCTGGCGATGCGCGAGGACGGACGCGAGCCGGACCTGCTCGACCGCCTGGCCGCGGACGACCGGTTCCCGCTGGACCGCGCGGAGCTGGACGCCGCGCTCGACGACAAGTCCGCCTTCATCGGCGCGGCCGAGGCGCAGGTGGCGACGGTCGTGCGTCGGGTCGGCCTGCTGGTCGAGCAGAACCCCGAGGCGGCGGGCTACAAGCCCTCGCCCATTTTGTAGGCGGCTGCGCCGCCCGTGCGCGGTTGACGAGTCCAGACACTCGTCAACCGCGCACCGGCGCGTCAGCGCAGTTTGTCGAGGATGCGGCGCAGCTCGGCGCGGTCGTGGTCGTCGAGCGCCGCGAAGAAGTCCTCGGCGTCGGCGGCGCGCGCGGTCTCCAGTTCGCCGATGATGCGGTGCCCGGCCTCGGTCAGGCGGACGCAGGTCGCGCGCCGGTCGGCGGCGTCGGGTACCCGTTCGGTGAGCCCGCGCTGCTCGAGCCGGTCGACGACCTCGGTCGCGGACCGCGGCGCGATGTGCAGCGCCTTCGCGACGTCCCCGAGCCGGGGGTGCCGGTCCCCATCGCGGCCGATCACGTGCAGCGCGCGGTACTCGTGTGGGGACAACCGCCACGGCTCCAGCGCGACGAACCAGCGTCGGCGCAGGGCGCGGGCGCTGGACATCACGAGGTCCCGGAGCGTGTCGGGGTGCGGATCGACCATGGTGATTCAGGCTACCTCACTTGACATACACCTCATAGTGAGGGAGCCTCAGCATGTCTAACCCCGACATCACGAGAGGGGTGGTTGCATGACAAGCCCCCGGAGTGGCGGGCCCGGACCGGGCCCCCGTTCCCACAAGATCGATCCCGCGGACCGCGCCCAGCTGGCCGATTCGCCGGTGAGCCTGCGCCGGATCGGCGCCCTGTTCTCGCCCTACCGCCCGCAGATCGCCGTGGTCACCGTGCTGATCGTGGCGGCCTCCGCCGTCTCGCTCGCCAACCCGTTCCTGGTCCGCGCCGTCATCGACGAGGCCATTCCCGGCCAGGACGTCACGCTGCTGGTCTGGGCGGTGATCGGCATGATCGCGGTGACCGTCACCGGCTCGGTGCTCGGCGTCGTGCAGACCTGGATCTCCACCACGGTCGGCCAGCGCATCATGCACGGGCTGCGGACCCGCGTGTTCGCCCACCTGCAGCGGCAGTCGCTGGGATTCTTCACCCGCACCAGGGGAGGGGAGGTCCAGTCCCGCCTGACCAACGACATCGGCGGCATGCAGACCGTGGTCACCTCGACCGCCACCTCGATCGCCTCCAACGTCACCACCGTCGTCGGCACGGCGGTCGCGATGGCCGTGCTGAGCTGGCGGCTCTCGCTGCTCTCGCTGATCGTGCTGCCGCCGGCGATCTGGCTCACCCGCAGGGTCGCCCAGATGCGACGCGAGATCATCGCCCAGCGCCAGCGCACCCTCGCCGACATGCAGACCCAGATCGAGGAGTCCCTGTCGATCAGCGGCATCCAGCTCGGCAAGACCCTCGGCGCGGGTCCCGCGATGTCGGAGCGGTTCGCGGACACCTCGCACCGCCTGGCCGATCTCGAGGTCAGGTCGCAGCTCTCCGGGCGCTGGCGGATGGCCACGATGAACATCGTCTTCGCCGCCATCCCGGCGCTGCTCTACCTCGCGGCGGGCCTGCCCGCGACGTCCGGCGGCATGACGATCGGCACCCTGGTGGCCTTCACCGGGCTGCAGGCGGCGCTGTTCCGGCCGCTGATGAGCCTGCTCGACGTCGGCGTCTCGGTGACCAGCTCGCTCGCCCTGTTCAGCCGCATCTTCGAATATCTCGACCTCCCCGTCGAGATCGACGACCCCGAGCACCCGGTGCACCTGCGCCGCGAGGACGTCGCGGGCGCGGTTCGGCTGGAGGACATCGGCTTCCGCTACGAGGGGTCGGACCGGAACGCCCTCGACGCGGTGAGCATCGAGGTGCCCGCCGGCTCCTCGCTCGCGCTGGTCGGCGAAACCGGTTCGGGCAAGACCACTCTCGCCTCGCTGGTCGCCCGCCTGCACGACCCGAGCTCCGGCGCGGTGCGCATCGACGGCGTGGACCTGCGGTCCATCCCGCTCGCGGAACTGTCCGAGCTGGTCGGCGTCGTCTCCCAGGAGACGTACCTGCTGCACGCCTCGATCCGCGAGAACCTGCGGCACGCCAGGCCCGAGGCCACCGACGCCGACATCGAGGCCGCGGCGCGCGACGCCCAGGTGCACGAGCTGATCGCGTCGCTGCCCGACGGCTACGACACCGTCGTCGGTGCCCGCGGTCACCGGTTCTCGGGCGGCGAGAAGCAGCGCATCGCGATCGCCCGCACCCTGCTGCGCGACCCGCGGGTGCTGGTCCTCGACGAGGCGACCAGCGCCCTGGACAACGAGACCGAGCGGGCCGTGCAGGCCGCGCTCGACACCGTCAGCCGGGGACGCACCACCATCACCATCGCGCACCGGCTGTCCACGATCCGCGACGCCGACCAGATCGTCGTCCTCGACCGCGGGCGGGTCGCCGAGCGCGGCACCCACGATGAGTTGGTCGCGCTCGGCGGCCGGTACGCGCGGCTGCTGACGAAGGCGGCCGCGCCGTCCGAGTCCCTGGCCCTCGCGCGCTGACCGAAGCGGGTCAGTCGGTCCGCGCGGCGGCGACCCCGGCGCGGCGGCCGAAGAAGGTGCCGTCGCCGAGCGAGGTCCCGCTGATGTAGCCCCACGAATGCAGGCCCGAGGTGGCCCGGCCGGCCGCGTACAGGCCCGGGATCGCGTCGCCGACGAGGTCGAGGACGTGGCCGTCGACGGTGGTGTGCAGGCCCCCGATCGTGAACACCTCGGCGCCCCCGCGCCCCGCCTGGCCGTACTCCGGGGGCGCGATGCCGCGCTGGACGTCGATCGCGGCGAACGGTGACCGCAGCGGCCGCAGCCACGTCGCGGACTTGTGGAAGTACGGGTCCCGCCCCTCGGCGGCGTGCCGGTTGTACTCGCCGACGGTGTTCACCAGCGCGCCCTCGGGCATGCCGATCTGCTGCTCCAGCTCCTCGAGGGTCTCCGCCACGAAATGCGGCTGCACGCCCCACCGTTCGTTCTCCGGTACCTCCTCGTAGGCCTGCTCGTCGAGGATCACCCACACCTTCAGGCCGTGCTTGTACAGGGCCGCCTGCCCGACGAGGCCCGGGTAGACGTCCTCGTTGATGAACCGCTGGCCGACGCTGTTGACGATCATGCCGCGCACCATCATCCCGGGGATCAGCGAGATGCCGACCTGCCCGGCGGACATGTGCTTGACCGCGGCGCCGACGGCCTGCGCCATCACGATGCCGCGTCCGTCGTCCCCGCCGTCGCTGTTGACGCCGAGCCCCACCAGCTGGGGGGCGTGCTGCGCGACCATCTCCGCGTTGTCGGCGAACCCGCCGGTGGTGAGGACGACGCCGCGGCGCGCCCGGTAGGTGTAGGTCTTGCCGTACTGCCGGGCGAGCACACCCACGACGCGACCCGCCTCCACGATCAGCCGGGTGGCGTAGGTGTCGGTGTGCACCGCGACGTCGGTTGCGTCGACCGCCTCGGACAGTTTCTGCATCAGGACCTTGCCGCCGAACCCGTCCGAGGTGACGCGATGGCCGCGGGGCGCGGGCTTCGCGAGTTCCGCAAAGGGCCAGGCGTTCTCGCCCATCCACATCAGCCCGTCATCGGTCGGCGGAACCCAGGTGGGGGAGTTCCACAGCGACGGCTTGAACGGCACGCCGTGATCGACCAGCCACTGGTAGTGCTCCACGCTGCCGCGGCTGTAGAGGCCGACCTTCTCCTTGTCGGCGTCGGGTCCGAGGGCGGCCAGCAGGAACGTCTCCATGTCTTGTGCGCTGTCCTCGAAACCGCACGCCCGCTGGATCTCGGTGCCGCCGCCGAGGTACATCTCGCCGCCGGACAGGGCCGACGAGCCGCCACCACCGCCGGCCTTCTCCAGCACGATCACCTCGGCACCCGCGGCCGACGACTCCAGTGCCACGGCCGCGCCCGCGCAGCCGTACCCGACGACGAGGACGTCCGTCTCGTGGTCGAAGTGTTCGACGTCGCCCGCATCGAGGGGCGCCACCGGATTCTGTGCGCTCATATCGCAACTCCCATCCACTGTCGGTGGGCACACGCTAAGTACATCCCATCACCCCGAGAAGGGGCATGCCCGTCCACCGGGAAGATCCTGGCCCTATCATCAATCCCCATGAGCCACTGCATTTTCTGTGCCATCATCGCGCGCGAGGCGGAGGCGAGCATCGTGTACGAGGACGAGCACACCGTGGCCTTCATGGACATCCGGCCGTTCACACCCGGGCACCTGCTGGTCGTCCCGAAACGGCACGCGGCGGGGCTCTCGCAGCTCGACCCGCAGGACGGTGGCCGGATCTTCGCGGTCGGTCAGCGGCTGGCGGCTGCACTGCGGGACAGCGGCACCGACGCGGCGGGCATGCCCGCCGACGGCCCGCGCGCCGACGGGGTGAACCTCTTCCTCGCGGACGGCGCAGTCGCAGGCCAGGAGGTGTTCCACGTGCACCTGCACGTCATCCCGCGCACCACCGGAGACGGTTTCGGTCTCCGCGGCCGCCCCGTCACCGCGCGGCGGCCGGATCTCGACTACCTGGCCGGTGCGCTCCGCCGTCGGCTCGACTCGGTCTAGGCGATCACATGGACCAGACGACCGGACCCGCCCTGCACCGGCTGTTCCCGGACCTCGAGGCGACCACCCCGTACCGCAGGCTCGGCTCCGCCCCGACCCCGATCGCCCGCCTGGACGGGCTCGGCCGGGCGAACCGGCTGTGGTGCAAGGACGAGGGCGCCTACGGCTCGGGCGGCTGGGGCGGCAACAAGGTCCGCAAGCTGGAGTGGATCATCCCCGACGTCCTCGCCCGCGGGTCCCGGCAGATCCTCAGCGTCGGCGGCCAGGGCACCAACTGGGGACTGGCGACGGCCCTGTACGCCCACGAGAACGGCATCGACACCGCCCTCGGCCTGATCGATCAGCCGATGGACGAGCACGTGCGCGCGCAGCTCGAACGGCTGCGGAGCTCCGGGGCGGCACTGCATTTCACCCGGACGAAGGCCCGCACGATCGCGGCGGCGCCGTGGTTGTTCGCGCGGCACCTCCGCGGGGGACGGCTGCCGTACTACCTGCCCGCGGGCGGCTCCTCGCCCCTCGGGACGCTCGGCTGTGTCGAGACCGCGCTGGAGCTCGCGGCACAGGTCGAGCGCGGCGACCTGCCCGAGCCCGCGGCCGTGGTCACCGCGGTCGGATCCGGCGGTACCGCGGCCGGGCTGCTGCTCGGGCTGCGGCTGGCGGGGCTGCGCACCCGGGTGGTGGGGGTGGTCGTCAACGACACCCTGCCGCTCGGCGAGCGGGACCTGGTCGCGCTCGCCCGCAAGACCGAGCGGCTGCTGCGCCGCCGCGGGGCTCGGATCGGCCCGGTGGAGTTCGAGCCGGGCTCGCTGCTCGTGACGCGGCGGTGGCTGGGACCCGGCTACGGGCACGCCACCGCCGACGGGGAGTCGGCGCAGCGGGTCGCCGCGGCGGCCGGGGTCGGGCTCGACCCGGTCTACACCGCGAAGGCGTTCGCGGGAATGTTGGCGCTGGACGCGCATCCGTGGTTCGGGGACCGGCCGATCGTGTTCGTGAACACCTACGGGCCGCGCGCGTCCTGACCGAGGTGTCTGGCAGACCTGCTCATCGGGCCTTGCTCACCGGGTCGACCTCACCCAGGTGCGCTGGATGCCGAGATCCAGGCCGCCGTCGTCGGTGGCGATCGAGAGCTCCATGACGTCGCCATCGTGTAGGTAGTTCGGGTTCTTCGCCTGCGAGGCGAAGAAGGACTTCCACTTCAACGCCGGCGGCAGCAGCGCGCCGAGGAGTGCGATCGGCTTGGCCGGGGCCTTCAGGGCGGTACCGCCCGGAGTGCCGGTGAGCAGCAGATCGCCTGCGTCCAACCGCTGGAATCTCGTCAACGCCTGCAGCGCCTGCACCGGGCGGTAGATCATGTCCGACCCGACCGTCCTGTCCTGGCGGACCTGCCCGTTGACGCGCAGTTGCAGGCGTAGATCACCGAAGCGGGTGAACTCGCCTGCGTCCAGCAGCACCAGGGCAGGGCCGACCGGGGTGAAGGTGGGATACGACTTTGCCTCGTAGAACTGGGTTTTCGGCAACTGCACATCCCGCGCGGAAACGTCATTGGTCACGACCAGGCCGGCGACGAAGTCGGCGATGGTGTCCTCGGTGATGTCGGTCCCCACCGGCACGGGTCGGCCGAGCACGAGCCCGATCTCGACCTCGTAGTCGAGCAACCGGACGTGGTCGGGTTTGACCACGTCCTGGTAGGGGCCGCTGATCGATCCGGACGACTTGCGGAAGAACGTCAACGGCACGGTCTCGGGATTCATCCCCGAATCCTTCACGTGGGAAACGAAATTTGTCATCTGGGCCACCACCCGGCACGGCGCGGTGACGGGGGAGAGCAGATCCAATGTCTCGACGGGAACGGTGACGTTCGCGGTGGCGGCGGCCTCGATCGCCGCCCGATCGGCCAGGATCTTTGCGGTGGTGGTGGCCGCGGTGTCGATTCGGGCCGCACCGTCCGGGGTGCGCACCCACCAACCATCGGTCGTGCGGAGAACGGAAATGCTCATGAGAAAGCCACTTTCAACAGGCCAAGAAGGCGTTCGATATCGAATTCGTTGTCCTCGCGGAGCGAGGTGATCGTGGCGCGCAGTTCGCGCACCGATTCCCGGCCCGGTGCGATGTCGAGGAAATCTCTGGTGGCCGGCGGGCCCCACTGGGCCAGGCCCGAGGCGCTCATCGGTGCCCATCCGGGTTCGATGGAGCAGTCGAACATGTCGCCGTCGCTGAAGTGCTCGACCAGGAATCCGTCCGGGTCGCGCCAGTAGTCGAAGATCTGGCTGCCCTGGATGTGCCGGCCGATGCCCCAGGAGCGGTGATAACCCTGCTCGCGCAGGTACTCACCGCCCGCCGCCAGGGCGTCGAGGTCGCACACCTGGTACGCCGAGTGCACATATCGATTCGACGGGCCGAGGGTCATCGCCACGGTGTGGTGATCGGTGACGGTGGCGCCGCGGTCGCAGCGGATGAAGCTCATCACCGGCCCCCGCTGCCGCTGGCCCGGGTAGTACTGGAAATCGCTCACGATCAGGCCCAGATGCTGCAGATACCAGTTCAGCGTCTCCAGGTAGCGGGTGCTCTGCAGCACCACATGGCCGAGTCGTTGCACCCGGGCCGGTTCCGGGGCGGGTCGCTGGGTGGCGTTCTCGCGTCCCACCGCGTGCCCGACGTTGAGCGGGAGCGGGGTCTGGGTGGGCAGAGCGGGTAGCCGGTGCACGCCGGAGACCACCCGCACCGCACCACCACTCGGGTCGGTCAGCGCGACCGCGATCCCGCCGAGGGTCTCGGGCAGGCGCGTGGCACGACGGCCGGTCGCCTCGGCCAGGCGCAGCACGTCCGCGTCGTCGGCGGCGAGAAACGCCGCGCCCAGAAAGCTCGAGCGTCGGCCTTTGCGAATGATCACGCACGGCGCCCCCGGATCTGTGCCGCGCAGGTGCAGTTCGTCCCGGGTATGCAACGCGGTGGCGAAGCCGAAGGCGCGTGCGAAGGCCTCCGCGCGATCCAGGTCCGGTTTGGCGAACTCCAGCCACGCCAGATCGTGCACCTTCACCACCGGGTTCGCGGCCCGGCCGGGGTGTTCACCGCGCAGGGCGCCTTGCCCGGTGTGCAGGTCGGTATGGGCATCGATGTGTCGGTTCATGACGAGCCCTCCTCAACTACTGACGATATCGTCACTTATGAACAGGTCGTCAGTCAATAGTTTCTGACGAAATCGTCACAACTGAGGCCCGGGTGCTATCGTGGCGGCAGATCAGCGGCAGAACAGGGAGTTCACGGCATGACCGAGGGCGGGGCCGCGGCGGAAAGTCGCCTGGAACGACGCAAGGCCCACACCCGCGCCGCCCTGATCCGTGCCGCGCAGAGCTTCATCGCCGCGGGCAACCTCAACGTGCCCGTCCTGGAGATCACCCGGGCCGCGGATGTCGGGATGGGCTCGTTCTACAACCACTTCGAGAGCAAAGAGCAGCTCTACCGCGCCGCCGTCGACGATGCCCTGGAAGCGCACGGCCAATACCTCGACCACCTCACCGAAGGTCTCGAGGACCCCGCCGAGACCTTCGCTCGGAGCTTCCGACTGACCGGCAGGCTGTTTCGCCGCGCACCCGAGCTCAGTCGGGTGCTGCTCAACAATTCGCCGGCCCTGATCACCGCGAACCGCGGACTCGCGCCGCGTGCCCTGCGCGACATCGAGGCGGCCACCGCCGCGGGGCGTTTCACCGTGCGCGACCCAGAACTGGCACTCGTCCTGACGGCCGGCGCGCTCATGGGCCTCGGACAGCTGTTGCAGGAGCGGCCGGACCGTGACGCCGCCGACGCCACCGACGCACTCGCCGAAGACCTGCTGCGCACCCTCGGCCTCTCCCCGGACGAAGCCCGCAGCATCAGCAGCCGGGCGCTGCCCGACCTCGACACCCTCGAGTGGGGCGGAACCGCCGCCTGAGATCCTGCGGTCGGTCTGGGCCGATCAGTCGTCGCGATGCCGGCGCCACCGATGGCCTGCACCGCCGGTTCCCGGTACAGCAGCGAGATCTCCCGGTCTCACCACAGCCGCGATCGGATTGGTCACTTGTGTTCCCGTGGCCGCATTCGGATGACCGGCACGGTGCGATCGACGGCATACGCGTGGACACCGGTGCAGGTCACATGCTGATGCTTCACCGCGGCGGCGACCTCGGGCGAGGCGATGACGTCCTCGACTTCGGCTCGGGTGCCGGTCCCGAGGATCACGGCGGCGTGGTACCGCTCGTGCGGTGGGTTGATGTGGGATACGCCGGGGGTTCGGTCGGCCGCCGATGCCCAGGGCAGGAAGGTGTAGGTCCGCAGATCGCGTGCTCCCGCCACGTGCAGGGCCGGCCCGAGACTGGTGTGGATGAATGCGCGGAACGACCGGCCCGAGACGCCTCTGCGTCGGCGGACGAGCAGCACGGTGCGATGCCCGACCGAGTCCTCGTGCCCCGCTGTCCACCAGTTTCCGCCCCCTGGTCCGGCAAGGTGACCGTGGACCTGGCTGAAGACGTTCTACTCATCTAGGGCGACTTCGCGCATGTGCAGTGCCGTGAGCAGGGCCGATCTCCTCGTGGTTCCCCACGGTGTCGTGGGCGCGTCATCCGGTGCCCGATCAGTCGTCGGCGATGCCGCCGCCGCTGAGGGCGGGGACGGTCTGCTCGGGGTGGCGCAGCGACATGGCGGCCGCCTTGAACTGGGCGAGCTTGCCGACGATGGTCTGGCCTACGGGGGTGTGGCCCCAGATGCTGATGCCCTGGTGGGTGGTCGGCTCCCACGTCGATTCGTCGACCACGATGGGGTTCCAGCCGACCTCCCACTCGAAGCCGGAGGGGGTGACCGCGTAGTAGGACAGCTCCCGGTCGTTGGTGTGCTGGCCGACGCCGAGCGCCATGTCGAAGCCGAGTTCCCGGACGCGCTGGTAGGAGCGGGTCATGTCGTCGAGCTCGGCGACCTGGATGTTCAGGTGCTGGATGCGAGTGCGGATCGGGTTGACGGGCAGGCCTCGCACCGCGGCGATCGCGACGGAGTGGTGCCGTTCGTTGACGCGCAGGAAGCGGATCTTGAGTTTGACCCCGCTGATGGTTTCGTCGATGTAGTCCGACAGGCGGGCGTCGAAGACGGTGTCGTAGTAGCCGCGCAGCTTGTGCGGCTCGGTCGAGGTGATCGCGACGTGTCCGAGACCGGCTGCGCCGGTGACGAATCCGGTGTTGCTCATCACCAACGGGGCCTCGGCGACGCGGGCGCGGGTGAAGATCTCCTGGTCGATCCCCTTGGGGCCGGGAAAGCGCAGCAGGCGTTCGACGCCGCGCAGCGCGGCCTCCTCGACGGTGCCTTCCGTGACCGGTACACCCCGGTCGCGCACCCGGGCGATGATCCGGTCGAAGGACTCGTGGTCGTCGATCTCCCAGCCGAGCGCCGTGACGTCCTCGGCGTCGCCGCGGCGCAGCAGGAATCGGCATTCGTGGTCGTCGAGCCGAAACCGCATGGCGTGGCGGGAAAGCTGATCGGCGTGCAGGCCGATGGCGTCGCGGCCGAAGCGGTGCCAGTCGGCGAACCGGTTTGTCTCGATGACGATGTATCCGAGATGGACGGAGCCGAACAGGGATTCGCTCATTGCGTGCTCCCGGCGAGGAAGGCCGTGGTGACGGCGTTGAAGAAGTCGGCACGTTCCCACTGCACCCAGTGCCCGGTGTTCGCGGTGAGCAGCAGGTCGCAATCGGGCATGGTCGCGGCCAACCTCCGGCCGCCGCTGGGGCGGTTGACCTTGTCGTTCGCGCCCCAGATCACGAGGGTGGGGGTGGCGAGCCGGCGCAGCCGACGGTCGCGGGTGAAGTCCATGCGCCACAGGGCGGAAGGACTGGACGGGCGGCGCAGTGGCGGGTCGGCGACCACGGCGGGGTCGATGCTGGCGCGGTAGCGTTCGTCGATCGTCTCGGCGGGGATCGCGGCGCCGTCGAAGACCAGGTACCGGCGGATGAACGTCTCGACCTTGTCGCGGGAGGGGCCGTCGCCGGTGTAGTACGACAGCAGCGACTGCAGGCCAGGAGTGGGTAGGGCGCGGGTGGTCCCGATTCCGCCGGGGCCCATCAGGACCATCTTCTCGACCCGGTCGGGGGTGTCCAGGGCCAGGCGCAGGGCGCAGGATCCGCCATAGGAGTTGCCGACGAGGTGGGTGCGGTCGAGGTTCAGACGGTCGAGCAGTCCGCGGATGGTGTCGGCGAGGGAGCCGAACGGATCGGTCTGGTCGATGCCCTTGCTCGAACGCCCGTAGCCGGGCAGGTCCGGCACGATCACGCGGAAATGCCGGGCGAGGGCGTCGATGTTGCGTGCGTAGTTCGGCACGCCCGAGGCTCCGGGGCCGCCGCCGTGCAGGAGCAGGACGGCCGGGCCCTCGCCGGTTTCGGCGACGAAGATGTCCTTGTCGCCCACCCTCAGGGTGCGTTCGGTCAGTGCTGCGCGAGTCATGTCGGTGCTCCGTTTCATCGAGGGGTGGAGGTCAGGGGGCGAACGGACATCCCCGGCGGGGGAGGGGCCAGGCTGGTGCCCGTTCCGGCTGCGGCGTAGACGACCCCGTCCGGTCGCAGGGCGAGCACGGTCGCGCCCTTGGTGCGCATCCACCGGATCAGCGTCCCGTCGAGGTCGACGACGGTGTCGGCGGCCGGCACGGTCCCGGCCGGTGCGAGCCGCACCGTGGGTACACCGGCGGCGCGCCAGCCCGCCCAGGATTCGGCGGGACCGAGGTGCAGCAGGGTCCAGCAGGCGCCGAGCACGTCGTCGAGCCGTTCCCGGTCGCCGTCGGCGCCGAGCACCCATGGCTGCGGGATCATCCAGCCGACCGCGGCCGCTTTGACCGCCCCGCGGGTGGCCAGCAGTCCTCGCGGGTAGAAGGCGTCGGGGATCCAGCGGTGATCGCGCAACCACTCCGGAAAACCCGGAACCCGCATTGCGATCCGGAAGAGCCGGTTGCGCATCACCGCCAGGGTCGGGCGCCGCTCGGTGATGAGGCGACCGACCTTGACGGCGCGGTCGGTCACCTCCCGCACGTGGGGCATGCGTTCGGCCTGATAGGTGTCGAGGATCGAGTCCGGCAGCGACCCCGACAGGACCGCACCGAGCTTCCAACACAGGTTCGCCACGTCACGCACGCCTGCGGACATGCCCTGGCCAATCCACGGCGGCATGGCGTGTGCGGCGTCCCCGGCGAGGAAGATCCGGCCGATGCGCCAGCGGTCGGCGAAGCGCACGTGATGGCTGTAGACGACCGCCCGCAGGATCTCGACCTGCGTGTCGGTGATGCCCTGATTGTTCAGGACCCGCCAGATCGCCGCGTCGGTGACCAGGTCCTTCTCGTCCTCGTCGTCGCGGACCGGGAACTCCCACCGGTGGTGGCCGAGGGGGGTGGGACAGTCCACGGTCGGCCGGGCGGGGTCGCAGTGGAATCGCAGCCGATCGTGTCCTGGCCACTCTTCGAGCACCGTGGTGTCGATGACCACCCAGCGCTCGGCGTAGGTCGTGCCCTCGTAGCCGATGCCGAGCTGGCCGCGGATCGGGCTCGAGCCGCCGTCGGCGGCGATCACGTAGGACGCGCGTACCCTTCTGAACACGTCCTCGCGCAGGTCGGCGAGCATCAGCTCGACCCCGGATTCGTTCTGCAGCAACCGAAGACACTCGTGCTCGAGCAGCACTTCCACATCGGGGAAGCGCTCCACCCCGGCGCGCAGGACCCCCTCGAGGGCGGGTTGGTAGATGAACTGCTGCGGCGGGTGGCCGGAGCCGTGCGAGACCGGTGTCACCTCGACGAACGCTTCACCGTCCGCGTCCACGAAGGCCACCGGGCTCCCGGCCAGCATGTCCGCCCCGAGGCGGTCGGCCAGGCCGACCCGCTGCCAGATCCGCAGCACCTCCTCGTCGGTGGAGATCGCCCGCGCCCGGCTGTAGATGTCCGAATCACGCTCGACGACAAGCACTTTCAGGCCCATCGCGCCGAGCAGGTTCGCGGCGGTCGCGCCGGTGGGGCCGTAGCCGATGACGGCGACGTCGTAGGTCGGGGTGTCGGTCACGTCGAGACCTCTCGGGGAATTGGATCCACCGGCGGTGCGGAAGTTCGGGCCCGCCGGGAATCGGGGGTTGTTCCTGTAGTGATCGCTACAGTAAGCTCGGATGCAGAGCGCGTCAATAGACCGCCTTCCGACCAGAGGAGCAGTTCGTGGCCGAGCACACCCAGCCCCGCAAGCGCCGTGCCAACGGTGAGGAATCGCGGCGCCGCATTCTGGATGCGGCCGTGGAGGTGGCCACCGAACGCGGCTACGAAGGCACCAGCATCGCTCTGGTCAGCAAGAAGTGCGGTTTGCCTGCCAGCTCGATCTACTGGCACTTCAAGGACAAGGACGAGCTGATCGCCGCGGTGATCGAACGAAGCTTCGACACCTGGCTCTCGGCCTGGGCCGTGCCCGACGGTGACAGCCCGCTCGGTCGCATCACGGCCCTGGCCACGCAGGTCGCCAAGGCGCTGCTGGATTCGCCGGACTTTCTCCGGCTGGGGTTGATGCTCACCCTCGAACGCCGGCCCGTCGAGGCGAGCGCCCGCAGGATGTTCCTGAACGTGCGGGAGCAGGCGTGCCGGCGGATCGACGCCACCATGCGCGAGTTCGCGCCGGGACTACCGGACGAGTCGGTGGCCTTGCTGACCACCTACGCGATGGCCGCCGCGGACGGGCTGTTCATCGCCAAGGAGATCGGTGGCGACAGTGTCGATCTCGTTGCCCTGTTCGAACTGCACGCCCGGGCGCTCCATGACGCCGCCATGCGGTTGAGCGCTCCCGAGGACCGGATCGCCGCACGAAAGGACGCACCATGAACCACCGGCGCATCGACGTTCACCAGCACGTACTGCCCCCCGACTACAGCCGCTGGCTGCGCTCCCGTGACATCGCGCAGGCCGGCGGGATCGACCTGCCGCACTGGAGCCCAGACGGCGCCCTCGAGTTGATGGAGCAGTTCGGCATCGCCCGATCCGTCCTGTCGGTGTCGACCCCGGGCGTCCACCTAGGTTCCGACACCGAGGCGCGCGCCATGGCCCGGGTGGTCAACGACTACACCGCCGATGTCGTCAAGGCGCGGCCGGAGCGATTCGGGTACTTCGCCACGCTCACGCTGCCCGACGTCGACGGGGCGATCGCGGAGGCCGAGCGCGCGCTGACGACCCTCGGCGCCGACGGCGTCATCCTGATCGCCAACTCCCGCGGGCGGTATCTCGGCGATCCGTCGTTCGATCCGCTGATGGAAGCGCTCGACCGGCACCACGCCGTCGTGTTCGTCCACCCCGGAGAGCTGCCCGGCCCCTCGATCGACGGCATCCCGTCCTTTGCCATGGACTTCCTGCTCGACACCACGCGCGCCGCGTTCAATCTCGTCAAGCACAACGTTCCCCGCCGGTACCCGAACCTGCGATTCATCCTGTCGCACGCCGGAGGGTTCCTCCCCTACGCCTCGCATCGGATCTCGCTCGCGATGGTCGCCACCGGCGCCCGCGATCCGTTCGAGGCACTGCACGACTTCGCCGATTTCTACTACGACACAGCCCTGTCGGGCAGTCCGGCCGCCCTGCCGAGCCTGCTCGCCTTCGCCAACCCCGGTCATGTGCTCTACGGCAGCGACTGGCCGTTCGCGCCCGCCGCGGCCGGCGCCTACTTCAACTCCCTGCTCGACGGCGACGAAACCCTCGCCGACGCCACCCGCACCGCGATCGACCACGGCAACGCAGAAGCGCTCTTCGCTGGACCGTCGCTCCCACTTAAAGCCCCGTAGGCCCGACGTCCGCGCGGCGCGGATGGCCCGGGGCGACGGGGGAGCGGGAGGCGCCGCGGGTCAGTCGTCGCGGCCGCGGTCCGCGTGCCCCAGGTCCCGTTCCGGCGCGACCGCGTCCCGGACCCGCTGCTTGAGCGTGACGATGTCGGGGAAGCCGCCGTCGCGCTTGCGGTCCCACAGCAGCTCGTCGTCGGCCGCGATCCGGAACACGCCGCCGGTGCCCGGGATCAGTGCCACCTCGCCGAGTTCGGTGGCGAACGTGTTCAGCAGTTCCTGCGCCATCCAGCCGGCCCGGAGCAGCCAGTTGCATTGCGTGCAGTACGTGATGGTGACGCGCGGGGACTCCATCCGGTCAGCCTGCCAGCATCACCGATCGCTGTCGCGCCCCGGCATGAACGCCGCCGCGACCAGCATCGCCGCGGCCGCCGCCCCGACCGCCAGGAACACCGCGTGCAGCGCCCCGGACAGCTGCGCGGCGGTCGGGGCGGCCGCTCCGCCGAGCCGCGAGTTCACCATCGCGCCGAAGATCGCCACGCCGACCGCGCTGCCGATCGACCGGGCGAACATGTTCGCGGAGGTGACCACGCCGCGCTCGGACCAGTCGACGCTGGCCTGCGCGGCGATCAGGGTCGGGCTGGCGATCAGGCCCATCCCGGCGCCGATCACGAAGCAGATCGCGCCGACCTGCCACACCCGCGCCTCGACGTCGAGCAGCCCGGTGGCCGCGCACCCCACCAGCGCCAGCGCGCCGCCGGTCAGGGCCGTGGCGCGGAAGCCGACGCGCAGATACATCCGGCCGGCCAGCGAGGCGGAGATCGGCCAGCCGATGGTGAGCGTCGCCAGCGCGAACCCCGCCACCAGAGCCCCGGTCCCCAGCACTCCCTGGACGAAGGTCGGCACGTAACTGGTCAGCCCCATCACGATCGCGCCGACCCCGACCGAGACGAGGCTGCTCGCGACCAGCACCCGGCGGGTCAGCACCCACAACGGCAGGATCGGGTCCGCGGCGCGCAGCTCCACCGCGACGAACCCGGCGAGCATCGCTGCGCCGACCACGAACACGCCGATCCCGACGGGCGAGTCCCAGGCCCACGCCTGGCCGCCCTCGAGCAGGCCGAGGATCAGCAGCGCGGCGCCGCCGGTGAGCAGGATCGCGCCCGGGTAGTCGATCCGCGGTCGGGTCCGGTCGGGTGTCTCGGTGAAGTTGCGCAGCAGCATCCAGGCGGCCAGGCCGCAGAGGGGCACGTTGATCAGGAAGATCCACCGCCACGACAGGTATTCGGAGAACAGGCCGCCGAGGGTCGGGCCGAGCACCGCCGAGATGCCCCACACGCTGGCCAGGTACGCCTGCGCCTTGGCCCGCTCGGCGAGGGTGTAGATGTCGCCGGCGATGGTCAGGCTCATCGGCTGCACGGCGCCTGCGCCGAGACCCTGGACGGCGCGGAACACGATGAGCGCAGGCATCGACCAGGCGAGCCCGCACAGCACCGACCCGACCCCGAACACCGCGATGCCCCACAGCATGATCGGTTTGCGTCCGAACAGATCGGCGAGCTTGCCGTAGACCGGCACCGAGACGGCCTGGGCGAGCAGGTAGATCGAGAACAGCCACGGGAACTGGGCGAAGCCGCCCAGGTCGCCGACGATCGTGAGCACCGCGGTCGCGATGATCGTCGAGTCGAGGGCGACGAGCGCGGTGCTCAGCATCAGCGACAGCAGCACCGGACCGCGCTCCGAGCGAAGGCCGATGCTCCGCCTGTCCACCTCGACCGTCGTCATCCCGCCCCTGTCCTCCCGCCGCAGATCCTGTACCAGGCTAACGATCGACGCACTGGGATATTCCGCGGAGCCGCTCGACCGGCTCGGGCCGCTGTTGCGGCGGCGCCCAGGGTTCCTCGGTCCACCCGCGGGCGCGGACCGATAGGGTTGCCGCGTGCGCCCCTCACTCTCCGACTACGCCCACCTGGCCGGCGGCAAGGTCCGCGACCTCTACACGATCGACGACGAGCACCTGCTGCTGGTCGCCAGCGACCGGATCTCCGCCTACGACCACGTGCTGAGCACCCCCATCCCGGACAAGGGCCGCGTGCTCACCGCGATGAGCGTGTTCTTCTTCGAGGAGCTCGGTGGCATCAACCACCTGGCGGGCGCGCCCGACGACGAGCGGATCCCGGCGGAGGTGCTCGGTCGCGCCCTCGTGGTGCGCAAGCTGAACATGGTGCCGGTGGAGTGCGTGGCCCGCGGCTACCTCACCGGGTCCGGGCTCGCGGACTACCAGCGGACCGGCGCCGTCTGCGGTGTCGAGCTGCCGGCCGGCCTGGTCGAGTCCAGCAAGCTGCCCGATCCGATCTTCACGCCCGCCACCAAGGCCGAGCTCGGCGAGCACGACGAGAACGTCGATTTCGCGACCGTGGTGAACCAGCTCGGCCAGGACCTGGCGTTCAAGCTGCGCGAGGACACCCTCGACATCTACTTCCGGGCGGCCAGCTTCGCCGCGGACCGGGGCATCATCCTGGCCGACACCAAGTTCGAGTTCGGCCTCGACGCCGACGGCAACCTGGTGCTCGCCGACGAGGTGCTCACCCCCGACTCGTCCCGCTACTGGCCCGCCGAGGGCTACGAGCCGGGCCGGGTGCAGCCGAGCTTCGACAAGCAGTTCGTCCGCAACTGGCTCACCGGCCCGGAGTCCGGCTGGGACCGGGCGAGCGACACGCCCCCGCCCCCGCTGCCGCAGGAGATCGTCGACGCCACCCGCGCCCGGTACATCGAGGCCTACGAGCGCATCTCCGGGTTGTCCTTCGACGATTGGGTCCGGACCCCGGTGTAGCCGTCACGTCGCGCCGCCCACCGCCTAGGCTGGGCGGCATGACTTCGTCCGTCACCCCGGTCAGCAGCCCGATCGCAGCCCCGGTCGCCAAGAAGGTCCCGCTCGAGCGCACGCACCACGGCGACACCTTCGTCGACAACTACGAGTGGCTGCGCGAGAAGGACGATCCCGAGGTGCGTGCGTACCTCGAGGCGGAGAACGCCTACACGGAGCAGCAGACCGAGCAGCTCGCGCCGTTGCGGGAGAAGATCTTCCAGGAGATCAAGGCCCGCACCCAGGAGACCGACCTGTCGGTGCCGTCCCGGATGGGGCAGTGGTGGTACTACTCGCGCAGCTACGAGGGCAAGCAGTACGGCGTGCAGTGCCGGTGCCCGATCTCCGGCCCGGACGACTGGACCCCGCCGGTGCTCGCCGCCGACACGGAGATCGACGGCGAACAGGTGCTGCTCGACAGCAACCTGCTCGCCGAGGGGCACGACTTCTTCTCGCTCGGTGCGTTCTCCGTCACCCTCGACGGAGATCTGCTGGCGTATTCGGTGGACACCGCGGGTGACGAGCGGTACACGCTGCGGTTCAAGGATCTGCGCACCGGCGAGCTGCTCGCCGACGAGATCCCCGGCACCGCGCCCGGTGCCACCTGGTCCGTGGACAACGAGCACGTCTTCTACATGACGGTGGACGAGGCCTGGCGGCCCGACACGGTCTGGCGGCACAAGCTGGGCACGGCGCAGTCCGAGGACGTGCGGGTCTTCCATGAGCCGGACGAGCGGTTCTGGGTCGGCTTCGGATCCACCCGAAGCGAGAAGTACCTGATGATCTGGATCGGCTCGAAGATCACCTCGGAGATCCTCTGCCTCGAATCGGACAACCCCGAGGGGGAGTTCCGGGTGGTGCTGCCCCGCGTCGACGGCGTCGAGTACAGCGTCGAGCATGCGGTCGTCGCGGGCGAGGACCGGTTCCTGATCCTGCACAACGGCGACGTCGACGGCGTCAAGGCGGAGAACTTCACCCTGGTCGATGCCCCGGTGGCCGACCCGACCGACCAGCGCACCCTGCTCGCGCCCCGCGACGACGTCCGTCTCGAGGACGCCGAGGCGTTCGCCGGCCACCTGGTGCTGAGCTACCGCCGCGAGGCGCTGACCCGGCTCGCGGTGTGGCCGCTGACCGCCGACGGGTACGGCGAGCTGCGTGAGCTCGAGTTCGCCGAGGAGCTGTACTCGGTCGGCGCGGGGTCGAATCCGGAGTGGGCGGGGCCGCTGCTGCGGCTGGGCTTCACCTCGTTCATCACCCCCAGCCGGGTCTACGACTACGACGTGGCCACCGGTGAGCTGCTGTTGCGCAAATCGCAGCCGGTGCTCGGCGGCTACGACCCCGATGACTATGAGCAGCACCGCGATTGGGCGACCGCAGCGGACGGGACGAAGATCCCGATCTCGATCGTGCAGCGCAAGGGCGCCGGGGCGGCGGATGCCGCGGTGTCGCCCGCGCCGCTGCTGCTCTACGGCTACGGCTCCTACGAGTCCAGCATGGACCCGGGATTCTCGGTCGCCCGGCTCTCGCTGCTCGACCGCGGCATGGTGTTCGTCGTCGCGCACGTGCGCGGAGGCGGCGAGATGGGCAGGCACTGGTACGACAACGGCAAGATGCTGACGAAGAAGAACACCTTCACCGACTTCGTCTCCTGCGCACGGCATCTCATCGACACCGGCCGCACCACGCCCGCACAGTTGGTCGCGGACGGCGGCAGCGCGGGCGGGCTGCTGATGGGCGCGGTCGCGAACCTGGCGCCGGAGCTGTTCGCGGGCATCCTGGCGAACGTGCCGTTCGTGGACCCGCTCACCTCCATCCTCGACCCCTCGCTTCCGCTGACGGTGATCGAATGGGACGAGTGGGGGAACCCGTTGGCGGACAAGGCCGTCTACGAGTACATGAGGTCCTACAGCCCCTACGAGAACGTCGAGGCGAAGGACTACCCGGCGATCCTCGCCATCACGAGCATCAACGACACCCGGGTGCTGTACGTCGAGCCCGCCAAGTGGGTCGCCGCGCTGCGGGCGACGAAGACCGGCGATGCGCCGCTGCTGCTCAAGACCGAGATGAGCGCGGGTCACGGCGGCGTCAGCGGTCGCTACGAGAAGTGGAAAGAGGTCGCATTCGAGTACGCCTGGGTGTTGAGCACCTCCGGCGCAGTGGTGCGCTGACGGAGCCCCTGGTCTCCGTAGCCGCACCACTGCGGTCTACCGCACGACGCCGCCGGTGAGGATGGCCGGCATCCGATCGGCCAATGGCTCGGCCGCGTCGTCGGGCATCAGCAGTCGGAGCACCATGCTGCCGCCGACGATGAACAGCATCGTGGCCTGCGCGTCCAGGGCGGCGGTGTCGTGCTCACCCCTCCCCGGCGCGACCCCGCCGCGGCGCAGGGTGTCGGCCAGCATCCCGACACCGGGCCCACCGAAGTCGGTCCACAGTGCCGTCAGCAGGTCCTCGCGATCGCGGAACGCGGCCAGCAGACCGGGTAGCGCGGCCTTCACCTCCGGCCGTCCGAAGAGTTCGAGGCTGTAGGCGCACGACCGGCGGATCCACTCCGAGGGGTCCGCGGCGTCGGCGACCGGCGGAGCGTCGTCCACCCAGCCGAAGATCGCCTCGAAGACCAGGTGCGTCTTGGACGGCCAGCGCCGGTAGAGGGCCGGCTTGCCCACGCCGGCGCGCTCGGCGATGGCCACCATCGTGGTCTGATCCCAGCCCGCCTCGGCCAGCAGTTCCCGGGCGGCAGTGAGTGCGGCGTCGTCGATCGCCGGATTCCGCGGTCGCCCGCGCCTGCGCTCGCCGTCCGTGTCCGGGGTCTCTTCGTCAGAAGTCATTGTCAATAGCGTAACGCGGTGTTACGTTGCAAAAATCGTAACTCGACGTTACGTAATGACCTCGATCACACCGGAGGAAGCTGGACATGGCGGAGCTGTTGGAGGGCAAGACGGTCGTGGTCTCGGGGGTCGGCAACGGCCTCGGGCGGGAGATCGCGCTGGCCGCGTACCGCGACGGCGCGAACGTCGTGCTCGGGGCGCGGACCGAGGCGAACCTCAAGGCGGTGGCCGAGGAGGTCGACCCCACCGGGGAGCGGGTGGCCTACGCGGTCACCGACATCCTCGAGAAGGACGCCTGCGCGGAGCTGATCCGCACGGCCGCCGACCGCTTCGGGGGAGTGGATGCCCTGGTGAACGTGGCCGCGAAGGAGGACGTCTTCGGCGGGCTGGAGGGCGCCGACCTGGACGCCTGGAAGTCGATGCTCGACGCCAACGTGATCGGCACGCTGACCCTGACCCAGGCGGCGCTGCCGGAACTGAAGAAGCGGGGCGGGTCGGTGGTGTTGATCGGCTCGCAGGCGATGTTCCACCCCCAGCTCCCGCAGTCCGCGTACGCCACGTCGAAGGGCGCGCTGCACGCGGCGATGTGGTCGCTGGCAAAGGAGCTCGGCCCGTACAAGATTCGGGTGAACACCGTCGTCCCCACCTGGATGTGGGGACCGCCGGTGGAGCTGTACGTCGGGCTCGCCGCGGCCGAGCGCAAGGTCCCCGAGGAGACCATCGTCGGCGAGATCACCAAGAACATGCCGCTCGGCGAGGTCCCCGCCGACGACGACGTGGCCAACTCGGTGGTGTTCTTCGCCTCCGACCGGGCCCGGATGCTCACCGGCCAGACCCTGTTCGTCAATGCGGGCGAGTACTTCCGCTGATCGGTGAAACCTGTTGATGCACATCACTCTCTGAGAGGCAGCAAGGCATGAAGCACAAGGTCATCGTCTGGGGCACCGGCGTCGTCGGCAAGCTGGTCATCCGTGAGCTCCTCGACCACCCGGAGTTCGAGCTCGTGGGCGTCATCGTGCACGACCCGGCGAAGGACGGCGTCGACGTCGGGACCCTGATCGGCGCCGAGCCGTTCGGCCTCGCCGCCACCACGGACTGGGAGGCGGTCCTTCGGCTGGACGCCGACGCCGTCGCCTACTACGGCCCGACCGCGGAGTACGCGGTGCAGAACATCGACAACATGACCGCCGCGCTGCGGTCGGGCAAGCACGTGGTGTCCACCTCGATGACGCCGCTGGTCTACCCCGAGCCGTGCCCGCCCGAGATGAAGGTCGCGCTCGAGCAGGCCTGCCAGGAGAGCGGAAAGTCCTGCTTCACCACCGGCATCGACCCCGGCTTCGCCAACGACCTGTTCCCGATGACGCTGATGGGCGTCTGCGGGCGGGTCGACAGCGTGCGGGTGCAGGAACTGCTGGACTACGCCACCTACGAGGGTGACTACGGTCCGACCATGGGCATCGGCGCGCCGATCGAGCAGGCGGCGGTGCTCGAGATCCCGGAGGTGCTGATCTTCGCGTGGGGCCACACCATCCCGATGATCGCCGATGCGGTGGGGGTGAAACTGGACCGGATCGACACCGTCTACGAGAAGTGGGCGGCCACCGAGCCGATCGAGTACAAGTTCGGCGTCATCGAACCCGGCCACTGCGCCGCGGTGCGATTCGAGATCCGCGGCTGGGTGGGCGACGAGGCGAAGATCGTCATCGAGCACGTCAACCGGATCACCAACGATGCGGCCACGCACTGGCCGCGGGCCACCTCCGTGGACAACGACGTGTACCGCGTGATCATCAAGGGCAGCCCGAACATCACCCAGGAGACCGTCTTCCGCGGTGAGCTCGACGACAACCCGATCACCGGAGGGTGCCTGGCAACCGGGATGCGCGCGATCAACGCGATTCCCTACCTGGGCGACGCCAAGCCCGGCCTGCTCTCGGCACTCGACCTGCCGCTGATCTCCGGCCGGGGCACCATCCGATCATGAACCTCCTGCTGACCGGCGCGTTCGGCAACATCGGCTCGCACGTGCTCGCCGAGTTGCGGGGCCGCGGTCACCGGGTGCGATGCCTGGCGCTCGACACCCCCGAGGACCGGCGCCGCGCGCGCCGGTTCGAGGGGGTGGACGCGATATGGGGCGACATCCGGGATGCAGGCATCGTCGCGGCGGCCGTCGGGGGCGCCGAGGCGGTGCTGCACCTGGCGGCGATGATCCCGCCCGCGAGCGACGCCGATCCGGAGCTGGCCAGGCAGATCAACGTGGACGGCACCCGCAACGTCGTCGATGCGTGCCTGGCACAGCCGCGGCCGCCGAAGCTGTTGTTCGCCTCCACCTTCGACGTGCACGGGCACACCCTGGACCGGGATCCGCCGCGAAGGGTGGACGACCCGCGGGTCGCCACCGATCCGTACACGGCGCACAAGATCGAGGGCGAGGACCTGGTGCGGGAGTCCGGACTGGACTGGTTCATCCCGCGCTTCGCGGACGTCCCGATCCTCGGGCTCCGCAAGCCGGACCCGATCATGTTCGAGATCGGCCTGCAGAACCGGATCGAGGTGCTGCATCCCGCCGACGCCGCGGTCGCGATCGCGAACGCCCTCGAGACCCCGCCGGTGTGGGGCCGGGTGTTGTTCCTCGGCGGCGGCGCGGGCTGTCAGGTCACCTATCGGCAGTTCCTGACCGAGATGCTGGGGGCGATGGGCATGGACATGCTGCCGGACGACGCGTTCAGCGGCAAGGTGTATGCCACCGACTGGGTGGACACGGCGGCCTCCCAGCGCTTGCTGGGCTACCAGCGCCGCGTCTTCGACGACATCGTCGCGGACATCGCCGCGACCCTCGGCTGGCGGCGGCACCTGATGCCGCTCGCCCGGCCGTTCGCGCGGCGGGCAATGCTGCGGATGAGTCCCTATGCGGGCGCCACGCGGGTGCCTGCCTCGTCGCGGTGAGGGGTCAGCGCCAGACGTAGCGCACCTGCGGCCTGCCCGCCCGGCCGTACTCGGTGTGCCGGTCCACAAGCCCGTCCTCCGCCATCCGCTCCAGGTAGCGCCAGGCGGTGACCCGGGACACGCCGGCGGCGGCCGCCGCCTGGGAGGCGTTCAGGCCTGCCTCCGCGGCGCGCACGGCCGCGGAGATCTCCTGCAGGGTCTGCGGCGCAACACCTTTCGGGGTGGACGCGCGTTCGTCGGCGCTCCGCAGGACGGCCATCGCGCGGTCCACGTCCCGCTGGCTGACCGCCTTCTCGCCCACCGGCAGCGCCCGGCGGAACTCGAGGTACCGCTCGAGTTTGTCCCGGAACGCCGCGAAGGTGAAGGGTTTGAGCAGGTACAGCATCACGCCCTGTGCCACGGCCGCGCGCACCATGGACAGGTCGCGGGCCGAGGTGATCGCGATGATGTCGGGGGTGGGCCGCACCCCGCCGAGCGCGGCGGCGACGTCGAGTCCGCTGCCGTCCGGCAGCCCGAGATCGAGCAGGATCAGGTCGACCGGCTCGTCGGTGCCGCTCGCCGCGGCGACCGCCCGCATCGCCGCGCCGCCGGAGTGCACCACCGAGTGCACGGCGAATCCGGGGACCCGGCCGACGTAGGTGCGGTGCGCCTCGGCGATGAGGGGCTCGTCCTCGACGATCAGCACGCGGATCATTCGGTGCCCCCGGTGGGGATGCGGACGAGAACCACAGAACCGTAGGTCATCTCGGCGGTGATGGTGCCGCCGTGCCGGGCGATCACCTGCATCACCAGCGCCAGGCCCAGCCCGCGGTGATCGGACTTGGTCGAGTACCCCTTCGCGGTGGCCTTGTCGAGTGCCTCCGGCGACATGCCCGGCCCGCTGTCCGCGACGCGGACGCTGAGCTCGGCGCCGTCGGATCGCACCGTGACCTCCACCCACGGGCGCTCGCCGTCCGCGTGGGTTCCGGCCGCGTCGATAGCGTTGTCGACGAGATTGCCCACCAGCGTGACCAGTTCGCGGGCGCTGAGGGGACCGGCGGCGGGCAGCGCGGTGTCCTCGGTGACCGTGAGGTCCACCCCACGCTCCGCGGCCTGGTTCACCTTCCCCAGCAGCAGGGCCGCCAGGGCCGGCTCGCCGATGGCGGTGGTCAACCGATCGATGAGCTGCTGCGAGAGTTCGAGCTCGGCGGTGGCGAAGGCGACGGCGTCCTCGGTGCGGCCGAGCTCGACCATGGTGACGACCGTGTGCAGCCGGTTCGCCGACTCGTGCGACTGGGCGCGGAGCGACTCGGTGAACAGTCGCATGGAATCGAGTTCCCCGGTGATGCTCTGGAGTTCGGTGTGATCTCGCAGGGTCGTCACGGTGCCGATCTCGCGCCCCTCGAAGGACACCGGATCCTGGTTCACCACGAGGACGCGGTCGCCGGTCAGGTGGACCTCGTCCTTCACCGTCCCGGGCCCGATCGATCGCAGCGAGGGCGGCAACTGCGCGCGGGTGACCGGGCCGTCGGGCAGGGCCAGCAGGCGCCGCGCCTCGTCGTTGACGACCTCGGCGGTGTCCGAGCCGGTGCCGAAGACGAGCAGGCCCTCGCCGATCGAGTGCAGCACCGCGTCGTGGTGCTGGTAGAGGGTCCGCAGTTCGGTGGGGGCGAGGCCGAGCGTCTGTCGGCGCAGTCGAACGCTGAGCAGCGCCGAGCCGAGCGCCGCCAGGGCGAGCGCGCCCGCCGCCACCGCGAGCAGCAGCGGCAGGCCGCGCATGAACTGGTCGCTGATCCGCTCTCGGGTGACGCCCGCGGACACCAGGCCGATGATGCGGCCGTCGGAGTACACCGGCGCGACGGACCGGATCGACGGGCCGAGCGAGCCGGCGTAGGTCTCGGTGAAGGTCTCGCCGGCCAGCGCGCGCTCGATGGTGCCGGTGAACTGCTGCCCGATCAGTTCGGGATCGGTGTGCGTGTACCGGGTCCGGTCGGGGGACATGACGACGATGAAGTCGGTGCCGGTGGCCGCCCGGATCCGCTCGGTCTGCGGTTGCAGCGCGGCGCTGGGGTCGGGGGAGCGCAGCGCCGCCGCCGTGGAATCCGCCGCGGCCAGGCTCTCCGCGATCGCCACCACCTCGCGCCGGGTCGCGGCGTCGGCGTCGCGGCGCTCGTCGAAGACCGTCAGCACGCTGCCGGCCAGCACCACCGCGGCCAACACCAGCAGCTGCAGCACCAGCACCTGCCGCGCCAGGCTCATGCCCCCACGCCCGAGTGATCCGTTCACCTGTCCGTCCTCTCGTGAACGAAATGCACGCAACCGTGACTGCTGTCACGGCGCGTTACACCATTCTTCCCGAGGCGAAGTGATGCAGCTCACTTCCTTGAGAGGCAGTCAAGAGGACCAGTCATGACCATCGATTCGAAGCGGGACGATACCCCTCCACCTCCCACCGCGAGCAAGCGCGACCGCGCTCACTGGCTGTACCTGGGAGTGATCGTCGCCGTCGTCGCGGGCGTGCTCGTCGGCTGGCTCGCGCCGGAGGCGGGCAAGTCCCTCGGGGTCCTCGGCGCCCTGTTCATCAGCCTGATCAAGATGATGATCAGCCCGGTCATCTTCTGCACGATCGTGCTGGGCATCGGCTCGGTGAAGGCCGCCGCCAGCGTCGGCAAGGTGGGCGGGCTGGCGCTGGCCTACTTCGTCGGCATGTCGACGGTCGCGCTGGGCATCGGCCTGGTGGTCGGGAACCTGCTCGACCCCGGCAGCGGGTTGCAGCTGAGCGCCGCGACGTCCTCGGCGGGCGCGGATCTCGCGGAGAAGGCGCACGGCGCCGGCGGGACCATGGACTTCATCGCGGGAATCATCCCGACGTCGCTGCTGTCCTCCCTCACCGTCGGCAGCGTGCTGCAGACGCTGTTCGTGGCGCTGCTGGTCGGCTTCGGTCTGCAGGCCATGGGCAAGCAGGGCGAACCGATCCTGCGCGGGGTCGGACACGTGCAGAAGCTGGTGTTCCGGATCCTCGCGATGATCCTGTGGCTCGCGCCCATCGGCGCCTTCGGGGCCATCGCGAACGTGGTCGGCCAGACCGGGCTCGGCGCCGTAGTACAGCTCGGCACTCTGATGCTCGGCTTCTACATCACCTGCGCGATCTTCGTCTTCGTGGTGCTGGGCCTGATCCTGCGCGCGGTGTCCGGGTTCTCGATCTTCAAGCTGGTCCGCTACCTGGCCCGCGAGTACCTGCTGATCTTCGCCACGTCCTCCTCGGAGTCGGCGCTGCCGCGGCTGATCGCCAAGATGGAGCACGTCGGGGTGCAGCGCACGACCGTCGGCATCGTGGTGCCCACCGGGTACTCGTTCAACCTCGACGGCACCGCGATCTACCTCACCATGGCCTCGATCTTCATCGCCGACGCCATGGGCCAGCCGCTCGCGATCCCCGAGCAGCTGTCCCTGCTGGTGTTCATGATCATCGCGTCGAAGGGCGCGGCGGGCGTGAGCGGCGCGGGCCTGGCGACCCTCGCCGGTGGCCTGCAGAGCCATCGGCCGGAACTGCTCGACGGGGTGGGGCTGATCGTCGGCATCGACCGGTTCATGTCCGAGGCCCGCGCGGTCACCAACTTCTCCGGCAACGCGGTGGCGACCCTGCTGATCGGAACGTGGACCCGGACCTTGGACCGCGGACGGGTGCGGGAGGTGCTCGACGGGAAGCTGCCGTTCGACGAGGCCACCATGGTGGACGACCACCTGCCGGAGGACGGTACGATCGCCGTCCCACACGATGGCAGCGAGAAGGTCGGTGCCGCACGCGTTCCCGTACCGTTGGCCTCATGACGAACCCCGTGAAGATCGAGATCAACACCCTCGGTGGCGAGCCCACCACGCTGGACGCCCTGGCAGGCGGCAACGCGATCCTGCTGGTCAACGTGGCCTCCAAGTGCGGGCTCACCCCGCAGTACACGGCGCTCGAGCAGCTGGCGAAGGACTACGCGGACCGCGGCCTGACCGTGGTCGGCGTGCCGTGCAACCAGTTCATGGGCCAGGAGCCGGGCACCGCCGAGGAGATCCAGACGTTCTGCTCGACCAGCTACGGCGTGACCTTCCCGCTGACGGAGAAGATCGACGTCAACGGCGAGGGCCGGCACCCGATCTACGCGGAGCTCACCCAGGCCGCCGACGCCGAGGGCGCCGCGGGCGATGTGCAGTGGAACTTCGAGAAGTTCCTCATCGCGCCGGACGGCACCGTGGCGAACCGATTCCGCCCGACGACGGTTCCGGACGCGCCCGAGGTCGTCGCGGCCATCGAGGCCGTGCTGCCGAAGTAGCAACGCAGCCGAAGAAGGCGGTCCCGCACCTCGTGCGTGGCCGCCTTCTCGCGTTCATCCGAACAGTTCGGCGAGCTCGGTGAGGCGCGCGGCCTCGTTGTCCGGGGCGAGGCGCTCCCCACGCGTGAGCACGCACATCCCGTGCAACGCGCTCCAGAAGACCTCGGCCCTGGTCCCGGCGTCGCCGGACGATCGGTCTCCGAGCGCCGACACCAGCGTCTCGAATGCCGCACGCAGTTCCGGCGGAGTCGATTCGTGTGCGAACCGAACCCCCAGCCGCATCGAGAACATGGCCTCGTAGGTCGCGGGATTGTTCGAGGCGAAGTTCAGGTAGGCGCGGACGAACGCCGTCAGCCGTTCCGCGTCGTCGACGCCCTCGAGCGCTCGGCCCATGGCCAGGGTGAAGTCCTGGAATCCCGTCAGCGCGACCGCGCTGACGATGCCATCCCTGCCCTCCGGGAAGTGCCCGTAGAGCACCGGAGGGCTGTACTCGATCTCATCGGCCAGGCGCCGGGTGGTCACGGCCGGCCACCCCTCGTTCTCGGCGATGCTCCGAGCGCATTCGACGATCTTGCGCTCGCGATCCTGCCGCTCCCGTGCCTTGCGTTCCCGGACTCCCATGCCAAAACTCTATCACCGATAGACATTCATTCATCAGTAGTCTAACGTCGGTAGAAATAGTACAAACGAAAGGCAATGCGATGCTGAACTGGATCGGACTCGTCATCAGCTGGATCGGTGCGCTCGGGATCATCGCGATCGGTGCGGCCTACCTCGCGAAGAATGCGAAGAACGCGGCGGGCTTCGGTTTGCCCACCAGCCCGTCGCCGGAAGCGCGCGGCTGGTGGCAGGTCAAGGGCGTCCGCGACATCGCCTCGGGCCTGCTGGTGATCGTCTTCACCTTCGCCGCGCGCGACCAGCTCGCGCTCCTGATGCTGTTGCTCGCCGTCGTCCCCCTCGGCGACATGTGGGTCGTGCTGTCCAACGGCGGCGACCGCAAGGCCGCGTACGGAGTCCACGGGGCCACCGCGGTCGCGATGATCGCCGCCGCCGCGTTGCTGGCCGCATGAGCGGGCACGGGCGGGCCGTCTCGGCACGGGCGGACCAGGCCGAGGTCGTGGGAAACGACCAGGCCTCGATGCATCTGCTGTACGACGCCTCGGACACGGCAGGCGCGCTCAGCTCGCTCGAGGTCCGGCTGGGGGTCGGGGCGGACGGCGCCGCCCCGCACTTCCACACCAGATCGTCGGAACTGTTCCATGTCCTCGACGGCGAACTGCGGGTCATGGCCGGTGACGAGATCATGACCGTGGCGGCGGGCGGATCCCTGGTGGTGCCCAAGCTCATGCCGCATGCGTTCGGTGCGACGCCGGATTCCGCGGCCCGGGTGCTGATCGTGCTGACCCCCGGGGTGCAGCGGTTCGAGTACTTCCGGCTGCTCGCGAGGATCCAGGCGGGGGAGGCGTCGGTGGAGGAGCTCGCGCCCGCCCAGGAGGAGTACGACAACCACTTCGTCGACGCGCCGCAGTGGTGGCGGGACCGCAACGGGTCGGGCACCCGCCCGTAGGTCAGTCCGCGCGGGCCCTGATTCTCGCCGAATGCTCACGTCGGCGTCAGCGGCCGTACACCTTCGGGTGCGACCCTGGGCGCATGGCCGGACAGCTGATCGTGTCACTTTCGGGGATACGGGCCGAGACCCGCGACCTCGCCGCCGACCTCGCGCGGGAACTCGACGGGCGCGCGGTGCCGCTCTCGTTGCTCGTCGCCCCGCGCCTGAAGGACAAGTACCGGCTGGTCCGCGACGAGGACACCCAGGACTGGCTGCGGCGGCGGCAGGCCGGCGGCGACGCCATCGTGCTGCACGGGTACGACCAGGCCGCCACCAAGAAGCGCCGCGCCGAGTTCGCCGCCCTGCCCGAACACGAGGCCGCGCTGCGGCTGCTGGCCGCGGACCGGGTGATGGAGGAGACCGGGCTGCGCACGCGCGTCTTCGCCGCGCCGCGCTGGCTGGCCTCGCCCGGCGCCGTGTCGGCGCTGCCCCGCGCCGGATTCCGGTTGCTCGCCGGTGCCGCGGGCATCCACGACCTCGAACGCGACACCGTGGTGCGGGCCCGGGTACTCGGCATCGGGGAGGGCTTCCGGGCCGAGCCGTGGTGGTGCCGGGCGCTGGTGCTGGGTGCCGGCCGCACGGCCCGTCGCGGCGGGGTGGTGCGCCTCGCGATCTCCGCGAAGCAACTCGCACAGCCCGGCCCGCGGCAGGCACTGCTCGACGCCGTCGACCTGTCGCTGCATCACGGCGCGCGGCCGACCGGATACCGCTGGCAGGACAAGGGTTCCGGGTCGCAGGTGGCCTGAGCCGCGTGACGCCCGCGGGAGGGCCTGGAGCCGAACGGGGCGCGGCCACGAGCCGCGCCCCGTTCGCCCCCCCGATCAGAGCCGGGTGACGTCCAGTCCGCCGTCGCGGTAATCGGCGCGCAGCCGCTTCTTGTCGAACTTGCCCACGCTGGTCTTGGGGACCGCGTCGATCAGCGTCCAGTTCTCGGGCAGCTGCCACTTGGCGACCTTGTCGGCCAGGTACTGCTGCAGTTCCGCGAGGGTGGTCGTGGCGCCCTCGCGCAGCACCACCGCCACCAGGGGGCGTTCGTCCCATTTCTCGTCCGGCACGCCGATGACGGCGGCCTCGGCGACGGACGGGTGACCCATCACCGCGTTCTCCAGGTCGACCGAGGAGATCCACTCGCCGCCGGACTTGATGATGTCCTTCGAGCGGTCCGAGAGGCTGAGGTAGCCGTCGGGGGTGATCGATCCGACGTCGCCGGTCTTGAGCCAGCCGTCGTTGAACTTGTCCGCCGCGTCGACCCCGTAGTAGGAGGCGGTGATCCAGGGGCCGCGGACCTCGAGCTCGCCGACGGAGGTGCCGTCGTTGGGGACGACCGTGCCGTCGTCGCCGACCAGGCGGGCCTGCACGGAGGCCGGGAACCGGCCCTGCGTGTACCGGTACTTCCACATCTCGTCGCCGGTCGTGCCCGCGGGCGGACGGGCCACCGATCCCAGCGGGGAGGTCTCGGTCATGCCCCAGGCGTGCAGCACCGAGACGTTGTGGTCGTTCTCGAAGGTGTGCATCAGCGCGGGCGGCACCGCGGCCCCGCCGATCAGCACCTCCCGCATCGAGGAGATGTCCTGCGGGTGCTGCTCGAGGTGCAGGTGCAGGCCCTGCCAGATGGTGGGGACCGCGGCGGCGAAGGTGGGCTTCTCGGCGGCGATGAGCTCCGCGAGCGGGGCGGGCTGGAGGAAGCGGTCCGGCATGATCAGCGAGGCGCCGATCATGAACGCGGCGTAGGGCAGGCCCCAGGACATGGCGTGGAACTGCGGCACCACCGCCAGCGCGCGGTCGCCCTGGGCGAGGTTCGGGCCGTCGGACATGCACACCTGCATCGAATGCAGGTAGATCGAACGGTGCGAGTAGACAACACCTTTCGGGTCGCCGGTGGTGCCGGAGGTGTAACACATCGCCGCGGCGCTGCGCTCGTCCACCTCCGGCCAGTCGAACTCGGTGGGCTGCCCGTCGAGCAGGCCCTCATAGGTGTGGACCTGCACTCCCTCGGGCGCCTCGAGCCCGGCGGTGGAGGAGCCGGTGACGATCACGTGCCTGACGGTGGTCAGCTTCGGCAGCTGCGGCGCCAGCAGCGGGATGAGGGACGGGTCGACGATGATCACGTGGTCTTCGGCGTGGTTGGCCACGTGCACCAGCTGCTCGGGGAACAGCCGGATGTTCAGCGTGTGCAGGACCGCGCCCATCGACGGCACCGCCAGGTACGCCTCGAGGTGCTCGGAGTTGTTCCACATGAACGTCGCGACCCGCTGGTCGCCGGTGACGCCGAGACCGTGCAGGGCGTGCGCCAGTGCCGCGCACCGCCTGCCGACCTCGGCGTAGGAGGTCCGGCGGGGGCCCGACTCGGTCCACGTCACCACCTCCGCCGCGCCGTGCACCGTGCTCCCGTGCCGAAGCAGATGGGCGATCGACAGCGGGGCGTCTTGCATCGTGCTCAGCATGGGCAACTCCTGTGTGACGGCGACGTGATGACTGTGACCGTAGTCACGCCGCCGTGCGGGCGCTCGTCGGCCCGCCCCGTCCGCCCGGTGGGCCCTGCGCCGCGGGTCAGCTGACCTCGGTGCCGGACTCGGCCGGGAGCACCCGGAACTCGGTTCCGGCGGGCCCCATCTCGCGCAGCCGGCCGTAGTAGATGCCGGTCGCGGGGTCGTTGATGATGCCCTGGTGGATCGGCACCGCGACCCGTGGGGCGACGGCCCGCAGGTAGTCGACGGTCTCGGAGATCTTCATCCACGGCGCGACCGCGGGGATCGCCAGCACGTCGATCGGCTGCTCGGGCACGAACAGGGAGTCGCCCGGGTGCAGCAGCCGGGCGGGGGCGTCCGCGTCGCCGAGCAGATAGCCGGTGTTGTCGATCACCGGGATCTCCGGGTGGATCACCGCGTGCCGCCCGCCGACCCCGGTGACCGGCAGGTCCCCGATGGCGAAGGAGTCGCCCGCGTGCACCGCCGTCCACCGGCCGCCGAGCTGGGCCGCGGTCTGCGGGTCCGCGTACAGCGCCGCGCCGGGGTTCGCGTCAACCAGGGCGGGTAGCCGCGCCGGGTCGGCGTGGTCGGGATGCTGGTGGGTGATGAGGATGGCATCGAGGCCGGTGATGCCCTCGAAGCCGTGCGAGAAGTTGCCGGGATCGAACAGGACGGTTGCGCCGTCGATCTCGGCGAGCACGCAGGAGTGGCCGAAGTGGGTCAGTCGCATGGGTTCGAGTATGCGCCGGTAAACTGCCTGTTGCCCGGCGGATCATTCCCGGGCGCACCGGAGCACCTAGCGAGGAGCAGCACGTGGCCCGTGTCGTTGTCGATGTCATGCCCAAGGCCGAGATTCTCGATCCCCAAGGACAGGCAGTTGTCGGCGCCCTGCCCCGACTCGGGTTCACCGGAGTGTCGGATGTTCGCCAGGGCAAGCGTTTCGAGCTCGAGGTCGACGACAGCGTCGACGACGCCGAGCTGGAGAAGATCGCCGAGTCGCTGCTGTGCAACACGGTGATCGAGGACTGGAAGGTCACCCGAGTCCAGTGAACATGAGCGAAGCGACGCGGAGTGGCTCGGGCGCCCGCATCGGAGTCATCACCTTCCCCGGCACCCTCGACGATGTCGACGCCGCCCGCGCGGTGAATCTGGCAGGCGGCGAGGCGGTCAGCCTCTGGCACGGCGACGCCGACCTCAAGGGCGTCGACGGGGTCATCGTGCCCGGCGGCTTCTCCTACGGCGACTACCTGCGCTGCGGCGCCATCGCCCGGTTCGCGCCGGTGATGGACGAGGTCATCAAGGCCGCGGCGGGCGGCATGCCGGTGCTCGGCATCTGCAACGGCTTCCAGGTGCTGTGCGAGGCGGGACTGCTCCCGGGCGCGCTGACCCGCAACGAGGGCCTGCACTTCATCTGCCGCGACCAGTGGCTGAAGGTGGAGTCCACCTCGACGGCGTGGTCCTCGCGCTACGAGCCGGGCGCGGAGATCCTCATCCCGCTCAAGTCCGGCGAGGGGCGTTACCAGGCCTCGGAGAAGGTGCTCGACGAGCTCGAGGGCGAGGGCCGCGTGGTGTTCCGCTACTCCGGCGACAACCCGAACGGCTCGCAGCGCGCGATCGCGGGCATCGCCTCGGCGAACGGCCGGGTCGTCGGCCTGATGCCGCATCCGGAGCACGCGACCGAGTCACTGACCGGACCCAGCGACGACGGCCTCGGCATGTTCTACTCGGCGCTGGACGCGGTCCTCACCGCCTGAGCAGAGTTCGAGTTGAATCACGCACCAGGGCGGACCGGTTATCCGGTCCGCCCTTTTGCTACCGTCCGGCCATGATCTCGACGATCGTGTGGGGGACAGGGAACTTCGGGCGCGCGGCGATCTGCGCGGTCGACGCGCACCCGGGTCTGGACCTGGCGGCCGTGCTCGTGCACGACCCAGGCAAGGTCGGGCGCGACGCGGGCGACCTCGGCGGCCTCGGCCGGGAGCTCGGGGTCCGGGCGAGCGGCGACGCCGCGGTTGTGCTGGCGACCGGTCCCCGCGCGGTCGTGTACGCGGCCTCCGGTGATGTCCGCTCGGCCGATGTGGTCGCCGACATCTGCGCCGCGCTGCGGGCCGGCGCCATCGTGGTGACCCCGTCGATCTATCCGCTGTACGACCATCGCGACGATCGGCAGGACCTGCAGGAGCCGATCCGGGCCGCGATCGCCGAGGGGCGTGGCTCACTCTTCGTGAGCTGTGTCGATCCCGACTGGACGGACGAGATGGTGCCGCTGCTGCTCAGCGGGCTCGGTCCGGGCGTCGATCGGATCCACTGCCAGGAGATCGTGGACTATTCCGGGTACGACCAGCCCGATTCGGTGCGCTACCTGGTGGGCATGGGCGAGCCGCTGGACTATCTGGCGCCGATGATCGCGCCCAGGATGCCGACGACGGTGTGGGGCGGTCAGGTGCGGTTGATGGCCCGGGCGCTGGGCGTCGAGCTCGACGAGATCCGCGAGACGCTCGAACGCCGGCCGCTCGAGGCCTCGGTCGAGACCGACACGATGGGCAAGTTCGATGCCGGGGGGCAGGGTGCGTTGCGCTTCGAGGTGCAGGGCATCGTGGGCGGCGAGCCGCGCATCGTGATCGAGCACGTCAACCGCATCGACCCGGCCTGCGCGCCGGACTGGCCGAGCCCGCCGGAGGGGCAGTCCGGCACGCAGCGGGTGATCGTCGAGGGCGACCGGCAGATCGCGATGATCGTGGTGGGCGCCGCCCCGGCCGGCGGCGACGAGGCGATGTCGGTGGGGCGGCTGGTCGGCGCCATCGACTGGCTCGCCGGACAGGCCCCGGGGTTCTACGACGCGCTCGACGTCCCGCTGCGGCCTGCGGCCGCACCGGAACTGGCTGCCGCCTCCGTCTGAGTCGGCCGAACACCCACGAGAACGTGTTCCAGTTCGGTAGCCTCCCGGCCATGATCTCAACGGTGGTGTGGGGTACCGGAAACGTCGGGCGGGCGGCCATCCGGGCGGTCGATGCGCACCCGGCGCTCAAGCTGACGAATGTGATCGTGAACAACCCGGACAAGGTCGGCCGCGACGCGGGCGACCTGTCCGGTCTCGATGCAGAGCTGGGGGTCGCCGCGACCGACGACATCGACGCGGTGCTGGCGGCCAGCCCGCGCGCGGTGGTGTACGCGGCCTCCGGGGACATCCGGCCCGACGACGCCCTCGCCGACATCTGCCGGGCGATCCGCGCCGGAGCCGTCGTCGTCAGCCCCGCGCTGTACCCGCTCTACGACCCGACCAACGCCCCGCCCGAACTGCGGGACCCCGTGCTCGCCGCGATCGCGGAGGGCGGCGGCTCGTTCTTTGCCTCGGGCGTCGACCCCGGCTGGGGCAACGACGTGTTGCCGCTGCTGCTCAGCGGGCTCGGCAGCACCGTGGACGTGATCCGCTGCCAGGAGATCTTCGACTACTCCACCTACGACCAGCCGGACTCGGTCCGCTACCTGGTCGGCATGGGACAGCCGATGGACTACCTGCCGCCGATGATCGCGCCGTCGATCCCGACCATGGTGTGGGGCGGCCAGATCCGGATGATGGCCAGGGCGCTGGAGGTCGAGCTCGACGAGATCCGCGAGACCCTCGACCGGCGCGCGCTCGACGCCACCGTCAGCACGGCCACGATGGGCGAGTTCGAGGCGGGCACCCAGGGCGCGGTGCGGTTCGAGGTGCAGGGCATCGTCGACGGCGAACCCCGCATCGTCATCGAACACGTCACCCGCATCCACCCCTTCTGCGCCACCGACTGGCCGATGCCGCCGGACGGCGACGGGGCGCACCGGGTGATCATCGAGGGCCGCCCGCGGATCGAGGTGTCCGTCGAGTGCACCGACGAGGGCGGCAGCCGGTCCGCGGGCGGAAACGCGACCGCGGTCGGACGACTGGTGAGCGCCATCGACTGGCTGGTGGACGCGGAACCCGGACTCTACGACGCGCTCGACGTCCCGCTGCGCCCCGCAGTCGGCAAACTCCGAAACCGGTGAACTCGAAAGGACCAGCCATGCTCATCGACATTCCCGAGGACAAGGACCCGATCGGCTACGTGTGGGGCGAGATGGTCCCCGGCATCGGGATCGCGGCCTCCCAGTTCTCGCTGTCCGTGTACGAGCACTCGACCATCGACCTGCGCGCCTTCGAGGCCGCGCGGCTGCGGATCGCGCAGATCAACGGCTGCATCTTCTGCCAGGACTGGCGAACCGAACGGGACGGCCAGAAGGTGGAGGCCGGCTTCGACGACGCGGTCGAGCAGTGGCGCACCACCGATGCCTTTGACGACCGCACCCGCCTCGCGGCCGAGTACGCGGAGCGGTACGCGCTCGACCACCACGGTCTCGACGACGAGTTCTGGACCCGGATGCTCGCGCACTACACCCAGGCAGAGGTGGTCGAGCTCTCGATGAGCATCGGCTCGTGGCTGGCGTTCGGCCGGCTCAACCACGTGCTCGGCCTCGACAGCGTCTGCGTGCTGCCGGGGCACTGAGCCCGGCTACTCGGCGGTCACCAGGTCGGGGGAGTCGGCCACCGCCTCGAGCAGCGGTCCGGCGATCAGGCCGTAGATCAGCAGCAGGAACAGCGTGTGCGTTGCGCAGAACAGCGCGAAGTTCCCCACGGCCGCACGCGAATCGAAGTGCTCGCGGATCTTGGCCCACATCCGGCGCGGTGACCGCACGTCCCAGCTGTTCAGTCGCAGGTAACGGCCGAGGTAGATGCCGACCGAGACCAGAAGGATGATCACGATCGGCGTCGCCCGGACCGGTGCGGCGCGCAGCGCCGCGTTCGAGTCGCCGAACACCGTCAGGGTGAACACCAGCTGGGCGGCCAGCACACCGAGGACGGTGTTCACCACCCCGGACATCGCGAAGGTGAGCACGGCGATGATGTCGTACCAGAGCGGGACGTTCTCGTCCTCGCGCCGGTGGTTCTGGTTGAGCTCGGTGATCAGGTAGCCGGAATTGGGCAGCGCCAGCAGCCAGATCACGAAACCCGCTGCGCCGATCACGATCCCGAGTGTCTGCGACACGAGACCGACCGTGAGCACCAGCACGGTGACCACCACGAGGAACAGGGCCAGCGGCAGCACCGACAGCCAGAAGTTCTTGACCATCGGCCGGTAGACGGGCACCCGGTAGATCCACGAACGCAGGTAGATCAGCAGCAGGGCGTAGGCATTGAGCCCGATGGTGAACAACATCAGGGGACCCATCGACATGGCCCGAAACCTATCGCGTGGGCGGCCGTCGCGCGATCACGCCGGTGCGGCGGGCAGCGTGTCGAAGAAATCGGCGCTCGGGGTGAAGAACGCCGAACCGGTCACCGCGGTGGAGAAGTCCAGCAGCCGGTCGTGGGTGCCGCGCGGTTCGCCGAGGAACATGTTCGCGAGCATCCGCTCGGTGACCGCGGGTGTGCGGCAGTAGCCGATGAAGTAGGTGCCCATCTCACCGTCGCCGACACGGCCGAACGGCATGTTCGCGCGCAGGATCTCCAGCGACCGGCCGTTCTCGTCCTCGATCGCGGCGAGGGCGACATGCGAGTTCGGTGGTTTGACGTCGTCGGGCATCTCGATGTCGGCGAGCTTGCTGCGCCCGATCACCCGTTCCTGCTCGGGGACCGGAAGCGCCTCCCACGCAGCCATGTCGTGCAGGTACTTCTGCACGTGCACATAGGAGCCACCCGCGAAGGCCGGGTCCTCGTCGCCGACGGTGACCGCCGCGACGGCCGCGCGCCCGGACGGGTTCTCGGTGCCGTCCACGAACCCGATCAGGTCGCGGTTCTCGAGGTACCGGAAGCCGTGCACCTCGTCGACGACGGTGGCCGCGCCCGCCAACCGCGTGGCGATCCGGTGTGCGAGGTCGAAGCAGGCGTCCATGCTCATCGCGCGGATGTGGAAGAGCAGATCCCCCGGGGTGGAGGGGGCGTGGTGCACGGCGCCGGTCAATTCCGGGAACGGATGCAGTTCGGCGGGTCGCGGTCCCGTGAACAGGCGGTCCCAGGCGTCCGAGCCGATGGAGACGACCAGTTCGAGTCCCGAACCCGGCACCCGGAGTCCGACCGCGCGCCGCAGTCCGGCCGCGCCGGCGAGCAGGTCCCGGGTCGCCTGTTCGCCGCCCGGGTCGATGGTGGCGACGAGGAAGACGGCGGCGGGCGTGAGCGCGGAAACCACGGTCTGGGACTCGGGACCCCGAGGGCGGGGAGGCGATTCGGTCATCGTGGGCTCCGGTCTCCATGGTCCTGGTTGACGCTGCGCCCCAACGGTAGTCGACGGCATCGACCGCCCCGGGGCACGAATCCGCGACGAATGTCGGGGCCCGTCGGTAGCGTGCGGCCATGACACTGACACTGGGCATGATCACCTTCGACAGCGCCGAACCGGGCCCGCTCGCCACGTGGTGGGCCGAGCAGGTCGGTGGCCGGGTCGAGCAGGAGAACGACGGCTGGTTCTACATGGTCGAGGTGCCGGGCGCCGCGCACAAGATGGCCTTCCAGAAGGTGCCGGACCCGACGCCGGGGAAGAACCGGGTGCACCTCGACCTCATCTGCGAGGACCTCGACGGGGAGGTCGCCAGGCTCACCGCCGCGGGGGCGCAGGAGTACGAGCGGCACGACATGGACGGCTTCCGCTGGGTCACCCTCACCGACCCCGACGGCAACCGGTTCTGCGTGTCGGGCAGTCACTGACCGAGGTCCGGGTCCCCCCTCGGTCATAGGATCGCCACATGCCGCGATTGACCGACGCCACCGCATCCGGGCTCTGCTCGTTCGTCGATGCCTCGCCCTCGCCGTTTCATGTGTGCGCCACCGTCGCCGCCGAGCTGGCCTCGGCAGGCTTCGTGGAACTGCGCGAGACCGACGGGTGGCCCGCCGCTCCCGGCCGGTACTTCCTGGTGCGGGGCGGCTCGCTGGTGGCCTGGAGTACCGAGGCGTCGGGGCGGGCGGGGGCACCGTTCCGGATCGTCGGTGGGCACACGGACAGCCCGAACCTGCGGGTCAAGCAGCACCCCGACCTCGAGTCCGCGGGTTGGCAGATGGTCGGCCTCGAGCCGTACGGAGGCGCGTGGCTGAACTCCTGGCTCGACCGCGACCTCGGTATCTCCGGTCGATTGAGTGTTCGGGACGGAAATAACCTGCAGGAGAAGCTGATCCGGGTGGATCGGCCGATCCTGCGGGTGCCGCAGCTGGCCATCCATCTGTCCGAGGACCGCAAGGGCGTGCAGCTGGACCCGCAGCGGCACGTGAACGCGATCTGGGGTGTCGGTTCCTCGCCGCGGCGGTTCCTCGGTTTCCTCGCCGAGGAGGCCGGCGTCGACCCGGACGCGGTGCTCGGCTGGGAGCTGATGACCCACGACCTGGCGCCGAGCGGAGTGGTGGGGCTGCGCGATGAGCTGGTCAGCGCGCCGCGACTGGACAACCAGGGCACCTGCTACGCCGGTACCCGAGCGCTGCTCGCCGCGGTCGAGGATCCCGCCGAGGCGATCCCGGTGCTGGCCCTGTTCGACCATGAGGAGGTCGGCAGCATGTCCGACCGCGGCGCCTTCTCCGATCTGTTGAATTCGGTGCTCGAGCGGATCGTGCTGGCTCGCGGCGGCGGCCGGGAGGACTTCCTGCGCGCGATGGCGGGCTCGGTCTGCGCGTCGGGGGACATGGCGCACGCCACGCACCCGAACTACCCGGACCGGCACGAGCCCGCGCACCGGATCGAGATCAACGGCGGTCCGGTGCTGAAGGTCAACCAGAACCTGCGCTACGCCACCGATGCGGCCGGGGCGGGCGCCTTCGCGCTCGCCTGCGATCGGGCCGGCGTGCGGCTGCAGCGCTATGTGCACCGTGCGGACCTGCCCTGCGGTTCCACGATCGGTCCGATCACCGCGTCGCGGACCGGGTTGTCCACCGTCGACGTGGGCGCGGCCCAGCTGGCGATGCACTCGGCGCGGGAGCTGATGGGCGCGCAGGACGTCGCGGCGTATGCCGATGCCCTCGCGGCCTTCCTCACGCCTGTGGGCGAGCCCCGCTAGGCGAACTAGTTTGTTGACGATTGGTAACAATCGTCTCATCAGGCACTGCAGTCACAGTTCTCTCGTGTTGGCTGGGCTCACACCCTCCTGCGCCCCCCTTGTGAATCCCGAGAGGAACATCTCTGTGCTCAGTGCGAACCGGTCTTGGTCTGCGGTGCTGTCGGCGACGGTGGCCGCGGTCGCCCTCTCGGCGTCGGCCGTCGCGCCCGCCTCGGCGGCGGGCGGGCCCTGCGGCCAGGACGGATCAGGCAGTTCCGGGGGCAGTTCGAGCGGTAGCAGCACCGGGTCCCTCGGGAAGGCCCTGCCGTGGCTGGTCGGCGCGCCGGACGGCGGACTGCCGCAGCTGACCGGTCGCACCAAGGCCATCGAGATGGTGACCGGCCCGGGCAGCCCCAACGACACCATCAACCGTTTCAACGTGTCCGGCACGGACCTCGGCATCATGTGGGACAACGGTCTGCCCGGCGCCGACCACGACACGTTGATCGCATTCGGTGACACGGTGGGCGTGTGCGGGGTGAAGGACGACGACTGGCGCAGCAACGTGCTCTTCCGCAGTTCCGACGCCGCGCTCGCCGACGGAATGCGGATCGACAGCTCGCCGCTGGACGCGCCGAATCACTCCAAGGAGATCATCCCGGGCTTCGCGATCCCGGGCGAGTACACGACCATCCCCACGGGCGCGGTGTCCTTCGGCGGCGTCCAGTACGTCCGCTTCATGTCGGTGCGGTCCTGGGACACCCCGGGCAACTGGACCACCAACTACTCGGCGATCGCGTACTCCGTCGACAACGGTGAGAACTGGTCCCTGGACCCGGCCACGGTCAGGGCCAATACGGAGGGGGTCGGCATCCCGGGCATCCCCGCCGTCGCGCCCGGCAACAAGAATTGGCAGCAGAGCGCGTTCCTGACCGGTCGTGACGGGTACATCTACGAGTACGGGACGCCGTCGGGCCGGTTCGGGGACGCGCTGCTGGCCCGGGTGCGCGGCGACCAGCTGCGCAACCCGGCGGGATACGAGTACTGGAACGGCTCCTCCTGGACGCCCGACGCCGAGGCCGCCCGGGCGGTGATGCCCGCACCGGTGAGCGAGCTGTCGGTGCAGTGGAACGACTACCTCGGCAAGTACGTCGCCATGTACACCGACCTGGACGGCCTGGTCATCCGCCAGGCCGACCAGCCGCAGGGCCCGTGGAGCGGCACCCAGACCATCATCGGCGGCACCCTGCTGCCCTCGCTCTACGGCGGCTACATGCACCCGTGGGCCAACGGCCGCTACCTCGAGTCCGTGGTCACCACCTGGGACCGGTACAACGTCATCTACATGCGGACCGACCTGAACGGGCTGCAGATGGCGGCCACCGACCAGGTGGACCGGCCCGACCCCGCGGACACCGGAGAGGCGCGCCTGATCGGAGTCGAGTACCCCGACGAGAAGTGACCGGGCCGCGGCGCTCACCTCTGCCAGTGCGGCCGGTGTCGAGGCGCCCGGCTAGACTTTGCCCAGGCAGCGCGCCGCCAGCGGTGCCGATTCGATTCCTCCAGGGAAGGGACCCGACTCCCCGTGTCTTCAGAGACGAGCACCGCGCAGGTCGACACCGTCACCAGGGCCGCAGCGACCCCGGACGTCGCCCAGCCCTTCAAGGAACTGGGACTCAAGGAAGACGAGTACACCCGGATCAAGGAGATCCTCGGTCGGCGCCCGACCGATGCCGAGCTCGCGATGTACTCGGTGATGTGGAGCGAGCACTGCTCCTACAAGTCCTCCAAGGTGCACCTGCGCTACTTCGGCGAGACCACCACCGACGAGATGCGCTCGTCGATGCTCGCGGGCATCGGTGAGAACGCGGGCGTCGTGGACATCGGCGACGGCTGGGCGGTCACCTTCAAGGTCGAGTCGCACAACCATCCCTCCTACATCGAGCCCTACCAGGGCGCGGCGACCGGCGTCGGCGGCATCGTCCGCGACATCATGGCGATGGGCGCCCGCCCGATCGCGGTCATGGACCAGCTCCGCTTCGGCGCGGCGGACGCGCCCGACACCCGCCGGGTCGTCGACGGCGTGGTGCGCGGGATCGGCGGCTACGGCAACTCCCTCGGCCTCCCGAACGTCGGCGGCGAGACCGTGTTTGACGCCTCCTACGCGGGCAACCCGCTGGTCAACGCGCTGTGTGCGGGCGCGATGCGGGTCGAGGACCTGCACCTGGCCTTCGCGTCCGGCGCCGGCAACAAGATCATCCTGTTCGGCGCGCGGACCGGCCTCGACGGGATCGGCGGCGTGTCCGTCCTCGCCTCGGAGACCTTCGACGAGTCGTCCGGCGGCCGTCCCAAGAAGCTGCCCGCGGTTCAGGTCGGCGACCCGTTCACCGAGAAGGTGCTCATCGAGTGCTGCCTCGACCTGTACAAGGCGAAGCTGGTCGTCGGCATCCAGGACCTCGGCGGCGCCGGGCTGTCCTGCGCCACCTCCGAGCTCGCGGCGGCGGGCGACGGCGGCATGCACATCGACCTCGACAAGGTGCCGACCCGCGCGACCGGCATGACCGCCGCGGAGATCCTCTCCAGCGAGTCGCAGGAGCGGATGTGCGCCGTCGTCACCCCCGAGAACGTGGACGCGTTCATGGAGGTCTGCCGCAAGTGGGACGTGCTCGCCACCGTCATCGGTGAGGTCACCGACGGCGACCGGCTCACCATCGACTGGCACGGCGAGAACGTCGTGGACGTGCCGCCGCGCACGGTCGCGCACGAGGGCCCGGTCTACGAGCGTCCCGTGCAGCGCCCCGCCACCCAGGACGCGCTCGTCGCCGACACCACCGCCGCCCTCGCCCGCCCGACCACGCCGGACGAGCTGAAGACGACGCTGCTGAACATGGTGGCCTCGCCGCAGCTGTGC
This sequence comes from Rhodococcus daqingensis, assembly GCF_042665615.1. Classification (NCBI taxonomy): domain Bacteria; kingdom Bacillati; phylum Actinomycetota; class Actinomycetes; order Mycobacteriales; family Nocardiaceae; genus Rhodococcus; species Rhodococcus daqingensis. The sequence continues at coordinate 43,346 of NZ_JBHTCS010000010.1, read as the reverse complement.
AGCCGCAAGTGGATCACCGAGCAGTACGACCGCTACGTGCGCGGCAACACCGTGCTCGCCGAGCAGGCCGACGCGGGCGTCATCCGGATCGACGAGGTGACCGGCCGCGGCATCGCGCTGGCCACCGACGCCTCCGGTCGCTACACCGCACTCGACCCCTACGCGGGCGCCCAGCTCGCGCTGGCCGAGGCGTTCCGGAACGTCGCGGTCACCGGCGCGACCCCGAAGGCCGTCAGCAACTGCCTCAACTTCGGCTCGCCGGAGGACCCGGGCGTGATGTGGCAGTTCCAGCAGGCCGTGCGCGGCCTCGCGGACGGCTGCGCCGCCCTCGGCATCCCGGTCACCGGCGGCAACGTCAGCTTCTACAACCAGACCGGCTCGACGGCGATCCTGCCGACCCCGGTGGTCGCCGTGCTCGGCGTGATCGACGACGTGCACCGTCGCATCCCCACCGGCCTCGGCCTGGAGCCGGGCGAGACCCTGATCCTGCTGGGCGACACCCACGACGAGCTGGACGGCTCGATCTGGGCCCAGGTCGAGCACGATCACCTCGGTGGCGTGCCGCCGAAGGTCGACCTGGCGCGCGAGCAGCTGCTCGCCGACATCCTGCTGGCCGGCTCGCGGGACGGGCTGATCAGCGCCGCGCACGACCTGTCCGAGGGCGGCCTCGCCCAGGCGGTCGTCGAGGCCGCGCTGGCCGGCGAGACCGGCTGCCGGATCCTGCTCCCCGAGGGCGCGGACCCGTTCGTCACGCTGTTCTCCGAGTCGGCCGGACGCGTCCTGGTCGCGGTGCCGCGCACCGAGGAGACCCGGTTCACCGGCATGTGCTCGGCCCGCGGACTGCCGTGGGTGCGCATCGGCGTCGTCGACGAGGGCTCGGACTCGATCGAGATCCAGGGCCAGTTCTCGGTGACCATGGCCGAGCTGCGCGAACTGTCGGAGGCGACGCTCCCCGAACTCTTCGGCTGAGCCCTTGACCGGGGGAGAGGTCGGGACGAAGCAGGCCGGGGGAGAGACCGAGACGAGGCACGAGCAGTCGAGCTGGGTCGAGGTTCTCGCCTCGCCCGAGGCGCTGCGGGAACGACATCCCCTCGTGGGGTGGGCCTGGGGTCTGCTGCGGCTGGACTACACGGGCATCGCGTTCGCGGCGCTGTTCTTCTGCTGGTCGCTGACGCCGTCCCTGCTTCCCCGGGACTGGCTGTTCCAGGGGCTGATCGGCGGCATCACCGCGGCCATCGGCTACGGCGTCGGAACCGCGGTCGGCTGGGCGGTCAACCGGTTCCTGCTCTCGCGGCTGGGCTGGTGGCCGCCGCCCGCGAAGGTCCAGCTGACGCTCAAGATCGCGGTGCCGACCCTCTCGCTCCTGGTGTCGGTCGGCATGCTGATCGCCGCCGCCGCGTGGCAGCGCGAACTCGCCGCGTTGACGGACGCGGAGGGCACCACGACCACCGGCTACCTCCGGACGCTCCTGCTGAGCATGGTGGTCGCGGCGCTGATCATCTCGCTGTGGCGGGTCCTGCGGGATCTGGTCCGCCTGATCGCGCGCTACCTGAACCGGTGGCTGAAGGTACCGCGGTCCGCGGCCGCGCCGATCGGCGTGGTCCTCGTCGCGTTCCTCACCTACACCGTGGTGACGGACGTGCTGTTCGACGCCACCTACGCGGCGATCAACTCCGCGTTCAGCCTGCAGAACGACACCACCCGCGAGGGCGTGACGGCGCCGGACGAGCCCGAGCGGTCCGGTGGCCCCGGCTCGTACGCGAGCTGGGAGTCGCTCGGCTTCGAGGGCCGCAACTTCGTGTCCCGGGGGATGCACGCCGACGAATTGGCGGCGGTGAACGGGAAACCGGCGGTCGAACCGATCCGGGTGTACGCCGGTCTGGAGACCGCGGACGACACCGACGCCCGGCTGGACGTCGTCATCTCGGAACTCGAGCGCACCGGTGCCTTCGAGCGCAGCGTCCTGGTGGTGATCCCGACCACCGGCACCGGCTGGGTCAACCCGACCGCGGCCGAGGCGATCGAGCTGGTGCACAACGGTGACAGCGCCCTGGTCGCCAGCCAGTACTCGTACCTGCCGAGTTGGATCTCGTTTCTCGCGGACCGCGACAAGGCGGCCGAGGCCGGGCGCGCGCTGATCGGCCGCGTGCACGAGCGTTGGCTGCGCGAACCCGTGGAGACCCGGCCCAAGCTGCTGGTCTACGGCGAGAGCCTCGGAACTCAGGCCGGCGAGGCGGCGTTCGACGGACTCGGCGACATCCGGGAGACCGTCGACGGGGTGCTGTGGGTGGGACCGCCGAACGCGAACCCGCTGTGGAGCCGGCTCGTCGCGCGGCGGGATCTGGGGAGCCCACAGGTCGAACCGGTCTACTCGGACGGTCTGGTCGTGCGGTTCGCCAACGACGCGTCCTCGATCGCGAATCCGCCGTCCCCCTGGATGACGCCGCGGGTGCTCTACATCCAGCACCCGTCGGATCCGGTGGTGTGGTGGAGTCCCGACCTGATCTTCAACCGCCCCGATTGGCTCTCGGAGGCGCCGGGCGCCGACCGTCTGCCGAGCATGCGCTGGTTCCCGTTCGTGACGTTCTGGCAGGTCGCGGCCGATCTCGCCAACGCCGCGGGCGTGCCCGACGGTCACGGCCACAACTACGGCACCACCGTGCTCGACGGCTGGATCGCGGTGGCGGGGCCCGACGGCTGGACCGTGGCGGACACCGAACGCGTGCGCGCGGCGATCGAGGCGCGGGCCGGAACGCAGGGACCGGAGAAGTGACCCCACGCAAGAAGATCGACCCCGCCGAACTGAGGGCGGCGCTGCTCGAGGTCCGCGACTGGCTGGCCGACGCCGACGCTCCGGCGCCCAGCAGGGCCCAGCTCGCGGCCGCCGTCCGGCTCAGCGCCAGGACCCTCGAGAACACCGCACCGGGGTCCTCGGTGGAGGTGCGGGTGCCGCCGTTCGTGGCGGTGCAGTGCGTCGCGGGACCACGGCACACGAGGGGTACCCCGCCGAACGTGGTGGAGACGGATCCGCGGACCTGGCTCCTGCTGGTGACGGGAACCCTGACGTTCGACGCGGCCTCGGCCGCGGGCACGCTGACGGCGTCGGGCACGAGGGCCCGCGAGATCGAGCACTGGCTGCCGCTGCTCCGCGTCTGAAGCCGGGAGACCTGTGGTCGGGGTGCCCGCCGTGAACCCGTAGAATGGCCCTTGCCCCCCATCCCACCCCCTAGGGAGCAACCCCGGTGACTCAAGCCGAATTGTCGGTCAACAGCCCGAATCTTCTCGCACCCGCAGACCTGTCGGATCAGGACGAGCAGCCTCCCCGCGAGGAGTGTGGCGTCTTCGGCGTCTGGGCTCCCGGCGAGGATGTGGCGAAGCTCACCTATTACGGCCTCTACGCGCTGCAGCACCGTGGTCAGGAGGCGGCGGGCATCGCCGTCGCCGACGGTTCGCAGGTGCTGGTCTTCAAGGATCTCGGCCTGGTCAGCCAGGTGTTCGACGAGCAGACCCTCGGCGCCATGCCGGGGCACGTCGCCGTCGGGCACTGTCGGTACTCGACCACCGGGTCGACCACCTGGGAGAACGCCCAGCCGATCTTCCGGACCACCGCGGCGGGCACCGGCATCGCGCTCGGCCACAACGGCAACCTCGTGAACACGGCCGAGCTGGCGAACCGCGCCCGCGAGGCCGGGCTGGTCAACGACAAGCGGCCCGGCGGCGCCACGTCGGATTCCGACATCGTCGGGGCCCTGCTCGCGCACGCCGCGGCGGACCGCACCATCGAGCAGGCCGCGATGGAGCTGCTGCCGACCCTGCGCGGCGCCTTCTGCCTGACCTTCATGGACGAGCACACCCTGTACGCGGCGCGCGACCCGCACGGCGTGCGTCCCCTGTGCCTCGGCCGGCTCGACCGCGGCTGGGTCGTCGCCAGCGAGACCGCCGCGCTCGACATCGTCGGCGCCTCGTTCGTCCGCGAGATCGAGCCGGGCGAGCTGCTGGCCATCGACGCGGACGGCGTCCGCTCCTCGCGTTTCGCCGCGCCCACCCCCAAGGGCTGCGTCTTCGAGTACGTCTACTTGGCCCGCCCGGACAGCACGATCAGCGGCCGGTCGGTGCACGCCACCCGCGTCGAGATCGGTCGCAGGCTCGCCAAGGAACACCCGGTCGACGGCGACCTCGTGATCCCCGTGCCGGAGTCCGGCACCCCCGCCGCGGTCGGCTACGCGCAGGGTTCCGGCATCCCCTACGGCCAGGGCCTGATGAAGAACGCCTACGTCGGCCGCACCTTCATCCAGCCGTCGCAGACCATTCGCCAGCTCGGTATCCGCCTCAAGCTCAACCCGCTCAAAGAGGTCATCCGTGGCAAGCGCCTGATCGTCGTGGACGACTCCATCGTCCGCGGCAACACCCAGCGCGCGCTGATCCGGATGCTCCGCGAGGCTGGCGCGCTGGAGATCCACGTGCGGATCGCCTCCCCGCCGGTCAAGTGGCCCTGCTTCTACGGCATCGACTTCGCCTCACCCGCGGAACTGATCGCCAACGGTGCGGGAGCGAGCGAGGCCGACGGTGTGACCGGACACAGCATGGACGAGATGCTCGAGGGCGTCCGCCGCTCGATCGGCGCCGACACCCTCGGATACGTCTCGATCGAGGGCATGATCGCGGCCACCGAGCAGCCCGCCTCGCGGCTGTGCTCGGCGTGTTTCGACGGCAATTACCCGATTGCGCTGCCGAGCGAGACCTCGATGGGTAAGAACGTGCTCGAGGGAATGCTGGAGAGCACCGCGGGCGCCGCGGCCAAGCAGGACAACGACAACGCGAGCGCGTTGAGTCGACCGTAGGCGCGTTGCGCCCACACGTAGATCACCATGCGGTGCCCCCGGGTGCCGCCGAGAAGATGGCTGGAGCAGCGAATCCGATGACCGACGACAACGACCGCCCCACCGGCGCCTCCTACGCGGCGGCGGGGGTGGACATCGAGGCCGGAGACAGGGCCGTCGAGCTGTTCGCCCCGCTCGCCAAGAAGGCGAGCCGCCCCGAGGTGATCGGCGGCCTCGGCGGCTTCGCCGGGCTCTTCGCCCTCAAGGGCGGGTACAAGGAGCCGCTGCTCGCGGCGTCCACCGACGGCGTCGGCACCAAGATCGCCGTCGCGCAGGCCATGGATAAGCACGACACCCTCGGCCTCGACCTGGTCGCGATGGTCGTCGACGACCTCGTGGTGTGCGGTGCCGAGCCGCTGTTCCTGCAGGACTACATCGCCGTCGGGCGGGTCGTGCCGGAGCGGGTCGCGGAACTGGTCAAGGGCATCGCCGACGGCTGCATCATCGCCGGCTGCGCGCTGCTCGGCGGCGAGACCGCGGAGCACCCCGGCTTGATGGCGGACGGCGACTACGACCTCTCCGCCACCGGCGTGGGCGTCGTCGAGGCCGACGCGGTACTCGGGCCGCAGCGCGTGCGCCCGGGCGACGTGGTGATCGGCATGGGCTCGTCGGGCCTGCACTCCAACGGCTACTCGCTGGCCCGCAAGGTGCTCCTGGAGATCGACCGGATGTCGCTGGGCGGCCACGTCGAGGAGTTCGGCCGCACCCTCGGTGAGGAGTTGCTCGAGCCGACCAAGATCTACGCCAAGGACTGCCTGGCCCTGATCGCCGAGACGGATGTGCGCACCTTCTGCCACGTCACCGGCGGCGGTCTGGCGAACAACCTCGCCCGGGTCATGCCGAAGGGGCTCGTGGCCGAGCTCGATCGCGGCACCTGGAGCCCGGCGCCGGTGTTCGCGATGATCGCCCAGCGCGGCCGCGTGGAGCGGGCTGAGATGGAGCAGACGTTCAACATGGGTGTCGGCATGGTCGCCATCGTGGCGCCCGAGGACGTCGACCGTGCGCTGGCGGTGCTGACCGCCCGCCACATCGACTGCTGGACGCTGGGCACCGTCGCCAAGGCATCGGACAAGCAGGACGGATCGGATCTGGTTCGTCTGGTCGGGGACCACCCGCGCTTCTGAGCCGCGGCAGGCCGGGGCAGCCCCGGTCCGCCGTCAGAGACGTTCGAACGGACCGTTCACCGCCGCACAGGCGGACGAACGGTCCGTTCGTCGTCTGTGGGGACGGTCGTCGCGCACACGCGAAAATGAGGAGGAGCCGGTGGGCTCCCCCTCATCTTTGGTGCGGTGCCTGGCGTCAGCGGCGCCAGTCGTCGTTCTCGTCGTCGTCCCAGCGCGACGCGGTGTCGTCGGAACGCTGGTCGGCGAGGACCCCGTTCCGGTGGGAGCTGGACGAACCTCCGGACAGTTCCTTTTGCAGGCTGTCGAAGTTCGTGGACGGCGAGCTGTACTTGAGCTCGCGTGCAACCTTGGTCTGCTTTGCCTTAGCCCGGCCGCGGCCCATGGCCAACCCCCTCGCGCTTCCGCGGGGCGGCCTGGGAATTTTTGGCGGCCCCGTTTGAGTGTGTATTTCTTCCTGACACACACTCTAGCCTGAGAACTCGGCGGGCGCTCCCACCCCAGGCCTCATTGGGTGTCTGATTTATCTCAGCACGCCCGGAATCGCCCGGATCGTGCCGACCCGGACACCCCCACCCAGTACCGGTGGCGACGCGAGTTCGGCCAGATCCTCGGTCCAGGTGACCCCGAGCCGGTGCAGCAGCGCGGCCGTGAGCGGCAGCCGGGCGCGCTCGCCGCCGTCGTCGATCTTGAGCGCGAACGAGGTGCCGTCGGGCAGTGCTCCCGCGTGCACCCCGTCGGCGCCCACCTTGCAGACCAGCCCCGGCACGGCACTCATCAGCAGCATGTCGTCGTGCCCGGTGCCGGACACCAGCCAGGGGTGCTCGCGCACCGCGTCGGCCACCGCACGCTCCGGGCTGCCCGCGGCGGCGGTGACCAGGGCGGCGAACCCGCGCGCCAGGGCGGTCAGGGAGAGCGGCACGATCGGCAGGCCGCAGCTGTCGATGCCCAGCTCGAGGTCGGTCTCGCCGGCCAGCTCGGCGATGGTGTCGACCACCGCCAGCTGTACCGGGTGCGCGGGCTCCAGATAGCTCTCCAGCGGCCACCCCCGCGCCACGCAGGCCGCGAGCATCGCGGCGTGCTTACCCGAGCAGTTCATGAAGATCCGCCGCGGCAGCGCACCGGACGCGAGGACGCGGGCCCTGGCGGTGTCGTTCGACGGCAGTTCGGGCGGGCAGCGCAACTGGTTCTCGGCGAGCCCGGTGCGGGTGAGCAGCCCGTGCACCACCGCGACGTGCTCGGGTTCGCCCTCGTGGGAAGCGGCGGCGATGGCCAGCTCGCGATTGTCGGCCGGCACGAAACCGCTGCGCAGCAGGGCCACCGCCTGCATGAGTTTGTTCGACGAACGGGGGTAGATCGGGGTGTGTACCTCGCCGAGGGCCAGGATGACCTCACCGTCGGGCGCCAGCACGACGACCGATCCGCGATGCACGCACTCGCGGAAACCGGAGCGATCCACTTCGACCAGTTCGACGCTCAATACTCCACCTGCACCTTCCGTCCGGCGATCCGTCGGCGTGCCTTGTCTGCGACAGTAGGCGACAGGTCGGGCTGCTGCTCGAGCAACGCGGCCAGATTCTCGGGGTCCCGCCCGGTGAACAGGTCGCGCACCGTCACCCCGTGGGCGGGAACGTGCACGCGGTGGACGGTGTCGCCCGCGGTGACCAGGCCGCCGCGCACCACCCGCAGGTACGCGCCGGTGTCGGCGCGCTCGGCGAAGCGCTTGACCCAGCGCGGCTCCCCGGACCACACGCCGAAGGTGCCGCACGGGGTCCGTGGGCCGGTCACCTCCAGCTCGGCGGCGAGGTCCCCGTCGCCGAGCCGCCACCGTTCGCCGATCACCGCGTCACTCGCGGCGATTCCGCTGACCCGCAGGTTCTCGCCGAACCATCCGGCGGGCAGCAGGCGCCCCAGCTCCGATTCCCAGCGCTGCGCCTCGTCCTGCTGGTAGGCGTACACGGCCTTGAAGCGGCCGCCGTGGAACTCGGTGTCGCAGACGCGGTCGCCGTCCAGGCCCGAAGGGCCGATGAGTACCGGCCCGGCGACGGGGCGCTTGTCGATCGCGGTGCGTGGCACCCGTTTGGTGCCGCTGTCGCGTTCGGCGTGCACCACGCAGACGGCCTCCACGCGCCCGGGGCCGCTCACCGCCCGCGCAACCTGTCGACGGCGGCGCGGCCCGCCTGCACGCCGTCGTAGCTGGGCACCGAGTCGGCATCGATCGACGCGGCCACCGAGCCGGCGAGCAGTGCGGTGTCCACCGGTACGGTCCGCTTGATCAGCGCCAGCGCGATGGGACCGAGCTCGTGGTGGTCGACGACGGTGCCGAGATGTCCGACGGGCCTGCCGTCCGCGGTGACCGGGTCGCCGGGCTCCGGGCGCGTGTCCGCGGAGCCGTCGAGGTGCAGCAGCACAAGGTGTCGCGGCGGCTTGCCGAGGTTGTGCACCCGGGCGACGGTCTCCTGCCCGCGGTAGCACCCCTTGTCCAGGTGTACGGCCCCGTGCTCGGCGATGCCGCCGATCCAGCGGGCCTCGTGCGGGATGGTGCGCTCGTCGGTGTCCACTCCGATGCGGGGGCGTACCGCGGCCACCCGCAGGGCCTCGAATGCCCAACTGCCCGCGGGCGCCGCGCCCGCGGCGGTGAGCTCGCCCCACCAGCGGGCGAGTTGGTCGCGCGGCACGATCAGGTCGAAGGCGTGCTCGCCGGGCCACGGCATCGAGCGCAGGAAGCCGCCGCCCGGCAGCGCCACCGCCCCGTAGACCGGGGGGAGCGAGGCGATGCCGAGCGCGGCAAGGAGTTTCGGGCGCCGCACGTCGGGTCCGAGCAGGCTCAGCACGGCCATGTCGGGCGCCGCGGCCGGTTCGGCCTTCGCCCAGAACACCATCTTCTGCAGGAAGGCCAGCAGGCCAGGGCCGTGGCTGGGCTCGGTGTCGATCCAGGTGACGCCGTCCAGGTCGGTCAGCACGAAGTGCTCCTCGATCCGGCCGTGCAGGTCGAGGCTCAGGTTCTCCGCCGAACCGCCGTCGGGTAGCTGCGCGACGTGCTGGCTGGAGATGGTGTGCAGCCAGGTCAGGCGCTCGGGGCCACCAATGGAGAGCACGAAGCGGTTGGAACGGTCCACGACGGCGGCGCCGTTCTCGGCGGTGCGCTGTTCGCGCAGCGGGTCACCGTAGTGCCAGGCCACCCCGGCGTCGAGGGAATCATCCGGCCCGGCGACGGCACCGGGGGCGGACAGCAACGGACTGGGGGTGAGGCTCGGCGACTCGGACACGGTTCCATAGTAGGAGCGTCCGGCCTCGGCCGGTCGGGCGTCCCAGGGCACCTCTCCCAAATCCCCATTCGGCGCTCCTGGCGCCCGATCGCCGCCCAGCTGCGTTGTCGTCGTCGCCGATACAAACCCGGTATCGGCTCCTCCTCCGCGCAGGAGCGGAGCCCGCGGAGCGACTCCGAGGTCTTGCCGGACAACGATCGTTTCGCCAGGCGCATTCGGAAGGATTTGAGAGACGCGCCCTAGGCTGGGGGCATGGCCCCGCGCGTACTGGTGACCCTCGACGGCAAGGTGCACGACCCCGACGTCCCGCTGCTCTACGCGGACGACCTCGCGGCCGTGCGCGGTGACGGTGTGTTCGAAACCGTGCTGGTGCGGGGCGGGACCCCGTGCACCATCGAGCTGCATCTGGAGCGGTTGAACTCGTCCGCGGCGGCGATGGACCTGCCCGAGCAGGACCTGGACCGCTGGCGCGCCGCGGTGGGCGCCGCCCTCGCGGAGTGGGACTTCGACGGCGAGGGGCTGATGCGGCTGGTGCTCAGCCGCGGCCGCGAGATCGGTGGTGGGCCAACCGGCTATCTCACGATCGGCCCGATCGACGAGCGGGTCGCGGCCGCCCGGCGTGACGGGATCGCGGTGGTGACCCTGCCCCGCGGGTTCTCGGTGGACCTGGCAGCGCTCGCGCCCTGGCAGCTGCTGGGCGCGAAGACACTGTCCTACGCGACCAACATGGCGGCCCTGCGACACGCGAACTCGCTCGGCGCCGACGATGTGATCTTCACCAGTAGTGAGGGTCTCGTGCTCGAGGGGCCGCGCTCGACCGTCGTCATCGCCCGCGGGCGCACGCTGATCACGCCGCCGGTCGACCAGGGGATCCTGCCGGGCACCACCCAGCGTGCGCTGTTCGAGATCGCGGGCGAGCATCGGTTCCGCACGGAGGTGGCGCCATTGCGGCCCGCGGATCTCATTCTGGCGGACGGTGTCTGGCTGCTCTCGAGTGTGACTCTCGCCGCACGGGTGCGGGCGCTGAACGGACGGGTGATGGCCGTGCCGGAGATCGCCGAGGAACTGTCCGCGCTGGTCGACCTGTCGGCGGAGACCGTCGGGGTGTCGCCGGGCGCCGTCTGAGCGCGGTCCGGGGCGGGCGCGGCGACTTGACTGCACTACTACTGTCGGTAGTAGATAAAGGCCTGCGGCACGAGGTCGCAGGACGTACCTTTTGAAACGGGACTGAGGCGTCAGCCCACGCCTCGGCCCCGGCCAAGCCTGTCCGACGGGCACTGCATGGGAGAAGCCATGGACGCACTGGACGTATCTCGGTGGCAATTCGGCATCACGACCGTCTACCACTTCATTCTCGTCCCGCTGACGATCGGGCTCGCCCCGCTCATCGCGATCATGCAGACGATGTGGGTGGTAACCAAGAAGGACCACTGGTATCGGCTCACCAAGTTCTTCGGCAAGTTCTTCCTCATCAACTTCGCGCTCGGCGTCGCCACCGGAATCGTCCAGGAGTTCCAGTTCGGCATGAACTGGAGCGAGTACTCCCGCTTCGTCGGTGACGTGTTCGGTGCGCCACTGGCTCTGGAGGGCCTGGTGGCCTTCTTCCTCGAGTCCACGTTCCTCGGCCTGTGGATCTTCGGCTGGGGCCGCTTGCCGAAACTCGTTCACCTGGCGACGATCTGGCTGGTCGCGATCGGCGTGAACGCCTCCGCGTTCTTCATCATCGCCGCGAACTCCTTCATGCAGCACCCGGTCGGCGCGCGGTACAACGAGGAGCGCGGACGCGCCGAGCTCACCAGCATCTGGGAGCTGCTCACCAACAACACGGCGTTGGCCGCCTTCCCGCACGTGGTGGCGGGCGCCCTGCTCACCGCGGGCACCTTCGTCGCAGGCATCGGCGGCTGGTGGATGGTCCGCAGCATGCGCAAGGCCAAGGAGGCCACCGACCCGGCGGTCGCGGCCGCCCACGGGAACACCGGCCGGACCATGTTCCGCCCGGTCACCATCCTCGCGCTCTGGGTGATGGTGGCCTCGGGTGTCGGCCTGGCGATCACCGGCGACATCCAGGCCAAGCTGATGTTCGAGCAGCAGCCGATGAAGATGGCGTCCGCGGAATCGTTGTGCCACACCGAGACCGGTGCCGACTTCTCCGTCCTCACCGTGGGCACCCAGAACAACTGCGAGAACATCACCCAGCTCATCAGCATCCCCGGCCTGACCTCGTTTCTGGCGAACGGCGACTTCAACTCCACCCTGCCGGGCGTCACCGAGCTGCAGGAGCAGTACGAGGAGCAGTTCGGGCCCGGCAACTACAAGCCGAACCTCTTCGTCACCTACTGGACCTTCCGCGCGATGATCGGGTGGGCGGCGGGCTCGGCCCTGCTCGCGGTGGTCGGGCTGTGGATGACCCGCGGCGGCCGGGTCCCCGACCAGAAGTGGTTCGGCTGGCTGTCCATCCTGGCCATCCCCACGCCGTTCCTCGCCAACAGTGCCGGCTGGGTGTTCACCGAAATGGGCCGCCAGCCCTGGGTGGTGCACCCGAACCCGACTGGGGTGGACCAGATCCGGCTGACCGTCGACCAGGGCGTGTCCGATCATCCGACCGGTCTGGTGGTTGCCTCGCTGATTGTCTTCACCCTCGTCTACGCCGCGCTCGGCGTCGTGTGGTTCATGCTGATCCGGCGGTACGCGATCGCCGGACCGTCGGACCACGACATGCATCCGCCGGGCGACGAACAGGAGCCCGAGGAGCCGGGCGAGCCCAAACAACTGTCGTTCGCGTACTGAGGCGGGAGAAAGACCATGGGACTTCAGGAATTCTGGTTCATTCTCATCGCGGTGCTCTTCGTCGGCTACTTCGTCTTGGAGGGTTTCGACTTCGGCGTCGGCATGCTGTTCCCGGTGCTCGGCCGGACCGACACCCGGCGACGGGTCATGCTCAACACCATCGGCCCGGTCTGGGACGGCAACGAGGTGTGGCTGATCACCGGCGGCGGTGCGCTGTTCGCCGCGTTCCCGGAGTGGTACGCGACCCTGTTCTCGGGCTTCTACATCCCGCTGCTGCTGATCCTCGTCGCGCTGATCCTGCGGGTCTGCGCGATCGAGTGGCGCGGGAAGATCGATGACGACCGATGGCGGGCCCGCGCGGACTGGGGCATCATGATCGGCTCGTGGGTCCCGGCGGTGCTGTGGGGCGTCGCCTTCGCCAACATCGTGCGCGGCGTGGCGATCGACGAGAACAAGCAGGTGACCTCCGGCTTCTTCGCTTTGCTCAACCCGTACGCCCTGCTCGGCGGGTTGACCACGGCCCTGGTCTTCGCCCTGCACGGTGCGGTGTTCCTGGCTCTCAAGACGGCCGATGAGGTACGGGCCGATGCGGTGAAACTCGCTGCGCGGCTGTCCGTTCCGACGGTCGTGGTCGCCGGGGCCTTCGTGCTGTGGACCCAGCTCGCCTACGGCAAGGGATGGACGTGGATCCTGGTGGCCGTCGCCGCGGCCGCCCTGCTCGGGGTGGTCGGGCTGACCGCGGTCGAGCGTGAGGGCTGGGCATTCGTGCTCACGTCCGTCGCGGTGATCGCCACGGTGGTACTGCTGTTCGGCTCGCTGTACCCGAACGTCATGCCCTCGACGATCGACGACGCGTACAGCCTCACCATCTACAACGCCTCGTCGAGCCCGTACACGTTGAAGGTGATGACGTGGGCGGCAGCGATCATGACCCCGGTGGTCCTGATCTACCAGGGCTGGACGTACTGGGTGTTCCGCCAGCGGATCTCGACCAAGCAGATCCCGCCGTCGATCGGTCTGCCCCTGAAGACGCGTTAGATGTCGCTCGACGCACCGGCCGCGCCCGCGGATCGACCCCGCAGGCGCGGCCCGGTGGACCCCCGGCTCTGGCGCTACTCGAGGTCGGCCCGCGGCTACCTGATGCTCACGGTGGCGCTGGCCCTGGTCACCGCGGCGACGGTGATCGTGTCGGCGCTGATGATCGGCACCGTGCTGGCCGGCGTGATCACCGACCCGGACGCGCGGACCCCGGGGGCGTGGGGAACCGAGCTGTCGGTGCTCGCCGCGGCGATCGCGGTGCGGACCGTATCCACTTGGGCGCACGCACGATTCGCACACCGCTCGGCGTCGCGGGTGATCGGCGAGCTCCGGGGCGAGGTGCTCGCCGCGGCCGCCGAGCTGCCGCCGCGCGAGCTGGACCCGCGCCGCGACGAGCTCGCCACCGTCCTCACCCGCGGGATCGAGGGCCTGCGGGCGTATCTCACCGGCTATCTGCCCTCGCTGCTGCTCGCGGCCACGGTCACCCCGCTCACGCTGCTGGTGATCCTGTTCGCCGACCGGACGTCCGCGGTGATCATCGCACTGACGCTGCCGCTGGTGCCGATCTTCATGATCCTGATCGGACTGCTGACCAAGGGCAAGGCGGCCGCCTCGCTGGCCACGATGACCACGTTGTCCGCGCAGCTGCTCGACCTGCTCGCGGGGCTGCCCACGCTGCGGGCGCTGGGCCGCGAACGCGGCCCAGCGGCCAGGGTCAGGGAGCTCGGGGACGCGCACCGGCACACCACCATGTCCGCGTTGCGGATCGCGTTCCTGTCCGCGATGGTGCTCGAGCTGCTGGCAACCCTCTGCGTGGCGCTGGTCGCCGTCAGCATCGGCCTGCGGCTGGTGTTCGGCGGCATGGAATTGCGCGGGGGCGTGATCGCGCTGATCCTCGCGGCCGAGGTGTACCTACCGCTGCGGATGGTCGGCGCGCAGTTCCACGCGGCGGAGGACGGAATGGCGGCCGCCGAGAAGGCCTTCGAGGTGTTGGACGGCAGGGCGCCGGTTGCGGCTGGGGAGGGCGTGACCGCCGCGCCCCGCGGCCCGATCGTGTTGCGTGGGGTGGGGGTGCGGGCCCGCGGGCACTGGGCGCCGCGCGGGCTGGACGCGGTCCTGGAACCGGGCCGGGTCACCGTCCTCACCGGCGCCAACGGATCGGGCAAATCCACGGTGCTGCACCTGATCCTCGGCCTCGCCCGCCCCGACGAGGGCGAGGTGTCGGTCGGCGGGACCCCCGTCCACACGCTCGACCCGATGGTGTGGTGGCGCGAGGTCGCCTGGCTGCCGCAGCACCCGGTCCTGATCCCGGGCACGCTTCGCGAGAACCTCGAGCTCACCGGGCCCGTCACTCCGGGCGCGGAGGAGCTCGACAGGGCCTGCGCGGCAACGGGATTCGATCTGGTGCTGGCCGACCTCCCCGACGGGTGGGAGACCCGGGTCGGGGTGGGCGGCCTCGGCCTCTCGCTCGGCCAGCGGCAGCGACTGGCACTGACCCGGGTGCTGCTCTCCGAGGCCCGGGTGGTGCTGCTCGACGAGCCGACCGCCCATCTCGATCCGACGACCGAGGCGACGGTCCTCCGGTCGGTGTGCGCCCTCGCCGCCCGTGGCCGCACCGTGGTGATGGTCGGGCACCGGGACGCCGTGCTGCGGGCCGGCGACGAGGTGGTGCACGTCGAGGCCGCCGACGGCGTCGACATCGCCCCGGGGGTGTCGGCATGAGCCGCGACCCGCTGTTGCGGGCCCTCGGACTGCTGGACCTGCGGCCGGGCCGGGTCCTCTCCGCCCTCGCGGCCGGGGTCGCGACCCTCGGCAGCGCCCTCGCGCTTGCCGCGATCTCCGCGTGGCTGATCACCAGGGCCTGGCAGATGCCGCCGGTGCTGGATCTCACGGTCGCCGTCGTTTCGGTTCGGGCTCTTGGCATCTCGCGCGGGCTGTTCCGGTACCTCGAACGGCTCGCCACCCATGACGCCGCGTTGCGCGGCACGACCACGGCCCGCGAACGGATCTACCGCCGGCTCTCCGAGGGAGATCCGGCAGCGCCGGCCGGTCTGCGCCGGGGAGACCTGCTCGCCCGCACCGGAGCGGACGTCGACGCGCTCGGCGACGTGGTGGTCCGGGCGTTGATCCCGATGGCGGTGGCCGCGGTGCTGGCGGTCGCGGCGATCGTCGGACTCGCACTGATCTCGCCGGCCGCGGCACTGGTGCTGGCCGTCGCGCTCGCGGTGTCGGGGGTGCTGGCGCCGGTGCTGTCCGCCCGGGCCGCGCGGATGGCGGAGTCCGACGGGGCGGTGGCGTCGGCCCGGTTCAGCGAGACCGCGGTGCTGGCGCTCGACCACGCCGCCGAACTCCGCGTCGCCGGCCGGCTCGACGAGACGGTCCGGGCGGCGAACGACTGGGAGTCCGGTGCGATCCGGGCCACCGACCGGTCCGCGATCCCGTCCGCCTTCGCCACGGCCGCGACCCCGCTCGCCATCGGGGCGAGCGTGCTGGGGTCGCTGCTGATCGGCATCTCGCTGTACGGACCCGGCGGGGGCATGCCCGACGGGATGACCCCGATGGCGCTCGCGATCCTGGTGCTGGTGCCCCTCGCCGCGTTCGAGGGCACGGCGGCGCTGCCCGCCGCCGCGGTCGCGCTGACCAGGGCGAGGCTCGCGTCGGCGCGCATCATGGACCTGCTCGACCGGGCGGGGGACCCGGTGCCGACCGGCGGTGCGGTCGTCGAGGGGCCGGTGCACCTGCGTACCGAGAGCCTCCGCTGCGGGTGGCTGGGCGGCTCGGTCACCGAGCCGCTGGACCTGCACTTGGCACCGGGCGCGCGGGTGGTGATCGTCGGGCCCAGCGGCGCGGGCAAGACCACGATGCTGATGACACTGGCCGGGCTGCTGGCGCCCGTGGCCGGATCGCTGGCGGTGAACGGGAAGCCCGTCGGGGCGGTCGACGCGGACTCGCTTCGCCGCGCGGTGGGATTCTTCGCCGAGGACGCCCACCTGTTCGACACCTCACTGCTCGAGAACCTGCGTGTCGCGGACGGCGGCCTGGACGAGGCGGGCGCGCGGGCGGTGCTCGACAAGGTCGGGCTCGGACCCTGGGTGGCCGGGCTCCCGGACGGAGTGCACACCGCGCTGGCGTCGGGGGGACGGTCGGTGTCGGGTGGTCAGCGCCGGCGCCTGCTGCTCGCGCGCGCCATCGCATCGCCCGCGCGGGTACTGCTGCTGGACGAGCCGACCGAACACCTCGATGCGGACGCGGGTGCGGAGTTGCTGCGGGGCCTGCTCGACCGCGGCGCCGCCGTGGTCGACCCCGGCCGCACGGTGGTCGTGGTCACCCACCAGCTGCCCGCCGACACCGGGGCCGACCTGGTGATCGCCGTCCGGAGCGAGTCGGTATCCGCGCAGGAAGAGGCGGCGATTTAATCGATTGCGAGGCCCTCCCGGCGGGCGTACCTTCGTCCGTACACGAGGAAGGAGGTGGTCTGAAGTTGAAGAACTACAGGACGCGTGAGGTGGCTGTCAGCTAGCCGCTACCGCTGACGGTGGGGTTCCATCAACCGCGCAATGCGGCTGGCGAATCCCAGGCAGCTACCCGGCCCCCGAGTCCCCGGTCGAGTCCCGACCGGGATCCGTGCGAGACAAGCGTCCGCGCACGGGTACGGCTCGGGGGTCGTTCTGCGTTCGGGTGGCTAACCGACGTAGCGGGCGAGGCGGGCCGAGAGGTGCGGCTTCAGCGGGCCGTCGGCGAGGATGCGCTCCTCGACGTAGGCGAGGTCGCCGCCCTCGACGATGCCGTACAGGCGCTTGGCGCCGCCGACCAGTGCGCCCTGCTTGCTGCGGATGACCACGTCGGTCGCGAGCTCCCAGCTGGACTGGGTCAGGGCCTGACCGTAGTACAGCTCGACGACGCCGGAGCTGTGCGTGAGCAGCAGCTCGACGGTCTCCTCGTCGACGCTGCCGGGGATGCCGTCGCCCGCGACCCGCCAGTACCCGCTCTCGCGCAGGTCCTGTCGGACGTACTCGCCGTCGGCGTCGAGCACCCAGGACTGAGATTCCCAGTGCAGGTAGTTGCCGCCGTCGTGCGACACCACGATCTGCTGGCCGAAGCGGTACTCGCCGTCCGTGGGATTGTTCGCCTCACCCTCGCCGCGCCAGACGCCGACCAGGGGGAGCAGCGCGAGCATGCCCGGGTTCAGGTCGGGTCCGAGGCGGAGGTTGGCGGTGTCCTCGGGAATGGGCAGGCCGGGCAGCACCGCGATGTTGCGCGCGGCGGTCTCCTTGGCGCGCTCCTCGGCGGCGGCCACGGCCCTGTCGCCGCTGCCGCGCTGCACGGACACCGCATCGGACGGCGCGTTCTCGCCCGAGGCGGGCGGCGCACCGTCGTCCGGTCCGGACGTCTGGCTCACGACTCGTCGGTCACCAGGCGGTACACGACATACAGCGAGAACCAAGCAATCAGCACGGAGGCGAAGGCGAGTAGAACCTCGAAGAAGATGACCACGGCAACAGTGTAAACCGAAGCGTCGCAGCCGCATGCCGTGGGTGCCGCCTACCCCGGAAACATCACAGCGGCCCCGCTCCCTGGTGGGGGAGCGGGGCCGCTGTGGCCGAACTGTGCGCGTTGGCGCTACTTCGAGACGGTGATGTCCACGTTGTGGACGCCGTTGCCCTCGGGGGTGACGGTGGCGTCGCCGTTGCCGGTGCTGGACAGCGCGCGCACGGTCCAGGTGCCGGGGGCGGCGAAGAACCGGAAGTCACCGGTGCCCGAGGCCACGACCTCGGCGGTGAACTCACCGGTGCCGTCGAGCAGGCGGACGAAGGCGCCGCCGACCGGCTGGCCGTCAGCGGCCAGCACGCGGCCGGTGATGACGGTCTCCTTCTCGACGTCCACGCCCGCGGGCAGGGTCTGACCCTGAACAGGTGCTCCACACATAACTAGGCTCCCAACTCGATCGGTGCACCCACGAGGGAGCCGTACTCAACCCAGCTGCCGTCGTAGTTCTTGACATTGTTCTTACCGAGGATCTCCTGCAGCACGAACCAGGTGTGGCTCGAGCGCTCGCCGATGCGGCAGTAGGCGATCGTTTCCTTGCTCTCGTCGAAGCCCTTCTCGGCGTAGAGCTTCGTCAGGTCCTCGTCCGACTTGAAGGTGCCGTCCTCGTTGGCGGTGGTGCTCCACGGGATGTTGATGGCGCCGGGGACGTGGCCACGCTGCTGAGCCTGCTCCTGCGGGAGGTGCGCAGGCGCCAGGATCTTGCCGGAGAACTCGTCGGGCGAACGCACGTCGACCAGGTTCTTGTTGCCGATGGCGTTGATGACCTCGTCGCGGAAGGCGCGGATGGAGGTGTCCGGCTCGCCGGCCTGGTAGGTGGTGGCCGGGCGGACGACCTCGTCCTTCGACAGCGGGCGGCCGTCGAGCTCCCACTTCTTGCGGCCGCCGTCGATCAGCTTGATGTCCTGGTGGCCGTACAGCTTGAAGTACCAGTACGCGTACGCGGCGAACCAGTTGTTGTTGCCGCCGTAGAGGACGACGGTGTCGTCGTTCGCGATGCCCTTGGCGGACAGCAGCGCGGAGAACTGTTCACGGTTGAGGAAGTCACGACGGACGCCGTCCTGCAGGTCCTTGCGCCAGTCGAGCCGCACAGCGCCCTCGATGTGGCCGCCGTCGTAGGCCGAGGTGTCTTCGTCGACCTCGACGAAGACCGTCTTCGGAGCGTTGAGGTTCTGCTCGGCCCAGTCGGCAGAGACCAGGACGTCGGAGCGAGCCATGGTTTTCCTTTCGATACTTCTTGCGTGGGTATGGGTGGGTGGTGCGGCCTAGACCGGCTGGATTGGGCGGCTACGCCGCGGTGATCGAGGTCGACCTGCGGAAGCGGGCCACGAGTGGGTAGATCTGGCAGCCGAGGCAGAACGCGAAGGCCGCGTTCAGCAGTGCGGCGAAGAGCGCGAAGCCGGTGGCCACGGTGCCGACGGCGGTCAGGCCGGTGAGGAAGCCGGCCACGCCGACGACGGCGAACGCGAGCCCGACGAGCTGGGCGAACCGCAGCGGGGCAACCGGCTCACGCTCGGTGGTCGGGGACAGCCGCGGCGCGACGAACCGGGCGAACACCTGGCCGTACGGGCTGTTGCGGGGGCCGCGGGCGGCGCCGAGCCCGAACACCACGGCCTGCGCCGCGAGCAGCAGCCCGGCCGCGACCGTGGAGAACGTCGAGAGTACGAGCACGGCCACGAGGACACCGGTGGTGATCCAGGCCGCGAACCGCGGACCGCGGACATCGACCTGGTCGGGGTGCCCGGCGCGGGACCGGGAGGTGGCGGTGGTGGACATGGGAGAGAGCTCCTGCGCTTGAAACGGATGCCTTGACGTGCGGAGATGAACCGCGGGTATTCCGGAAGGTGATCACGGCGCGGTGCTCAGGCAGAGGGTGCCGGATGAGCGGAAGACGTCAGCCGTGGGATCAGCAGCAGGTACAGCAACAACCGCCGAGGCGGCACAGATCAACTGTGCGGCGTCGGGTGAGCATGAGCTCCTGGCTGGTTTGCACGAGGAGGAGCTTACCCGTTTCCGTCCGGGTTTGTATCCCCGGGGCCGCACAGGGGGAGCAGCGCCGCCCGCAGGTCGGCGGCCGTCGGCACCCCGGACACCCGGTACCGCTGCACCCCCGCGGTGTCGAAGATGAACGTGGTGGGCAGCGACAGGACGCCGAGTTCGGCTGCGAGCGCGGCGTTCTCGTCGATGTCGACCTCGATCTCGACGGCCCGCGGGGAGCTCGGCTCGAGCTCCCCGTCGAGGGTCTCGAGGACCTGCCCGATCACCCGTCGGACCGCGGCACAGGGCCCACACCAGTCGGCGGAGAAGTGCAGAACGGCCGGGCCTGCGCCCGCCACCCCGGCCTCGGCGAGCAGCGCTCTCCGGGTGTCGGTGACGGAGTCGGACGGCGCGGTGGCCCGCACGGTGCCCGACCGGGCCCGCAGCACCAGCCCGACGGCCGCCGCCGCGACGAGGGCCAGCGCGAGGACGAGGAGGCCGGTCACGGGGCCTGCAGATCGTCGAGGTTGATCACCACGTTGTCGCCCGAACCCTCGATCACGACCTGCGAGCCCTCCGCGTAGACCTTGGTCGGCAGCACGCCGAAGGGCAGCCGCTGCGCATCCACGGTGCGAGTGAACAGCCCGAGCACGGCCGGCTTGAGCGGCGCGGGGACGGTGAAGTCCGCGTTGCCCTCGGGGCCGAAGTAGAGGTCGGTTGCGACGATCCTGACGTTCTCGCCGTCGAGCAGGAGGTCGGCCTGCACGCTGACACTCGCCCGGATCGGCCCGATCGGGACCGTGCCGGTCAGCACCACGCCCCCGGAGGTGGTCATCCCGGAGCCGCCCGATCCGCCGGTGCCGTCGGACCGGTCCGCGGGCGGCGCGGACACCTGGAGGTCAGGGATGCCGAGGAACTGGCCGAGCGAGGTGGCGTCGATCAGGACCCGGCCGTCGAGCTGGTCGACGGGAACGGTCTTGACGGTGCCGTTCACCAGCTCGGATGCGGGGATGCTCACCCCACGCAGGTTCGCCTCGACCGTGACCTCGCCGAGCACCTGGCTGTCGACCCCCCGCGCGCGGATCTCGACGTCCTCGTACTTGCCGTTCGCCGCCTGGGTGAGGAAGGGGAAGCCGCCGATGGTGACGTCGGGGTCCGAGTTCAGCTCGCCGCCCTCGCGCAGACTCCGCGACACCCGGTACTCGGAGTAGGCGGCCGCGCCGAAGTCGATGACCACCGCGAGCGCCAACAGCAACACCAGGCCGAGAATCAGTTTCCGCACCGCACCATTGTTGCTGACCGGAACGGGGCTGTGTGGGGTGCCCACCGGGCACGGCACGTTAGTCTGTTCGAGTATCGCGTCACTGTCGGCCGTGCCCGGGCACATGAAACGGCGAGAAGGGGAGGCCGCGTGGAGCTGCTCCTGCTGACCTCGGACCCACACCCAGAGTCGGTGCTGCCCTCGCTCGCGCTCCTGGCGCATACCGTGCGGCCCGCCCCCACCGAGGTGGCCTCGCTGCTCGAGGCCGGATCAGCGGACATCGCCCTCGTCGACGCCCGGACGGATCTCGCCGCCGCGCGCGGCCTGTGTCGGCTGCTCGGCAGCACCGGGTCCGCGGTTCCCGTCGTGGCGGTCCTCACCGAGGGCGGACTGGTCGCGGTCAACGCGGACTGGGGCCTCGACGACATCCTGTTGCCGGGCACCGGGCCCGCCGAGCTCGACGCGCGGCTGCGGCTCCTGGTCGGCCGCAGCGGCGGCGTCGCCAGCCCGGAGAGCTCCGGCAAGATCACGCTCGGTGAGCTCGTGATCGACGAGGGCACGTACACCGCACGGCTGCGTGGCCGCCCGCTCGATCTCACCTACAAGGAGTTCGAGCTGCTCAAGTACCTCGCGCAGCACGCGGGCCGGGTGTTCACCCGCGCGCAGCTGCTCCAGGAGGTCTGGGGTTACGACTTCTTCGGCGGCACCCGCACGGTGGACGTGCACGTGCGACGGCTCCGCGCCAAACTCGGCCCCGAGTACGAGGCCCTCATCGGTACCGTGCGCAACGTCGGTTACAAGGCCGTCCGGCCCAGCCGCAAGTCCGGCAACGCACCCGTGCCCGCCGACGACCAGGGCGAGGACGACGGTGGTGCCGTCGACGACTCGGAGCTGACCCCGGCCAACGGAACGGTCCTGTAGATGCCCGAAGCTGCCAGGAGCTGGTTCTACCTGCTCGACGACGACCAGGTGGCGCAGGTGCACGGCGTGCTGGACCGCGCGCTCGCGGCGGACGGGACCGCGCCGCTCTCCGAGCAGGCCGTCCACCACATCGAGGGCAAATCGGAAATGTCGCGGCACCTGCTGTGGACGCTCGACGACACGATCGTCGGCTACGCGAGCCTCGAGCCGCCCCACGGGGAGCATCCGGCGATGGTGGAAATCGCGGTCGACCCCGCGCATCGGGGTACCAAGATCGGCAGGGGCTTGGTCAGGGAGGCCCTGGCGAAGGGCGGCGAGGGCGCCCGGGTCTGGGCCCACGGCGACCTGCCCGCCGCCCGCGCGGTCGCGGCGCACCTCGGCCTGAGTCCCGTCCGCGAGCTGTTGCAGATGCGCAGGCCGTTGGCCCGACCGGAGCTGCCGGACATCGCGGTGCCCGAGGGCGTGATCCTGCGGACCTATGCGGGGGCGCAGGACGATGCCGAGTTGCTGCGGGTCAACGCCGCGGCCTTCGACTGGCACCCTGAGCAGGGGTCCTGGACCGAGCGGGAGATCGCGGAGCGACGGGCCGAGCCCTGGTTCGACCCCGCGGGCCTGTTCATCGCGACCGACGCGGAGACCGGTGCGTTCCTGGGCTTCCATTGGACCAAGGTGCATCCGGCGACGTCGGAGTCCGCCGAGCTCGGCGAGGTGTACGTAGTGGCGATCGACCCGGCCGCGCAGGGCAGGGGCCTGGGCCGGCTACTCACCGTCGCCGGCCTGCGGTATCTGCGGGATCGGGGCCTGGAGACGGTGTTGCTGTACACCGAGGCGGACAACGTCGCCGCGCTGCACACGTACGAGCGGCTCGGATTCGAGCGGTTTCACGTGGATGTCGCCTACGCCTGAGGGCCGTATGCCATGGCCAGGGGTGAGATTTGCCTCACCCGGCCATGAGTTCACCCTCCGTTCACCATTCTGGGACGCTCTGTCCACCACCTGCCCCTACCTTTCTCGTTGGGCGGCGCCGTGCTGCCTGGTGCAACGCTCATGCGAACTGCGCCACGGAACACCGCCCGACACGGGCGTGAAGTTGAGCCTCCCGGAGGAAATAGCGTGAACCTCAAGCGCAGTGCTGCGATGTTCGGTGTGCTGGCCGCAGGTGCCATGGCCCTGACCGCGTGCGGCAGCGACGACAACTCCGCGTCCGGCGCCTCGGTGGACACCTCCACCTCGAACGCCGCCTGTGAGGGCAAGGAGACGCTGTCCGCGGCCGGTTCCTCCGCGCAGAAGAACGCGATGGACGCCTTCACCTCGACGTACATCGCGGTGTGCAAGGACAAGGGCAAGACCGTCAACCTCGCCTACAACCCCAGCGGTTCCGGCGACGGGCGCACCCAGTTCATCGCCAAGCAGATCGACTTCGCCGGCTCCGATTCCGCCATCAAGGCCGAGCAGGCCGCCGCGGCCAAGGAGCGTTGCGCGGGCAACGACGCCTGGAACCTGCCCCTCGTCTTCGGTCCGGTCGCCCTCGCCTACAACCTCGACGGCGTCGACAACCTGACGCTCAACGGTGAGGTCATCGCCAAGATCTTCAACGGCGGCATCAAGAAGTGGAACGACCCGGCGATCGCCGCGCTCAACAGCGGTGCCACCCTGCCGGACCAGGACATCACCGTGATCGTCCGCTCCGACTCCTCGGGCACCACCGACAACTTCCAGCAGTACCTGACCACCGCCTCGAAGGGCGCGTGGACCCAGGGCGCGGGCTCCGACTTCGCCGGCGGCATCGGTGAGGGCGCGAAGGGCTCGGCCGGCGTCGCGCAGGCCGTCGCGGGCGCGCCCGGATCGATCACCTACGTCGAGAAGTCCTTCGCGGACCAGAACAAGCTCAAGGCCGCCCAGATCGACAGCGGCGCGGGCGCGGTCGCGCTGACCGAGGACTCGGCCGCCAAGGCGATCAGCGGCGCGGCCTTCAAGACCGAGGGCGTCGGCGACCTCACGCTGGACCTGAAGTCGATCTACGGCACCACCGAGGCCGGCGCGTACCCGCTGGTCCTGGCGACCTACGAGATCGTCTGCTCGAAGGGCTACGACGCCGATACCTCCGCGGCCGTCAAGTCCTTCCTGACCAGTGCGGCCAACGAGGGACAGGCGGAGCTGTCCGCGCAGGGCTACGTGCCGCTGCCCGCGACGGTCAAGGACAAGCTGAACGCGTCCATCGCGGCCATCGGCTGAGCGGTCCGACCGGTCCAGGCTCTATATTCATACGAAGAAGATTGCGAGCGCAGATGAGCGACGCGCCCACCCAATCGGCACCTCGCACCCCCACCCCCGGTGATGTCGGGGCCGGGGTGGGCGGTCCGCTCGGAACACCGGAGGCACCGATCACTCCAACACCCGCAGCCTCGTCCAAGACGGTGACGCGTCCGGGAGACCGGGTCTTCACCTCGATGGCGACCGGGTCGGCCGTGTTCATCACGGTCCTGATCGGCGCGATCGGTGTCTTCCTGGTCTGGCGGGCGGTCCCCGCTCTCGCCCGCAACGAGGTGAACTTCCTCACCAGTTCCGAGTGGGTCACCCAGGACATCAACAAGATGGCCTTCGGCGTCCTGGACCTGTTCCAGGTCACCGTGCTGGTGTCGGTGTTCGCGCTGGTGCTGGCCATGCCGGTGGCGCTGGGCATCGCGATCTTCCTCACCGAGTACTCGCCCAAGTCGCTCGCGCGGCCGCTGGCGTACGTGATCGACCTGCTCGCCGCGGTGCCGTCCATCGTGTACGGCCTGTGGGGGCTGTTGATCTTCGCCCCCGCGATCAAGCCGCTGGCCGTCTGGCTCAACGAGAACCTGTCGTGGATCCCGTTGTTCGCCACCGGCTCCGGCTCGATCGCGGGCGGCGGCACGATCTTCACCGCGGGCATCGTGCTCGCGGTGATGATCCTGCCGATCATCACCGCCGTCACCCGTGAGGTGTTCGTGCAGACCCCCACCCCTCACATCGAGGCGGCGCTCGCGCTCGGCGCCACCAAGTGGGAGGTCGTCAAGACCACCATCATCCCGTTCGGCAAGTCCGGCTACATCAGCGGTTCCATGCTCGGTCTCGGCCGGGCGCTCGGCGAGACGATGGCCCTCTACATGATCTTGCGCACCACCTCGAAGGCGTTCGGGTGGTCGCTGTTCGACAGCGGTTCCACGATCGCCTCGAAGATCGCGCTCGGCTACGCGGAGTTCAACAACGAGATCCAGGCCGGTGCCTACATCGCGGTGGGCCTGGTGCTGTTCATTCTGACCTTCGTGGTCAACGCGGCCGCCCGTGCCGCGATCGCCGGAAAGAGGGCCTGACATGACTGTGACCCTCGATCGCCCGGTCAAGAAGCCGACCTTCCAGGGGGTCAGCGGGCGCCGACGCTTCGCGGACCTGACGGCGGCGACGCTCGTGACCCTCGCGGTGGTCGTCGCGCTGGTGCCGCTGGTGTGGGTGCTCTACACCGTGATCGCGCGCGGGCTGCCCGCCCTGACCAGCGCGACCTGGTTCACCAACTCGTTCAGCGGCCTGTCCGCCTCCGCCACCGGGGGTGGCGTCTACCACGCGCTGGTCGGAACCCTGATCCAGGGACTGGTGTGCGCGGCGCTGTCGATCCCGCTCGGACTGTTCGTCGCCATCTACCTGGTGGAGTACGCGGGCACGTCCAAGCTGGGCCGGCTCACCACGTTCATGGTCGACATCCTCAGCGGTGTCCCGTCCATCGTGGCCGCGCTGTTCATCTACGCCCTCTGGATCGCGACCTTCGGCTTCCCCAAGTCCGCGTTCGCGGTGTCGCTCGCCCTGGTCCTGCTGATGGTCCCCGTGATTGTCCGCAGCACCGAGGAGATGCTCCGCATCGTGCCGCAGGACCTGCGTGAGGCCTCCTACGCGCTCGGCGTGCCGAAGTGGAAGACGATCATGCGGATCGTCGTCCCGACCGCGCTGCCCGGCATCATCACCGGCGTCATGCTCGCCCTGGCCCGCGTGCTCGGTGAGACCGCGCCGCTGCTGATCCTGGTCGGCTACGCCCCCTTCATCAATTTCGACATGTTCAACGGCGAGATGGGGTCGCTGCCCGGCGTCATGGTCGCCGAGATGAACAATCCGACCGACGCGGGCGCCAGTCGCATCTGGGGCGCGGCGCTCACGCTGATCCTGCTCATCGCGGTGCTGAACATCGCGGCCAAGGCGATCGGTCACCTCTCCCGGGTCCGGAGCAAGTGACCACGATGAGGGCAGGAGCGAAGCCTGCGCAGCGACCGAATCTCAGTACAACGCTCACACAACACCGAGGGAGCCACCATGGCCAAGCGTCTTGATCTCAAGGACGTCAACATCTACTACGGCAAGTTCCATGCCGTCGCGGATGTCGGTCTGTCCGTGCCCCCGCGCAACGTGACCGCCTTCATCGGCCCCTCCGGTTGCGGCAAGTCGACGGTGCTGCGTTCGCTCAACCGCATGCACGAGGTCACCCCCGGTGCCCGTGTCGAGGGCGCCATCCTGCTCGACGGCGAGGACATCTACGGTTCGCAGGTCGATCCGGTCGGCGTCCGCCGCACCATCGGCATGGTGTTCCAGCGCCCGAACCCGTTCCCCACCATGTCGATTCGCGACAATGTGGTGGCCGGGCTGAAGCTGCAGGGCGTGCGCAACAAGAAGCAGCTCGACGAGGTCGCCGAGCGGTCGTTGCGCGGCGCCAACCTGTGGAACGAGGTGAAGGACCGCCTCGACAAGCCCGGCGGCGGGCTCTCCGGTGGCCAGCAGCAGCGCCTGTGCATCGCCCGTGCGATCGCGGTCTCGCCCGACGTGCTGCTGATGGACGAGCCGTGTTCGGCGCTCGACCCGATCTCCACGCTGGCGATCGAGGACCTGATCACGGAGCTGAAGAAGGACTTCACCATCGTGATCGTCACGCACAACATGCAGCAGGCCGCCCGGGTGAGCGATCAGACCGCGTTCTTCAACCTCGAGGCCACCGGCAAGCCGGGTCGGCTCGTCGAGATCGACGACACCGAGAAGATCTTCTCGAACCCGACCCAGAAGGCCACCGAGGACTACATCTCGGGCCGCTTCGGATAGACGGCAGGCGAACGGGCTGTTTTCGGGCGACGCTCTCGGGCGACGCTCCGGAAACAGCCCGTTCGCGCGTGCTCGGCGGTTGCATCACCGGGCAGCCGCGTCCACCAGCCGGATGTCGGCGATCACTCCGTAATGGTCGGAGCCGGCGATGGCGACGCGTTCGAGGCCGGTCGCGGCCGCGCCCTTCGTGATGACGCGGTCGATCCCCACGACCGCCGGATACCACCGGTGGGCCGGCATCGTCGGGACCAGCCCGGCTCCCACCTGGTCTGCGGCGTCGGCGTAGCCGGCGGTGAGCAGGGCACGGTACTGGCGTTGGGAGTAGCTCGCGTTGAAGTCTCCACTGGCGATGACGTTGTCGCGTTCGGCGGCGTTCGCGAACTCGGCGCCGAGGCCGCGCAGCTCGCCTGCCCACATCGTCGCGGGGAACAGGTACGCGGGCGCGGGGTGAACCGCGAACAGCGCCACGGGTTCTCGCAGCCCGATGTCCAGATCCGCGGCCAGATTGGCGGACAGGTACCCGTCGAGGACCCGGGTGTTCGACAGCGGGAAGCGGCTGTAGATTCCGCCACCGAGGCCGTTCGGCCCGTACGAGATCGCGAACCGGTGGGGCAGCAGGTCGTCGAGCCCGGCGGCGCCCAGCCCGTCGATGGCCTCGTCGGTCAGTTCCTGCACGGTGAGGACGTCCACGTCACGGTCACGCACCAGGTCCGTCAACAGGTTCGGATCGGCCTGTCCGAGTTTGGCGTTGGCCTGCAGGACCCGCAGTGTCGGACCGTCCGCGTGCGGCGAGGTGGCACCCGTGCCCGCGACAAAGAGCGGTCCGAGCAGCCACGCCCCGAGTGCGCACACCACCAGGCACAGGCACTGGGCCGCCCACTGCCGGGCGATCGCGGCGACCACCGCGCCGAGGAGCGCCGTGCCGATGGCGACCGGGGTCCAGCCGGCCAACAGGACGACGAATCGGATCTCCACCGTGACGAGCGAGGCCAGCAGCGCTGCCGCGCCCAGCAGGCCGCAGGCCGCGGCGAACACACCCGCCGAACGCCGGTAGGTCTCGGAGAAGGTCACTGATCGATCATGCCCGGTAGTCGCCGAGGTGGGCCGTCGAGCTACGGGCACGTCGTCGTGAAAACGCCCCGACCGGGACTCCGGTCGGGGCGTTGGTGGTAGGTCAGGATTCCAGTGAGGTGGTCTCGTCTGGGTCGACCGGCATCTTGCCGGTGACGAGGAAGATGACCCGCCTGGCGACCTCGACCGCGTGATCGGCGAAGCGCTCGTAGAAGCGGCCCAGCAGCGTCACGTCGACGGCCGCGGCCACGCCGTGCTTCCACTCCCGGTCCATCAGGACACTGAACAGGTGGCGGTGGAGGTCGTCCATGGCGTCGTCCTCCTCGCGGAGCTTCGCGGCCCGCTCGGGGTCGCGGGTCTCGAGGACTTCACGCGCACCCGCGCCGAGCGCCACCGCGATCCGGCCCATCTCGGCGAAATAGCCGTTGACCTCCTCGGGCAGCACGTGGTTCGGATGTCGACGGCGGGCGATCTTGGCGACGTGCAGCGCCAGCGCGCCCATCCGGTCGATGTCCGAGACGATCTGGATTCCGCTGACCACCGACCGGAGATCGCCCGCGACCGGCGCCTGCAGGGCCAACAGGGCGAACGCCCGCTCCTCGCAGGTGACGCTGAGCTCGGTGATCTGGTCGTGATCGCTGATGACCTGTTCGGCGAGCGACAGGTCGGCCTGGAGCAGCGACTGTGTCGCCCGCTCCATGGCCGCGCCCGCCAGGCCCGCCATCTCGCCGAGCATGTCGGCGAGCTCGGTCATCTGTTCGTTGTAAGCCACGCGCATGAGTTCACAGCCTACGGCGTCTGGGATACCAAGTCACGGTCGTTGGGTTAACGCGGCATGAATGACAGTGCACGTCAGGAGGGCAAAAGCGCCTAGGAGCAGGAATCGTCTGCCGCATTGGTGAACGCCAGATCGGCGGGGAGGGCGTCGGCGCCGGTGTCGCTCGGCGAGCTGGCCTTCGGGGCCATCGTCGGGGTGAGTGCGGAGCCGACCGATTCGGGCTGGGAGACCGTTCCGGAGAAGCTCGATCCGAGCACCACCTCGACGATGCCACCGAGGTCGGAGGACTCCTGCAGCACCGCGCCGGGCAGCGAGGACGCCACGGTCGCGGCCTCCGCCTCGAGCCCCGGTGAGTAGCGGACCAGGGTGTTCGTGCTGGTCCCGGTGTAGTTCCCGACGCTGTAGATCTGGAATCCGTACGCGCCCAGGTCCTCGGCGGCGGTCGCGGCGAGTCCGGTCACCCCGGATCCGTTGGATACCTGTAGCGAGACCGCCAGCGGGCTGACCGCCTCGAGCTGTGGCGCCGCGGGTGCGGCGGGTTTCGGGGCCTGCTGAGTCGACGAGGGGGGCGCTTCCTTGCGCTCCTCGCCGGGCAGGGGCTCGTCGTCGATGATCGCCTGGAAGATGGCGTCGATGTCGTCGAGGCGCGGGATCTCGTTGCCGAGTTCATTGGTGCCCGCGGTGGGCACGGTGAGGAAGGTGACCGCGCCCGCGTCCACGTTCTGCAGCGACCGGCCCAGCATGACCAGGGACTTGGTGTCGATGTTCTGGACGAACGTGTCCCGGGTGAAGGCGTTGATGAAGCCGTTGAGCTTGCCCGGGTCGAACAGCACCTTGTTCGACAGCGCGCCTCGCAGCAGAGACGAGAGGAACATCTGTTGGCGCTTGATCCGGCCGTAGTCGCCGTTGCCCTCCGCCTCGACCTTGCGCGCCCGCACGTAGTTCAGCGCGGTGGCGCCGTCGATGGTCTGCTTGCCCGCGTTCGGCAGGACGGTCCCGAGTTCCCCGTCGATCAGGGGCGTGGTGGTGCAGATCTGCACCCCGCCGACCTGGTTGACCATCGACTCGAAGCCGGAGAAGTCCATCCCCACGAAGTGGCCGATCTTGAGGCCGGACATCTTCTGGATCACCTTGACCAGGCACTTGGGCCCGCCGTACGCGTAGGCGGAGTTGAGCTTGTCGTTGTCCGCGGCCGGGTTCATCTCGGTCGAGTACTGACCCTTGTCGTTGTCCCAGTCCTGACAGGCGGGCCGGGCGATGTCCAGGTCGCGGGGGAACGACACCGCGACGACCCGGCTGCGGTCCGCCGGGATGTTGACCAGGATCACCGTGTCGGCGCGGGCGCCCTCGGCATCGGCGATCGAACCGGCGCCCATGCCGCCATTCGCGCCAGCCCTGGTGTCGGTGCCGACGATCAGGTAGGTCTCGTCGCCGGTCTGACCGCCAGGGTCGACGACGTCGGTGCTGTCGAGGTCGAGCGCGGCCACCTGGTTGAAGCCGTTGTCGGTCGAGCGCTGGTAGCCCCACGCGACGCCGGTGATCCCGACGGCGGCGGCCGCGGCGACCGCAACGGCGCTGCGGCCGAGGACCCGCCATCGTTTCTGCTTGCGGCTCTTGCTCGCGGCGAGCCGGGTCTCGCCGGGCGCGCCGACCCGGACTGGTTCACCCGCGGCGGGGCCGACGTGTTCGGGGGCCGCCCGGTGCAGCCATCCGGTGGTGGGCGGGGCCGGCGGGTCGGGGACCGGATCCTGCCGGGGGCGGGCAGGCGGCAGCGGCGACATCGCGGGAGTTTTCATCCGGCCGCTGTCGCCGGGCGGCGGCGGGCTGACGCGGTTCACCAGATCGGCGACGGAGAGTCGCTCGGTGGGTTCGCCGGGTTCGCCGCGTCGACGTCCGGTCGAGCCGATCCGGCCGCTGTCCGCTCGCTGTGGATCGGGCGGACCGGGCATCGGGTGGTCGGGGCCGGTGGGATGCTGCGATTCGGGCCGGTACTGGGGCCGGCTCAGGTGTGAGAGTGGTCGTTCCCAGGGAGCGCGACCTTCAGGCACGGGGCCTGGAGTCTGATCGTCGCCCACCTACTTCAACCCTGCCTCTCACGTCCGCAATCTCCGCCACCCGGACGGTCCCAACATGATACTGATCGGGACCGCTGGTTCCAGTCGAGCTCGACCGTGGCAGGAGCGGAGCCTGCACGGCGAGCGGAGTGCGCTGGTCAGCCGCCCGAGTGCATGAGATCGGCGCCCGCGGGCACGAGGCAGTCCTCCGGATCGTCGAGCCAGCCCTCGGGTAGGGAGACCTTGCCGGGCGACCCCTGCCGCCCGCGCGGGCCCTCCGCGTCCTTGGGAAACGGCACCGTCGGGTCGAGCTGGGCGAGCAGGTCGTCGAGCTCGGTGAGGGTGGACACCATCGCCATCGCCACGCGCATCTCCGACCCGGCGGGGAAGCCGCGGAGGTACCAGGCGACGTGTTTGCGCAGCTCCCGCAGGCCCTTGTCCTCGCCGTGGTGGTCCGCCAGGAGCTCGGCGTGCCGCCGGATGATGGCGGCGACCTCGCCGAGGGTAGGCGGTGTCGGCTCCGGGGTGCCCGCCAGCGCGGCGCTCAGCTCGGCGAACAGCCAGGGCCTGCCGAGGCAGCCGCGCCCGACGACGACGCCGTCGCAGCCCGTCTCCGCCATCATCCGGACGGCGTCCTCCGCGGCGAAGATGTCGCCGTTGCCGAGCACTGGGACGTCGGTCACGTGCTCCTTGAGCCGGGCGATCTCGTTCCAGTCCGCGGTGCCCGAGTAGCGCTGGGCGGCGGTGCGTGCGTGCAGCGCGACCGCCGCGGCGCCCTCGCCTGCGGCGATTCGTCCGGCGTCGAGGTGCGTGTGGTGTTCGTCGTCGATGCCGACGCGGAACTTGACGGTCACCGGGATGTCGGTGCCCTCGGTGGCCTTGACCGCGGCCGCGACGATCCTGCCGAAGAGGGTGCGCTTGTACGGCAGTGCGGCGCCGCCGCCCTTGCTGGTGACCTTGGGCACCGGGCAGCCGAAGTTCATGTCGATGTGGTCGGCCATGTTCTCGTCCACGATCATCTTGGCCGCGGCGTAGGTGGTGTCGGGGTCGACCGTGTACAGCTGCAGCGAGCGCGGGGTCTCGGTCGGGCCGAACGTGGTCATGTGCAGGGTCGCGGGCTGGCGCTCGACCAGGGCGCGGGCGGTGACCATCTCGCACACGTACAGGCCCGACGTGCTGCCCGACCGCTCGAGCTCGAGCTCGCGGCACAGGGTGCGGAACGCCACGTTCGTGATGCCCGCCATCGGGGCGAGCACGACGGGGCTACGCAGCTCCAGCGAGCCGATTCGGAGGTGCTGACCAGCGGGTGATGACATCGGATACCTCTGTAGAAAGGGCTGTGCCCGGTACCTGTTTCGGTACCGGGCACAGGATAGCTGGCTGCGCTCAGGAAGCCTGCTGCTCGCGCTTGGCGGCCTCGCGGGCCAGCATGCGGTCACGCTGTTCCTCGAACTTGACGGCCTGTGCCTCGAGGTTCTCGAGGAACTTGGCCAGATCCTCGCGGGTCTTCTCGCCCTCGGCGGTGAAGTCGGTGCGGTCGAAGATGTTCCACTTGCGGAGCACCGGCATCACCACCTCCTCGAGGTGCTGGCGCAGGTCGTAGATGCCGTGCTTGGCCATCAGCACGCCGTTGCGGCGGAAGTTGGGCATGCCCGCACCGGGCATCTGGAAGTTCTGGACGATCTCGTTGATCGATCGCAGCGCCTGGTCGGGTGCCAGGTCCAGCGCGGCACCACAGATGTTGCGGTAGAAGATCATGTGCAGGTTCTCGTCCGCGGCGATGCGCTGCAGCATCTTGTCGGCGATGGGTTCGTTGCAGGCCTTGCCCGTATTGCGGTGCGACACGCGGGTCGCGAGTTCCTGGAAGGTCACGTAGGCGACGGAGTGCAGCAGCCCGGCGGCGCCGCCGTCGGGCAGGGAGGAGTACCCGTTGGTCATGTGCTCCATGCGGAAGCGCTCGAGCTCGACGGGGTCGACGGCGCGGGTCACGACGAGGTAGTCGCGCATCACGATGCCGTGCCGGTTCTCCTCGGCGGTCCAGCGTCCGACCCACGTGCCCCAGGCGTGGTCCATCGAGAAGTTCTCGGCGATCTCGCGGTGGTAGGACGGCAGGTTGTCCTCGGTGAGCAGGTTGGTGATCATGGCCGCGCGCGCGACTTCGTCGAGCTGAGACTGCTCGATGTCCCAGTCGTCGCCACCCATCGCGGCGAAGTTGCGACCCTCGTCCCACGGGACGTAGTCGTGGGGATGCCATTCCTTGGCCATGGAGATGTGCCTGTTGACATTCTCCTCAGCAACCTGCGCCAGCTCCTGAAGCAGTTCGAGTTGGGTCAGATCCCTGGCCATACGCATGCCCTCCCTAGTGTCGTCCGAAATCGGCTCAACGTAGCCTACGGGACCGTAACCTCGTTGTGAATCGTTTCGAAATGGTCACAGCCTGGGAATATCGCCGCCGATAACAGGCCGATCCCCTCCGGGTCATCGACCCCGACGGCCGTTTCGTTACAAGCCGGCGTCCGGAGATTTCGTCGCGGCCACGGTCGGGGCGAGAGAAATGGCGGCGCCCCGATCCGGGACGCCGCCATCTCAGTGGGCGTGTGTGCGAACTACTTGCGTCCGCCGCCGAGCAGTCCGCCGAGCAGGTCGCCGAGGCCGCCGGCCGCTCCGCCACCCGACGCTCCGCCGAGGAGGCTGCCGAGGACGTTGCCGAGGCCGCCCGCGGACTGCCCGCCGCCGCCGAGCAGCCCGCCCAGCAGGTCGCCGATGCCGCCGCCGCCGCCGGCCTGGGCCTGCGCGGGAGCGGCCGCGCCGCCGCCGGAGAACTGCTTGGCGACGTAGGCCAGCACGATGGGGGCCAGGATCGGGAGCAGCTTGCCGACGAGGTTGCTGCCGCCGCCGGCGCCGCCCGTGTTGCCGAGCGCGCTGATGACCTGGTTGGTGTTGTCACCGAACACGTTGTTGACGATCTTCTCGCCGTCCGCCTCGTCGACCTGGTCGATGTCGACGCCGCCGGTGAGCAGGGCGGGATCGGAGTGCTGGGCGAGCGCGGATTCCAGCGACGCGGCGCCGGCGGGGTCCTGAGCGTTCGCCTCGAGGCCACCGACCAGGGTCGGGATGGCCGCCTTGACGGCCGCCGACGCAGTGTTCTCGTCGACCCCGAGCTTGGTGGCGATCTGGCTGATCGGGATCTGGGACAAAAGGTCGTCAAGTGATGCCATGAGTGCCCGCCTCTTCGTGGACGCTCTTTTCTCGAGTGTCCGGGTACCTCCGACATTAGTGACCGGGGCGACTGGTTGGATGGATTCGGCGCGCGCACCGGCGCGTCGGTCTAGGGCATGTCTCCCAATCCCCATTTCGGCGCCCCTGTCGTCCAATCGCCGCCCTGCAGCGTTGTCGTCGGCGCCGATACAACAGCGGTATCGGCTTCTCCTCCGCCTTGCCGGACGACGATTGTCTCGCCAGGTGCATCCGAGAGGGATTGGGAGACACGCCCTAGGCGGCCGCGGCGGTCTTCTCACGCGGGACGAGGCACGCGAGCAGTGCCACGACGAGACCCGCGGGGAATCCGTTTCGCAGATCGTCGATCTCGACGTCGGTGGGCGTGGTGCCCTTCCATCGCTGGCGGAACCCGTGCGATGCGAGCAGGATTCACGCCATGGGCGACAACACGCGACGTCTCGAGGAGAACGCGACCGCTGGTGTACCCGCCGGGAAGAAGGGCCTGCCCGGCTGGGCGAGGAAGGCGATCGCCGGGTTGATTCTCGTTGTCGTCCTAGTGATCACGTACTTCATCCTGGCTGCCTTCCTGCCGCGCTGGTGGGCGCAGCAGGCCGGGGCGTTGTCGTCGGGCAGCTTCACCAGGGGCATCGCCTGGGGGCTGATGTATGGGGTGCTGTGCACGGCGGTGCCGCTGCTGTTGTTCTTCCTGGCCTGGCGGGTCCGGGGCAGGAAGTACAGCCGCGTCATCCAGGTGGCGGCAGTGATCTTGGGAATCGTTGCGGCGCTGCCGAACCTGCTGACCCTGACGGTCGTGTTCGGGACGAACACCGCCGCGCACGCGGGGGAGCGGATCCTCGACGTGGACGCGCCCGGATTCCGGGGCGCGTCTCTCGTCGGGGCGATCATCGGCGTACTCGCCTTCGCGGTGTTCGTCGCGCGCAGTGTCTCCTACCGGCGTCGCGGGGCTGAGCTGGCCAGACTGCGCGAGGAGGAAAGGGCTCGCCAGGAGGCGGTCGCGGCGGACTCCGAGGCCGCGACGGGCGCGGACGAGCAGGGCTGAGTCCCGCGTCAGGTCCGCTGGGCGACGAAGTCACGGAAGCGTCGCGCGGGTGGACTGAGCGGCCGGTCCTGCGCCCAGATCATCCCTATCTCGCGCTCGGCTCGTCCGCCGCGGATCGGGACGATCACGATCCCCTCGGGCCAACGGCTGCCCTGCTGGACCGGGACCAGTGCCACCCCCAGGCCGGCGGACACCAGACCCGTCGCGGTGGCGAGTTCGCTGCTCTCGAAGACGATGTCCGGCGTGAACCCGGCCTGCGTCGCGGCATCGTCGAGGAGCCGCCGCATGCCGAAGTCGGGATGCATGGCGATGAAGGGTTCGTCGGCCGCCTCCAGGAGGTCGATGTCGGCCCGGCCGGCCAGGCGGTGCCCGGCGGGAACGGCGAGTGCGAGGCGCTGATGGCTGAGCAACAACCAGCGCAGCTCGACGCTGTCGGGCCGCGGTGAGACCACGGCGAGATCGGCGTGACCGGACCGGATGCGTTCGCCGAGGAGTCCGGCGGCATCCTGGTGCAGCGCGAATCGGATCCGCGGGGCCGCGGCGCGGAAGTCCCGGATGAGATCGGGGATCAGCCAGGTGCCGAATGAATGCAGGAAGTCCAGCCGTACCGTTCCGTTCGTCGGGCTGGTCACGGTCGCGATGTGGTCCTCGGCGGTCGCGAGTTCCGTCAGTGCGCGCGAGGCGTGCTCGAACATCAACCTGCCGTGGTGATTGAGGCGGAGCCTGCGTCCGTGGCGGTCGAAGAGCTCGACGCCGAGCTGCCGCTCGAGCCGGGCCAACCGGCGCGAGAGTGTCGGCTGCGACAGTCGCAGCAGGTCGGCGGCGGCGGTCACCTGGCCCTCCTCGGCCAGGACCACGAACCATTTGAGGTCGGCGGAGAGCATGTCGGTCCCGATCGGTCGGCGGTTCTATATGCCTGTCATGCATATAGAACACCGCAAACTCACATTTTGTCGATAAGGGCGGGGCGTCCAGGATGGAGTCCGGAGGCCGATGATGACTGTGACGATGACCCGCGCGGGGCGCCCGGCGCCGCACCGACGCGGATCGCCCGGCTACACCCGGATCACGTTGGCCCTGTTCGCGGCCGGGCTGACCACGTTCATCTCCATGTACTCGGCGCAGGCACTGCTGCCCGCGCTGTCAGACGGCTTCGCGGTGCCG
Source organism: Rhodococcus daqingensis (assembly GCF_042665615.1). Taxonomy (NCBI): domain Bacteria; kingdom Bacillati; phylum Actinomycetota; class Actinomycetes; order Mycobacteriales; family Nocardiaceae; genus Rhodococcus; species Rhodococcus daqingensis. The sequence goes on along the minus strand of NZ_JBHTCS010000010.1, from coordinate 7,101 downwards.
CCCGGGACGGCCGCGCTCGCGGTCTCGGTGACCACCGGGGTGCTCGCCCTGGCCGTCATCCCGGCGAGCGTGCTCTCCGAGCGGTTCGGCCGGACCAGGGTGATGGTCTGCTCGGCCGCGCTGTCCTGCGCGGTCGGGTTGGTCCTGCCCCTCAGCCCGACGATCGAATGGCTGCTCGTGGGGCGCGTCGTGCAGGGCGCCACCCTGGCCGGGATACCGGCCGTCGCGATGGCCTACCTCGCGGAGGAGGTGCACGGCGCGGACCTGGGTGCCGCGATGGGCCGGTACGTCGCAGGCACCACCATCGGGGGACTCGTGGGCAGGCTGATCCCGTCCGCCGTGCTCGACGTGAGTACCTGGCGCTGGGCGATGGAGGCGTCCGCGGTGGCGGCGCTGGTGTTCGCGGTGGTGATGACCCGGACGATGCCCGCTTCGCACTTCTTCCGCCCGCGGCAGGTGAGTCCGCGGACGGTCACGGCCAATCTCGCGTTGCACCTGCGTAATCCGGACCTGAGGGTGCTGTTCGCGCTCGGCTTCCTCCTGATGGGCGGATTCGTTTCCGCCTTCAACTTCCTCGGTTTCCGGCTGCTGGCCGAGCCGTTCGGCCTGCCGGAGTCGGCGGTCGGCGCGGTGTTCCTGCTCTATCTCGCGGGGACCGTGACGGCCGCGGTGGCCGGGCGCCTGAGCGACCGGTTCGGTAGGGGATGGGTGCTGTTGACGGCAGTGTGTGTGAGCGCGGCCGGCCTGGTGACGACGTTGCCGGACAACCTCGCCTCGGTACTGGTCGGCATGCTCCTGTTCACCGGCGGCTTCTTTGCCGCGCACTCGGTCGCCAGTGGATGGGTGGGCGCGCTCGCCACCGCGCACCGGGCCGAGGCGTCGTCGCTGTACCTGTGCGCCTACTACCTCGGCTCGAGCCTGGCCGCCGTCGGTGCCGGGGTCGCATACGGGTGGGGTGGGTGGACGGCGACGGTGGGCTACATCGGTGCCCTGCTCCTGGTCGCCATCGGCCTCACGCTGACGTTGCCGCGGACCAAGCGCCGTCAGGCTCGCTGACGGGCCCGGGTGAGCGGCAGGCGGCCCTGCTGCCCGGCCGCCAGGCCCAGTGCGCCCGCCACCGTGATGATCGCCCCGGCGACCACGGCGACGGTGGCCGCGGTGGTGGTGCCGTTGGGGAAGTTCATCGCCAGCGGTGTGGCGAGCAGGAAGAGCCCCAGCGCGATGAGACCCCAATGGCTCGACCGCGATTCGGTGGACATCGCCCACAGACCGGCGGAGTAGGCGAGCAACCCGAGGATGAGGATCGAGCCGGTGATCTGCCGGTCGCCCTGGACCGGCACCCACATGCTCAGGAGCACGAGGGCGACTCCGGTCACGACGACGATCATGTCGCGGCGAACCTCGCGGACGTGTTCGGAATCGCTCATGGCAGCCTCCCTGATGTGCGCCGCCACGCTCACCGGCCTCGGGAGGATCGGAGCGTGACGTCACTCGCTTCCGGTGTCCCCATTCTGGACCCGCGGTGGGTGGGTGTCGACCCTCGAACCCGCTTCGGGTGCCGCTCAGTCCAGGCCGGCGTTGCCCGACGCGGGACTACTGAACAGGGGTTGCTGTGGCGTGGGTGCGGACCCCGGTGTCGGGGCCGAGCCCGTCAGGGTGGTGGTCTCGGGATGACTGAAGAGCGGGACAGGCGAATCGACCATGTGTTCCATTCGGTGAGCATGCTCCGATCCGGCGCAGAAGGCCATTGACGCGGCCGGTGCGTCGACTGTCGCCCGAGCCGAGACGACCCCGTCAGGCGATTGCCTGACGGGGTCGGTGGTGCCCCCAGTAGGGCTCGAACCTACGACCTGCGGATTAAAAGTCCGTAGCTCTACCAACTGAGCTATAGGGGCGCGTTGCTGGAGTCTAGTGGCTTCGCCGCGTCCGCGAGGACGGGACCCCGGCAACAGGGCCCTCCGATCTCGGCCGCGTCGGCACTCGTTCGCGCGCCGGTGCGTGATGATGACGGGAAGGCCTGGGAAGGGGCCCGCGACATCGTCGCGCTCGTCACCCTCGATGCTCTCGACGAGAAGATCCGGATCGACGGTCTAGGGGACACGATCGAGTCGATCCTTGCGACACATCTTGCGATGCAAGGTGATTCATTGACCGAAATCATGAAGAAGCTCACCGCGGTGGCCGCGATCATCGCCATCCCCACGGGGTGACGGGCAATTCACGCGTCGAGACCGGCTGTGAGCGGCGGGTATCGAGACTCGCCGAAAACGCGAACGGCTCGGGTGCGCACCCCCTGCGCCGCACCCGAGCCGGTGAAATCATACCACCCGGTGTGTTCCGCAGTCTGAACACCTTACCCGCAGGTAGGTGGAATCCGCACGAGGTTGCCCCGAATTCGTCCAATTTAGGGCTATGGTGACAACGAGGTCGTCTGGTGGCCTGTCGGGGCACGGGATAGAGCTGCACGGTTTCGGAGGCGACTGGCTCATATGGCACGTCAACAGGAACGAGCGCGCAGGACGCGCGCCGCGATTGTCGAAGCCGCGGCGGTGGAATTCGCCCGCCGGGGCTATGCCGCCGCGTCGGTGAACACGATTCTGGAGGGATCGCACGCCACCAAGGGGGCGATGTACTTCCATTTCGAGTCGAAGGAAGAGCTGGCCCGGGCCGTCCTCGCCTCTGCGCTCGAGCACTACACGCAGACGAATGATCGTTGGAAGGCCGTCGACGCGGACCCGTTCCAGGTACTGCACTCGATCATCATGGAACTGGCGGAGCGGTTCGCCAACGACGTCATCGTCCAGGCGGAGTTCCGGTTGATCGTGGAGCCCGAGTTCTACGCCGAGGTGCGGGCCGGCGGTTCCCAGGTGTGGGGACAGACGGCGTACGAGCTCGTGGGGCGTGCACAGGCGGAGGGCCTGCTCCGGCCAGGGGCCGACCCAGGCACGTTCACCCGCGTCCTCGGCGCGGCGCTGGCGGGCCAGCGCTACATGCTCGACCTGACCGCCGACAGCACGCCGCTGCGCGAACGATTCGAGGAAGCGCTCGCGGTCGTCCTGGAGGCTCTGGCGTCGCCGGAGTGGCTCGAGGGCTGGCGGCGGACCGGCTGGCTGGACCTGCGTGCGGAGGCGGGCGCCGTGACCCCCGAAAATGGGCCGGAAACCGGCTCTGACTAGGCGATTTGGGTTTTCGAGAAACTGTGTCATAAGCTATCCCAGCTCCCAACGGAAAGCCGTTGAGGGAATTGCCGGAGAGATTCGGCGGGCCCCCTTCGTCTAGCGGCCTAGGACGCCGCCCTTTCAAGGCGGTAGCGCGGGTTCGAATCCCGTAGGGGGTACAGTACGACCGGTAAGATCGAGTGTTGTTGACACCAACACTCTTGCAAGGCCCTGTGGCGCAGTTGGTTAGCGCGCCGCCCTGTCACGGCGGAGGTCGCGGGTTCGAGTCCCGTCAGGGTCGCAAAGTGCCGTCAGGCACAGTGCGATAGGCATTCGGTTCGGGTGCCGCCCGGCCAGGTAGCTCAGTTGGTACGAGCGTCCGCCTGAAAAGCGGAAGGTCGCCGGTTCGATCCCGGCCCTGGCCACCACGAGTGGTTGTGAAACTCCGGCTTCGAGTTCGACTCGAGGTCGGAGTTTTTTTCGTTTCAGCCGCCGGGGCTGACGATGCCGTTGTCGAAGGCGTACACGATCGCGGCGGCCCGGTCGCGAAGGCCCAGCTTCAGAAAAATGTGACCGACGTGACTCTTCACGGTCACGCCGGAGATTCCCAGCTCGCGACCGATCTCGGCGTTGGTGTGTCCACGCCCGATCAGGGTGAGCACGTCGACCTCGCGCGCGGTCAGCTCATCCAGGGTCGAGGCGCCGTTGCCTGCGATCGCCGGCGAGGTGCGGTAGGTGGCGAGGACCCGCTCGGTGACCGCCGGATCGAGGCATGCGCCGCCCTCGGCGACGGTGCGGATGGCGCGGATGAGTTCCTCGGCGGGCGAATCCTTGAGGATGAAGCCGGCGGCTCCGGCGCGCAGCGCGCCGGAGAGCAACTGGTCGTCGTCGAAGGTCGTCAGCACGAGCACCGGCGGCGGGCTATCGGTCGCTCGCAGCTGTCGCGTCGCCTCGATGCCGTCGACGCGCTTCATGCGCAGATCCATCACCACGACGTCGGGCGAGTGGAGCGCCACCGCGGCGGGCACCTCGGCGCCGTCGGCGCACTCGCCGGCGATGACGAAGCCGTCCTTGCGTCGCAGGATGCGACGCAGTCCCGAACGGACCAACTCCTGGTCGTCGACCAGAAGCACCTTGACGTCGGTCGCGGTCACGAGAGCCCGGGGATCCTGCGCGAGAGGGCGCAGTTGCGGAGCTCGGTCCCGAGCGGGAACTCGGCGCGCACCGACCACCCGTGCGACTCCGGGCCCGCGACCAGCGAGCCGCCCAGGAGTTCGGCGCGCTGCCGCATCCCCCTCAGGCCGGAGCCGATGCCGCGCTCGGGTGGCGGCGCGCGGTGGGTGCCGTTGACGATCGACACGACGACCGCATCGTCCGCGACGCGGAGCCGGACCTTCGCGGTCTCGCCGGGCGCGTGTTTGACGACGTTGGCCAGCGATTCCTGGGTGATCCGATACAGGCCGAGACCGGTTGCCGCGGAAACGGCCTCCGGGTTGCCGGACAGGTCGTACTTCACGTGGACGCCTGCTCGGACGAAGTCTGCGACGAGGTCCGGGATGTCGGTGATATCGGGCTCGGGCGCGACCCTGGCCGGCCCGGCGTCGAGCAGTCCGACGGTCTGCCGGATGTCGGCCATTGCCTGTCTGCCCAGTCGCTCCGCGTCGGTGAGCGCGTCGATCGCCTCGTCGACATCCCGATCCTCCTGGAGCGCCCGGCGGGCACCGGTCAGGTGTAGCAGGGTGATGCTCAACGAATGCGCGATGACGTCGTGGACCTCACGGGCGATGCGGCGCCGTTCGTCGCTCGCGGCCTGCTCAGCGAGGCGGGTCACGGCTTCACGTTCCCGTTGCAGCAGGCGCAGCTGAGTCTGGAGCATGAATCCCACCATCCACCCGAGCCCGACGCCGGTGAGGTACTGCGGGACGCCTTCGAGATCGCCGAAGGCGGCCGCGGCCGCGACCATCGCGCCGGCCGCGACGGCCACCGGGACGCTCACCCTCGGTCCGGTCGTCGCCGCGACCTGGGCAACGGCGACGACGAGAATGAACGGCGCGATGTCGTTGGACACGGGATTCAGTAGCAGCAGGGCCGTTCCGACAAAGGTGGTGGCGATGAGGGTGACGGGCACCAGCCGGGGGTGGGGCAGCGGCAGGCCGAGCGTCAGCCACAGGCAGGCGCTCATCGCGATCAGCCCGCCGAGCAGCGCCCATCCGGGTGGGATGAGGGCTCCGCGCTGCGCGACCGCGATGATGGCGGCTGCGATCAGGCAGATATCGCCCGCGATCGGGATCGCGGGCGGGTAGTCGTAGGGCAGCACCGCTATGCGGCGGTGCAGGTACTCCGATACCACCTTCACCCCGCCAGCCTAAGCGCAGATCCGGTCGATGGCATCGTGCCACGAGCGGTCACGATCTCCGCCCACGGTAGGAGACGAAATCGCGACCGTGGCACGTCGAACCGCGCCCGAGCGCTCCGTAGCGTCAGCGGTATCAACAGACCACGGAGGTGAGTGCAGTGTCCTGGAATGACTTTCACGCACGTGGGGCCGTTCTTCAGACGGTCCTCGACCGGGCCCGGGTGGACCCGGCGGACCCCGGTCTGCTCGCCGACCTGCCCGGCATGGAGCGGTTGTTCGGGGGACCCGAAGGCGTCCTGCTCGCGCTCGAGCATCGATGGACCACCCATCTCGCCGCGAAGCTCGACCAGGTGATCGAGGACGGAGCCCCGCCGAACACCGCGTGGAACGAGTTGGTCTCCGAGCAGCCGGTCTTGCGGGCGATCCTCGATCGCTACGCCCACCGGTCGCCGTCGTTGCGCCGGGCCCAGCAGGCCGAGCGAGGCATGATCGACGACCATTTCAACCCCTCGGTCGACGACGTCGACGGCGCCGGGACCGGCCGCGGCCGCTCCGGGTTCGGGTCGGTGGCGTCCGGGCCGGTCGAGCCTGCTGTCAGCCGATGCTGAAGGGCTGGCCCCAGAGGGTGACGGTGCCCTTGACGTTCTCGGTGTCGACGGTGACGTTGACGTAGGAGCGGGCCTGGGCGTAGCCGGCGCAGCCCTCGACGCCCATGGTGGAGTCGGCCCAGGTGACGCTGCCGGAGGCGCCTTCGAAGGAGTGCTCGCCGGAGTGGGATTCGCCGCCGAAGTCGTCGGCGGATTCGAGGTCGAGGATCGAGAAGCTCGCGGCCTCGCCGGGTCCGATGGAGATGGTGCCGGTGCCGGAGGTGGCGTCGCCGTCGATGTCCCCGTTGCCCTCCCAATCGGACAGCATTCCTGCGCCTCCGCCACTTTCGCCGCCGAGGGTGAGCTGGCAGGCGACGATGTAGCCGGGTTCGATGTCGCCGCCCTCGGCGCCGGAGCCGCCGGAGATCTCGACCTTCGCCGAGCCGGAGACCCAAACGTTGCGGTGCAGCGGGGTCGCGCCCATCGAGCCGGAGATGTTCGCGGACTCGCCGGTCATGGTGACGGTGACGACGGTGCCGTCGGCGAGGGTCTTGGTGATGGTGCCGCCGGGCAGCGGGACGACGGTGTCGGCGTTCGCCGCGCCCGCGGACAGGAAGCCGAGGGCGACGGCGGTGGCCGCGCCGACGGCGGAGATCTGCAGCCCGCGACGCAGGCCGGTGTTGCTGGAGTTCATGATTCCCTTCGGATATGGATTGAGAACCGTCAGCCGATGCTGAACGGCTGGCCGTACAGGGTGGTCTTGGAGTAGTCGTTGCCGACGATCTCGACGACGGTGTAGGCGCGGGCCTGGGCGTAGCCGCCGCAGTTCTGGATCTCGATCTGGGTGTCCTGGTACTGCACCGCGTACTTGCCGTTGCGCTTGATGTCCTTGCCCGCGACACCGACGAACTTGACCTGACCGGCGGAGACCGGGACGGTCAACGAACCGGAGATCGACGGGCCGTCCATGCTCACACCCATCCCGATCGAGCCACCGAGA